>DAIDMG010000055.1 GCA_027449105.1 Acidiphilium sp. | reverse complement strand
GAGCATCGGGTTGATGGTCCGGTCCATAATCTCATTGCGACGATAGGTACAAAAGGTCGACATTTCGGATTTGCAGGACATACCGATGTCGTGCCTCCAGGAACTGGATGGCGGACAGATCCGTTCGGCGGCGCGATCATTGATGATGTTTTGTATGGCCGCGGGGCCGTCGACATGAAAGGGGCAATCGCCGCATTCGTGGCAGCGATTGCCCAGCGGTTAAACATGCATCTGCCGATCGGGCAGATGACGGTGCTGATCACTGGTGATGAGGAGGGAGCCGCCACCGACGGGACAATTCGGATTCTTGAGGCGCTCGCATCCAGGAACAAAATCCCAGATTTATGTCTTGTCGGAGAGCCGACCTCGGGCTCTCGTTTAGGCGATGTTATCAAGATCGGTCGGCGCGGCAGTATATCGGCCGACATCACCGTACGCGGCGTACAGGGACACGTTGCGTACCCCGCGCGCGCGGACAACCCGTTACATCGACTTATCCCGGCGCTGGAAAAACTACGGACGCATCATATCGATGCCGGAACCGAATATTTCGAACCATCGTCTTTGCAGATCACGAGCGTCGACGTCGGGAATCCTACCGGCAACATCATTCCGGGTGTGGCTCACGCCGCCCTCAATATCCGCTTCAACGATCGTCATACCGGAACAGAACTGGAGTCATGGCTGCGAGCAGAAATTTCATGCTTTGCCCCTGATGCGAAAATCTCGGTGGCGATCAGCGGGGAGCCTTTCCGCACCGAACCTGGCCCACTCACGAGTGCGCTCGAAACGGCAATAGAAATGTTGACTGGTATAAAGCCACGTCTCGACACGGGAGGTGGAACCTCGGACGCGCGATTTATCGCGAAATATTGCCCGGTCGCTGAGTTCGGCTTAGTCGGCACTCTCATGCACCGTACTGACGAGGCGGTACCGGTCGCAGACCTACGTCTTCTTGCGCGAATCTACGAAGCGCTGCTGTCGGAGATTTTCAAATCATGAAGCAGAGCAGCGGCAACATTATCCGGGGCTTCTGGCTTTTGGCACGAGGCCAAGCGCAAGGAATCGAAGAGTTCGGAAACTCCGTGCCGCCGTTCGCCGCATCATTAGCCCCGCTGGTAGCTTTCCCTCTGGTCGGGGCAATTTTGATGGCAATGCAGCATGAATATTGGATCGCAGCCATGCTGTTTTGCTCGCGTCTCGTCGGTGTGCTTATCCAACCGGTAACCATCGAATTCGCCTCGAGCCGGTTCGGCGGCAACGAGCGCTGGTTAATGACTTCAACAGCGCTAAACTGGTCGATCTGGATGATGCTGCCGTTGATGTTTTTGGTTATCTTGATTGACGGCACATTAAGTGCACTCGGCCTACCAGACCCGGTCTCGGCTGCGGGCAGCATCGGTGCGCTGGTCGGCTACATGCTCTGGTTACAGTGGTTTATCGTAAAATCAGGCCTGCGAATGGCTGGTTGGCTGGCCGCTTTGATACTCGCCGCAATTACAGTGGCTGTAGGCGCCGTGAATGCCTTACCTTATTTGATGTATCCTGGGCTGCTCACGCATTTGATCCATCTCCAACCATTGCCGAATCACGTTCCTGAATCGAGCTTACCTTCCAGCGCGACGCCACGCAGCCTCAATGCCCGCTGATACGCCCTAGCACGCGAAATACCGAATTGCACTGCGACCGTGCTCGCGGCGTCCCGAACCCGTTGCGTGGCCAGAGCCCTGAGGAGAGCTGCATCCAGACGATCATCTGGGATCTCGACCGACGCTGGGCGAGGACCAACAACCAACGTTATCTCGCCACGAGGTTCGTTGGTGAAATAAAAGGCGGCGAGATTGGGGAGAGTATCACGCCTTATTTCTTCAAAGCGCTTGGTGAGTTCCCGGGCTATGGCGGCGGGACGATCTCCAAAAATGGTAACCGCGTCGGCAAGAGTAGCAGCCAGCCGGTGCGGCGCTTCATAAAAGATTAAGGTCGCATTGAGTCCTGCCCCCTCAGCGGCAGCAATCGACGCCAATTCGGCCTGACGCTGGCCGGGGCGGGCAGGAAGAAATCCATAAAACAGGAATGGATATGGCGGCAACCCTGAGAGAGCCAGAGCCATTATTGCAGCATTTGCTCCAGGAATCCCGCTGACCTTGAGACCTGCAGCGATCGTTCCCCGAACCAAGCGAAAGCCAGGGTCTGCGATAAGCGGAGCTCCGGCGTCGCTTACCAAGGCGTAGCGCCGTCCCCGCTGCATCGAGGCAATCAGGCCGGCGCTTCGCTGCTGTTCATTGTGATCATGCAGAGCAATAAGCTTTACCCGGATGCCATGTGCAGACAACAGGTTTGTGGTATGGCGCGTATCCTCGCACAGCACGGCGTCAACAGTTCGGAGAACTTCGACGGCGCGCGGCGCGAGGTCGCCGAGATTGCCAATCGGCGTCGAAACCAGCATGAGCGCGACGTGATCGGCATCGATGCCCTGCGTTGCATTAGGAGGTTCTTTTGTCACGTCGGTCCTTTACAAGGATAGTCTGCTCGTCGGTGCTTTGTGCATGCCTCACGGCATGCGGAGTCGAAGCCCCCAATCAATTCATGCCCCGAATTCCAGGCATCAATAGCACATCAGCATATGAATCGTCGGTACCGCAATTCGGTCGTCACAGCGGCCCCGTTGCCCTCCTCCTTCCGTTGTCCGGACCATTTGCCCCCGTCGGCCGTTCAATGGAGCAAGCTGCGAAACTTGCCTTTGCCGCCAGCGGTGCGCCCCCCCTCGACGTGCGTAATACACAGGGAACGCCCGAAGGAGCAGCTGCCGCGGCCCAAGCTGCGATCAATGCCGGGGACGGTCTGATCCTGGGCCCGCTTACTGCCAGCGCGGCGGAAGCAGTTGGTCCAATCGCGCATGCTGCCGACGTCAATGTGCTAGCCTTCAGCAACGACGAAGATATTGCGAAGCCGGGTTTGTGGCCATTAGGGATCTCGCCGGGCCAGCAGGTGCGTCGTGTGATTGCAGCCGCTGCTGCATCGGGGCACACCCGCACCGCCGCGATCCTGCCAAGCAGCCCTTTTGGCCAGCTCATGGGCACAGCGTTACAGAAGGAAGCTAAACGCCTCGGCGAAACCGCTCCGCAAATCGGCTTTTACGACCCGTCATCCTTTTCCAGTCTGACACGGACTGTTCGGGCCACTACGAACTTCGATGCCCGCGGTGCCGGCCTTGAGGCGCGAATCCGAGCCGCGCGCGACCAAGACGACGAGGCTGGCCGTTTGTTGGCCGCAAAACTAGCTCTAGAGCCGATTCCGCCACCACCGTTCGATACTCTGCTCCTTGCCGCCCATGGCGAAACCTTGGCCGAGATTGCCACGCTGCTTCCATACTACGATGTCGACCCTCCCCAGGTACAAATCGTTGGACCAATGCTGTGGGCCAGAGAAGCGCAAGCAATGGCAACCCATCAGGCACTTGTCGGTGCGCTTTATGCCGCCCCGCCCCCCGCTCTGCGCTCGGCGTTCGTCCAGAAATTCGAGTCAGTATACGGAACCAAGCCGCCGGCCATCGATGATCTGGCATTCGATGCTGCAGCCATTGCTGTGTTGGCCGCTCACGAGGGAGGATATACCATGCGTGTTCTCACTAACCCAACCGGATTTTTTGGTACCGATGGGGTACTCGTACTGCAGCCGAATGGCAAAGTCCGGCGCGGCCTCGCAGTGTTTCGAGTCAAGCCGGGCGGACCGCAGCTTGTTGCACCAGCTCCGCACGAACTACCGCCGGACATCGTTCCTGCTCGCTGAACACCAATGAGTGGTCAAAACAGGCCGCGCCTGACCGTTGCACTGTGGCTGGGCGCCCTTCCGGTCGGTGGCATTTTGTTGCTGATGTCGATAGGCGCCATGAAGCCGTTCGCTGGGTTTATCGCCCTGCTTGGCATAGCGCTTTGGTCGGGTGTGGCCGGGCTTGTTCTGGCCCGCGACCTCCATGCGTTCAAACAGGCAGTCGAGAGTGCGTCGCTAAATCAGCTTTCGCTGATCACTCCGGGCCTGACGCCGCTGGCGATGAAAGTTATCCAAGCCATCACCTTGGAACGCCGCCGGCTGGGTCCGGTCGCTTCACAGGCAGCTGCCAATCAAGCGTTGCTGGATCGCTTACCAGATCCCTTGTTCCGGTTGGACTTAACTCACGGAACTCGCCGAATCGTTTGGCGCAACCCTGCGGCTCAGCATAAGTTCGGCGACGAGGCAGCGTCGTTGCTGCGCCATCCGACATTACGGGCAGCACTTGATGAAGCCGATGCCGCCGGAGATCCCATCCAAATCTCGGTCAGTCTGGCCGCACCCATGCCCCGCGATCTTGATGCCATCGTGATAACAACCGGTGCCATCCCACCCGCTTCAACGTTTTTGCTTCTCTCTGACCGTACCCACGAGCGTTCGTTGGATCGGATGCGCGCGGATTTCGTCGCGAATGCAAGCCACGAACTTCGGACGCCGCTCACGAGTCTTATCGGATTTATCGAAACACTGCGCGGCCCTGCCGCCGGTGATACCGAGGCCAACGCTCAATTCCTCGCAATCATGGCCGAGCAAGCCGAACGTATGCAACGGATCATCGCGGATCTGCTAAGCTTGTCGCGCATCGAGATGATGGAGCACCACTTACCTAAGGAACGGGTAGAACCAAGAAACCTTCTGCGAGACGTTGCCACGTTCATGGCCCCGTTGATTTCTAACGCCGAGGTAAATCTCGATCTCGATACCCCCGATTCGCTGCCCCCTGTACATGGCGACGCCGGGCAACTGACCCAAATCTTTACGAACCTGATCGACAACGCGATCAAATATGGGCGTCGCAACGGTACCGTTAAAATCCGGGCGGTAGCAACGCCGGAACCCAACTTTCCGCAGGCGGGCGTATTGATCGACGTGATTGATGATGGACCGGGAATAGCGCACGAACATATCCCGCGCTTAACTGAAAGATTTTACCGCGTGGACAAAGGACGCAGTCGTCTTGTTGGTGGAACCGGCCTCGGCCTTGCCATCGTCAAGCACGCAGTATCCCGCCACCGAGGCCGCTTCGTCATCGAAAGCACAGAAGGTGTCGGTACAACCTGCCGTGTCTGGCTGCCACTGGCTCTCGACTCGGAAGTTGCCTCGGGTACTCGCAAGAGTCACGTCGACGATCATGGATAGGGGACATGAGCCTAGTTGCCTTCATACGCATTGTGCGTAAGCTACCCGCGTGTCGCTGATGCTTATTTGCCAACCGCAGGGCAATGGCAGGAAATGCTGGCTGCGCCGCGAGATAATTCAGCGATCGACGAATCTAGCATACTCAAACACGGGTCTAAGGGCGAAATGGAAGCCCAGAGAGGATTGCGCTTTTGCCAGCGATGCCAACGTTTGCCGTGTGCCCCTCTGCGGCTGCCATCAAAACAGCGATACACGCTCTCAACCGGACTCCCGCCAACCGAGAGTAAGGGAACAATCGCAAAAGGCTGGACAGTCGTTGCACGAAGGGCACAAAGAGCTTTTCATACCCCAGCAGTGGAAGCAGGCACACAGCAGCACAGGAACGGTCGATTTACCATGGTCCGTAAGGTCTGGAGGTGCGCGAGTCGCAATCGAAGTCAAAGCTTGGGAACGAAGCAACCTTGTCTGCTGTCTGGCGAAAATTCAATACTGACGTCGCAGTAGATTATGAAAGCCCCGAAGCCCCAGCCCCAGAAACCAATACTGCCGCCACTCCATTTGGCACTCGGTAGCATTGCCCTCGGTCTTGTCGTATTCGCGCTCAAACTCGCCGCTTGGCGGATAAGCTTCAGCGCTGCCCTCTATTCTGACGCACTGGAGTCGCTCGTCAACGTGACGGCCGCCTTGCTGCTCTATTATGCACTACATACAGCGGCCAAGCCTGCCGATCGCGAACACCCGTATGGCCATGGCAAAGCCGAACTGTTCAGTGCCGTGGCCGAGGGAGCAATGATCGTCTTGGCGGCCATACTGATTTTCGAGCGAGTCGGAGCTGGGCTGGAGCACCCCACGCTGCCGACCCAACCCATACTTGCCCTAGGATTGAATGCGGTGGGCGGTGGAATGAACGCCCTCTTCGCGTTTTGGCTCCGGCGAATTGGTGCGGCCGCTCGGTATCCTGCTATCGCCGCCGACGCTGCGCATCTTGACGCAGACGCAATGACCACTCTGGGAATCCTCATCGGGCTCGGTGTTGCAATCATATTCAAAATCCCGATTCTTGATCCGCTGATCGCGGCCGCAGTCGCGTGCCAAATCGCGTTCGTGGGTGCGCAAACTATCCGTCGATCCTTGAGCGCCTTGCTTGACAAGGCGCCTCCCCCCGAAGTGGTCGCCCGTATGCACGAACTCGTGCGTGCGGAAGGTGCCGGAGCGATCGAAGCACATGACCTACGTATGCGGGAAGCAGGAATGTCGAAGTTCCTAGAGTTTCATTTGGTCGTACCCGGTGCAATGTCGGTTGCGTCAGCCCACGTTATCTGCGACCGGATCGAGGAAGCGCTGAAAGCCGAAATGCCGGGTGTAATCATTACGATCCATGTTGAGCCGGAAGCCAAGGCAAAGAGGGAAGGCGTTCTGATGGCATGAGGGAATATTACAATGGTCAAATTGGATCGGATCGTTACACGAGGTGGCGATGGAGGCGAAACATCCTTGGCGAACGGCGACCGGGTCCGCAAGGATCACTCTCGGATCCGCATGCTCGGCGCATTGGATGAGGCAAACTCCGTAATCGGCTGGCTACGTGCATCATGTCGGGATCACAATGAGATCGACGCGGTATTGGGCATGGTGCAAAATGATCTTTTCGATCTCGGCGCGGAACTGGCCACGCCGGGCAAACGCCGATCCGGCCCTGCGATTGGCGAAAACTACCCCGCTTTTCTGGATACACAGTTAGCACGGTTCAACGCCCGACTGAAACCGCTCGCGAGCTTTATCCTGCCAGGAGGTACGGAAGCAGCCTGTCGGGCCCATCTGGCCCGCACCACCGTCCGCCGGTCCGAACGTGAACTCGTGGCTCTTGGAGCCGAAACAACCGTTGCGCCGACAACCTTACAATATTTAAACCGTCTGTCCGACCTGCTGTTCGTGCTGGCGCGCGTGCTGAATGAAGAGGGGGCCCATGACGAACTTTGGGTTCCGGCGCCGCCGCACCGGTCACTGTGACGCCGGGGAAGCTGTTAGTTCTGTATCGCATCAATCATTTGAGCCAGCTTGACGTCGCGCATGGTCAATCCTCCGACCTCATGGGTTGAAAGTCGAATTCGTACCCGATTATAGACATTCGACCATTCGGGGTGGTGATCAACCTTCTCAGCAAGAAGCGCTACTTTCGACATGAATCCGAACGCTTGGACAAAATCCGGAAAGACGAAGTCGCGAGTGATCGTGTCGCGATCGCTCAATACCGTCCATCGCGGAAGAAGATCGACCAGAGCCTCGCGCTCGGAATCCGTTAGTTTGGTTACCATGACATTTCTCCTTTAGTCAGCCATTACGTCGGCAATCCGAGCACGAAGGATCGGCAGCACATCCCTTGCAAACCAGGGCCGGCGCTCTACCCAAGCACGTGTCCGCCACGACGGGTGCGGCAACGCTATATAGTTCCTGCTTTCTGCAATCGCGCGGACACGATCCTCCATTTTACCAGCGCCTAGATGATAGACTTGCGCGTACGTCCCTACCAACAAGGTTAATCGAATCCCGGATAACGCAGCCAGAAAACGGGCCTGCCATAATGGCGCGCATTCCAGCCGAGGTGATACATCTCCTCCTCGTGGCAAACGGCCTGGATAACAAAACCCGATAGGCAGGATTGCCACGCGCCTACGATCATAGAATTCCGCTCGCGCAAGACCTAACCAGTTACGCAGCCGGTCACCCGACGCGTCGTTCCAAGGAATTCCGGTTGCGTGAACCCTTGCGCCCGGCGCCTGGCCGACGATCAACAGTTTTGCTGACGTGGCAGTCTGGAATACAGGACGGGGGCCAAGCGGCAAGACGGGGGCGCACACCACGCAGGCCCGCGCCTCTGCCTCAAGGGTTTCAAGATCGGTGTCAGCTCGGTCAGCGATAGTTAGACCCTCCCAGACTCAGCCCGTACGGGCACAAGGTCGAGCGCCGAGTGGTTGAGAACCACATATTCCTAGACGTGCCACCAACCCAAGCTTTATATCAGGGGCGGCCTTTGGTTGGACACGGAAGCTCCCCCTTCAAAAGGGCCTTTTGTACCCCCAATACAACGTCAATCGGCGGTCAAACGCTTACTTCCTACGCGACGTGACCCGTCACATGGATACTTGGAAATCCAAAAAATGTGCCATTCTTCCAAACAAAGAGCAGACAATACCTCGTTGCCCGGTACCGATTGCATCCTCATCGCGTTCCAGGCCGCTCTGACGAGTTGAAAGGATACGTCCCAGAGCAAGGTCGATGCTCACTCCAGTTCCTCATAACCTGTGAGTTTCCAACTATCCGGCTCTACTGCCGCAAGGCGATACCACGTCTGAATCAACGGATGCCTGTGAATGGCATCAATATATTGCATCGCAGCGGTGCTGAGTTCGATGTGATAGCTGCGAAAACGCGAAACGACCGGGGCAAACATGATGTCAGCACCCGTAAAGTTCTCGCCGAACATATAGGTGCCGCTTTCGCCGAAACGAGCGCGCGTCGTCGTCCAAATTGATTCGATTCGTGCAATATCAGCACTCGTTTCAGGGTTAATCGTCCTTCGTGGACGGTCGCGCCCGCAATTCATCGGCAACGTAGTGCGAAGCGCTCGAAATCCGCTATGCATTTCGGCTGTGATTGCTCTTGCATGGGAACGCGCTACACGACCGGCTGGCCAGAGCAGAGGCTGTATTTCAGCGCAATACTCGAGAATCGCCAGAGAATCCCAAATGCAGGCGCCATCGTGCTCAAGATACGGCACAAAGCCTGACGGCGAAATCGTTTTCACTACGGGCGTATTCCCTCCGACCAACGGAATGACATGCTCGCTGACCTCAAGATCAGCAAGGCGAACAGCAAGCCATCCTCGAAGTGACCAGGAGGAATACCGCCGAGTACCAAGGTAGAGTTTTGGTTCCGCCATGGCACGGAAGCTAGCGCATTATGATGCGGTCTGCCATATGCTGGCCACTGGCAGGCGGTACAGTGGCAAAGGCCGCCAAGGCAATGCTTCAGCACTCACGGCAAACATGAGCTCGAAAGCGCGGAGAAATGCGCCACCTGTCCAAGGCCCAAGGCGCGATCGGGTTATTTCATTCGGCCTCCAGATCGGGCAGTGGCGTTGTCCTCGACTTCCGAGCTGCGAATGGCATCCCTCCGACGCAGAGATGGGTTTATTGCCGGGCAGTGGCGGACCCGCTTTCCATCCGATCAGGTGGCGGACACCCTTCGTTTGCCGCATCGGCGCGCCAGTTCAGCCAGGGACTGGCGCTTTCGAGCGGAACACGAAGCCAATCGCCGAGGCACTGCGTCGCCCAACGTTCCATGCCGCGCGCCCCTTGAGCCAGGGAGGAATCACTGAGTGCAATCAAGCAGCTTGCTGCTTTCAACTTGTCGGAGTATCGCCGACCAATGCAAGTGCGTTTGCGTACCGTGCTACAGCCCATCGATCCAGAACATTACGACACCATTAGGTCGATGGCACGTACGGCATGAACAGCCACCTCGAACGCCGCTGGGCTGGCTTCAAGCTTGATCGCCCGCTGGTCATGGGAATTCTTAACGTTACACCCGATAGTTTTTCTGACGGCGGGTTGTTTTTTGACTCCAAGGCAGCGATCGCAGCAGGATGTGCGATGCTGGCAGCAGGTGCCGATATTATTGATGTCGGTGGCGAAAGTACGCGACCCGGCGCTGCACTCGTAGAGCCCTCTGACGAGATCCAACGCATTCTGCCAGTCGTGCGGGGACTTGCTGAAACTGGGGCCGTGATTTCTGTGGATACGCGGAATGCGGCAACAATGTCAGCAGCGCTTGATTGCGGTGCAAACATTGTTAACGATGTTTCCGGGCTGCAACATGATCCGGCCACCGCAAAAATTGTCGCTGCTCGGCAATGCGGAGTCATTTTAATGCATATGCGGGGCACACCGGAAACAATGGATCAGCACACGCATTATGCGGATTTGGTATCGGAAGTCAGTAGCGAGCTCCTGCTCCGCCGGGATGCGGCACTCGCAGCCGGAATTGCCAAAGAGGCGATAGCGCTTGATCCGGGGTTCGGGTTTTCAAAGGTTGGCGCGCAGAACGTGACCCTCCTGAAAGATATCAAACGATTTGTTGCCTTAGGCCATCCAGTCCTTGTTGGTGTATCCCGCAAACGGTTTATCGGCGAACTTGTTGATGAATACACGGCTTCCCAGCGCGATGTTGCTTCCATCGCGGCGGGACTGTTCGCCGCCAGTCGCGGAGCAACCATCCTGCGGGTCCACGACGTCCTTGGGACTGTGCAAGCCTTGCGCGTCTGGCACGCGCTGGCAGCCGTTTGAGGTGCACGACCTGCTCTTGGTCACGCAGCCGGCAGCCCCCTCTTGATCATCGGCGCATTCAGGCGTTGAACGACCAGTATGAACGTGATCTCTACGGACTCGCAAGACAGACAGCAACGCCGACTGTTCGGCACGGATGGTATACGCGGAATCGCCAACACCGCACCGATGACCGCTGAGATTGCGCTGCGGCTTGGCCAAGCAGCAGGCTTGCTTTTTACTCGCGGCAACCACCGCCACCGCGTCATCATTGGCAAGGACACACGATTGTCCGGCTATATGCTGGAACCTGCCCTGACTGCCGGTTTCATCGGCGCCGGGATGGATGTGACGCTTGCTGGCCCACTGCCGACACCGGCAATTGCCATGCTTACCCGAAGCCTTCGGGCTGATCTAGGCGTCGTGATCTCGGCATCCCACAATCCATACGAGGACAACGGCATCAAGCTGTTCGGTCCAGACGGTACCAAACTTTCCGATGCGACCGAAGCCGAAATCGAAGCCTTGATGGAAGAGGATCTGTCCCAACGTTTGGCCGCTCCCGCCGAACTGGGCAAGGCTAGTCGACTCGTCGACGCTGCTGGTCGTTACGTCGAATCCGCAAAAGCGAGCCTCCCACGTGGATTGAGGTTTGACGGGCTACGGGTGGTCCTCGATTGCGCCAACGGCGCCGCCTATAAAGTCGCTCCCGCAGCTTTATGGGAGCTAGGCGCAGATGTCGTGGCGCTTGGGAACGAGCCAAACGGCTTCAACATCAACCGTGGCTGCGGGTCCACGTCACCCGACCAACTGTGCGCGGCGGTAGTCGCCCATAAAGCTGATCTCGGCATCGCATTGGATGGCGACGCGGACCGAGTGCTTCTTGCCGATGAACGCGGCGCTATTATCGATGGCGATCAAGTCCTCGCACTGATTGCGCGGACGATGCAAGCCGACCATAAGCTTGCCGGACCCGGAATCGTCGCCACATTGATGTCCAACCTCGGGTTGGAGCGCTATCTTGGTGGCCTTGGGCTTACATTGCATCGGACCAAGGTAGGTGACCGATACGTCGCTGAAGCAATGCGCAATCTTGGTCTCAACTTAGGCGGCGAGCAGTCAGGTCATGTAATTCTTGCAGACTTTGCGACGACCGGCGACGGTCTCATCGCCGCCTTGCAGATTCTTGCCGCTCTGGTCAGAGCCGGCCGCCCAGCAAGCGAGGTTTGTACCGTGTTTCCGCCTGTGCCACAGTTGTTGCGCAATGTTCGGTACCAGGGCAGTTCGCCACTCGCATCGGCAAAAGTGCAGGCGACAATTGCCGAAGCAGCCGCCAGCCTCAACGGTACTGGCCGTCTTCTTGTGCGTCCTTCGGGCACGGAACCGCTGATACGCGTCATGGCCGAAGGAGAGAACGTAACTCAGATCGAATCGCTGGTTGATGAGGTCTGTTCAAGCATCGAACGAGAAGCCGCTACCGCATCATGAATGCCTCGGTATTGGTGCCCCGTGTTCTGGCAATCGGCGGCTCCGACAGTTGCGGCGGAGCTGGGGTCGAAGCAGACATAAAAACGATTACGCGGCTTGGTGGTCACGCCATGACTGCGATCACGGCTATCACCGTACAGGATTCCCAAGCCGTGCATGAGGTGTCGTTGATGCACCCCGATCTCGTGGTACGCGCTATTCAGGTGGTATTTGACGATCTGGGCGTCGACGCGATCAAGATTGGGATGCTCGGCAGCACTCACATGGTCGCCGCCATTATCGTGGCGCTACGCGACCATGCAGGCAGGACCCCGATTGTGCTTGATCCGGTCATGATCTCGTCATCGGGGCGCCAGCTCATTGATTCGGCCGGCATCGCCAAACTTAGGGATGAATTGCTGCCGATGGCCATGCTGCTCACACCAAACCTCGACGAAGCAGCGGCTTTGACCGGCTCCACGCTGAACACGATTGACGCGATCGAGAGTGCCGCAACCTCATTACAGGCGCTTGGTGCCAAGTTCGTCCTTATAAAAGGTGGACATACCTCGGGTGACACCCTTGTCGACGTGCTTGCCAGTCCCAGCGGCATCACCCGTTTTGTAGGTTCGCGTATCTCCACGCGACACAGCCATGGTACCGGATGCACTCTCGCCTCGGCAATTGCGACAGGCATTGCCAGCGGCTTGGACATGATCTCTGCGATCGAACAAGGGAGGGATTTTGTGCGAGCCGCGCTCGCAGCCGCGCCAGGCTACGGCACCGGCGCTGGCCCATTGGGGCACAGCCGAGCAATTTTCGACAATCGGCTTTGGCCTGTTAATTAATCTGCCAATAGGGGTCGGTTACGCTTCTCAACTTCATGGAGGACCAAGATGAAAGCTTTATATCACGCTCATGCCCACGCTACGGGTGGCCGGACCGGACACGGCGAGACCGATGACGGTCGACTGAAGGTCGACCTTAGTACCCCAAAAGAATTGGGTGGCGATAACGGCCCAGGGACCAACCCAGAGCAACTATTCGCCATCGCCTATTCCGCCTGCTTCCTTGGAGCACTAAAATTTGTCGCGGGTAAGGAAAAGGTGAAACTTCCGGATTCGACCACGGTGCGGGCAACTATAGGGGTCGGGCCACGCGATGATGGTCAAGGTTTTGGGATAAATACTCACCTGACGGTCAGCATGCCGGGTATGGACCACGAAGAGGCTAAAGCGTTGGTGCACAAAGCAGAGATCGTGTGCCCCTATGTTCATGCTACACGCGGCAACATTGATAACCGCTTTACGGTAGCGTAGCCCGTAAAACCCCATCGCGCGCCAATGGTTCAGCCTTCTCGAGGCTGAACCATTCACCGGCGTAGACTGTCAGGGGTTTCGTAACACGCCATTCCATGCCCCTCAGTTCCAACATACGCTGCGATTGAGCCGGCACATGGCCCCGACGTTTCATTCTGCTAACAGCGTCTTACTCGAGCGCCGGTTCGCACATCAAAGCATAGAAAAAACACCAACTTTGCCCGCGATCTTGAAAAACTGAGCTTTAAAAGCCGGCTTTGCCACAAAAAGTCTGACCGTCCAGTCGCGAATCACCGGATCTTCGACATGCCTTGGTCTTGAGCTCGACGTGTCCCCTATACGCCGCTGTAGGACGTGAGACGCCTGGTGGGAGGCGCAACACAACGCATTGAAGTGGTCATGAAAGTCCCGGTACCGTCGTCAACGCCCGCGGAGACGTCCAGCCGTCTTGGAGGGGAGCTCCGCCCCGCTCGTATTCTCGATCAAGGGGATGAAAAAAGGGCCCCGGCTATAGCTCATCCATAGAAAGTAAATACTTGCCGGTGAACTGGTGACCTCGACTGAAGGCGTATATATTGAATAGTTCGAAGATAAACCGCTTCCCGATCGGGAAGAAATAGCCGGAATCTTATTCTCTTTTATCGCTTCTTCCCGCTCGGGAGGAAAGCCCTTGAATCGCTTCGATTTCACCCTCCTCTTCCCGTCCGGGAAGATGGGGGTCTTGATGATTGAGAATTCAAAAAACTTCGGTGCTCTGGGCACTATCGAGTTAGCTCAACCGCCACCAGATCTGGTAGCGGCCTTGCTTTCGACATCCGAGCCGCTGTTGGCTTCTCCCCACTGAAGTAGGGATTGGCCAATCGCGGGTCGGCGGTGGAACCCCTCCCACCGGATCGGGT
>DAIDMG010000054.1 GCA_027449105.1 Acidiphilium sp. | reverse complement strand
GCACGACGTATGTGCGTATCGATTTCTGCCTTGGTTTCGTGCAAGTCATCAAGCGCGCCGCCCGAAAGTTCGAATTGTCCACCGGGTTCCAGTGAGAGCGAAAATTTGTCGCCGACCAGTCCTATTATGTTTCCTTGATCGAGAATAGGCTGCAGTCCCTCTTCGGCGGCGAGGAATTCAAGCACTTTGCGAATCCCATCCGGCTCATAAGGAATCGGGGCATAGCCATGGTGCCGAAATCCAAAGCTTTCATGTTCGGTGCCAATGCGAAATTGGCGTGGCGGCTTGGCGCCTGCCTCGAGCCATTCAGCAAGCTGCTGCAAGCCTGAGTCAGGGCTGGTGATTGGGGTGACGTCGGCCTCTCCGGGGTTCGACACGTGGTACTCCTGGTCAGCTGGGCCTATGGCCAGCAAGAAGTCTCGCTAGGCCGGCGATAGCGGCAGTTTCAGCCCGGAGAATCCAAGGTCCAAGTGAAACGAGCGTAACAAAGGGGTGCCGGCCCAAAACGTCAAGCTCCCTCGAAGTGAAGCCGCCTTCGGGCCCGACCAACAGGCCGCAGTCGCGCAAACATGCGGCCAATGGACTTGCATCGACCCGCTCAGCAGCGACGAATAGAGGCCTGGATTCTGGCCACGACTCGAGCAGCGAATCAAGCGTCACGACGCCACGTATTGCCGGAACCGAGAGTCGCTCACATTGTTCAGTTGCCTCAGTTGCAATGGCGTTGAGCCGTTCAAGATTCACGCGAACGGCTTGGGTGTGTGATGTAACGACTGGTTGGATCACTGTTGCTCCCAACTCAGTCGCCTTCTCGACAATCAGGTCGGTTGCGCTCCTTTTCACGAGGGCAAAAGATAAAATGCAAGTTTGTTCTGGCAATGGGGTTCGCAGACGCTCACCAAGCAAGACCTCTCCGCCGTGCCGGTTGAAACGCGCGATTTCACCCGTAAATTCACCACTTTCGCCGTTAAACAACCGCAATCTGTCGCCTGTGACGCGGCGCATGACATGTTGAAGGTAGTGCGCTTGCCGCCGATCTATGGCAACGACACCGCCGCATGCCAGTGGTTGGGGGCAAAACAAACGAACGAGAGAAGTCATGATAAACCATCTACCCGAAAATCACGATTTTACCGATATCCGGGATCAAGGATGGATTCGGCGGCTACCTCGCTGGGCACAACCCTACGCGTTGCTCGCTCGTCTGGATCGACCGATTGGTTCATGGTTGCTGTTTTTGCCTGGCCTCTGGAGCATATTGCTCGCGAGACGTGGTATCTGGTTCAGCGTGTGGCTGATCATCTTGTTCGCGATTGGTTCGGTGGTCATGCGTGGCGCCGGTTGCATCATTAACGATCTATGGGATCGAGAATTGGACCGCTCGGTCACCCGCACGGCGGGAAGGCCATTGGCTGCTGGCGCAGTCTCCGTACCAGCGGCGTTGGTGTTCCTCGGTCTCCTGCTTTTGATTGGCCTGTTAATTTTACTACAGCTCAATCGGCCCGCCCAGGTGGTGGGCTTTGCGTCGCTTGTTCTTGTGGTTCTCTACCCAGTCGCTAAGCGGATCACCTGGTGGCCGCAAATCATTCTCGGCTTTACTTTCGGTTGGGGGGTACCACTCGGATTTGTGGCGGCAACCGGAAGTTTTACGGCAGCTGCGCTTACACTTTATGCAGCGTCGATTTTTTGGATCCTCGGCTATGACACGATCTACGCCCATCAAGATCGGGAGGATGATGCCATGGTCGGAATCAAGTCGACGGCATTGCTTTTGGGCAGGCAGACAAGACCTTTCCTTGCCCTATGCTATGCGTTAACACTCGCTTTTCTTCTTCTTGCTGCGGCACTATCCCGGCTTGGATCGTTAGCATTTGTGAGTCTCTCGCTTCCGGCGCTTCTGCTTTTTTGGCAGGTTATCCGGCTCGACATTGACAACCCCGAGCGTTGCCTTGCTCTTTTCAAGCTCAACCGCGCTGTCGGCCTTCTGGTTGGCTTGGCGATTTTGCTTGGCCGTTGATTAACACTGCAGGAAACACAATCTAAAGGCGTTCAGGGACGCGTCCAAAAGTGCTAGACCAGTGATCGCGTGTAGCAATATCCTATCGAGCGCCTTGCATCGCTCCTATACGCCTTGGGAGGTGCGCAATGCGTCCGGTTCGCGGCTGTTCGGGACATTTTGTGTGGTATGAACGCTCGAGCTGTGGACGGGCATAGGACAGGGTTCGTTGTGTTGATCGTCACATTCGTCTTCCGGAACATTATTCCAGAGAGACTCCGGTCAGGCCCAATCTAATGGCTTGGAGTGGGGATTTGTGGTGTCTGTTGGGCAAACTGAGAACGCGCCGTCGACAGAACAGACTTGGCGTGCCTCTACAGTTTTCGTTTACTATGCCTTTGGCGGAACCTGATGGGACTTGACGTTTTCGTTGGTTTACATCAGCCATGTGTAGCGAAATCACTACGCGAAAACATCAAGTGCCATCGTGGTTCGGTCAACGACAACCCTTTGACGGTCTGGCCATTTGACCGTGCCGGATCCTTGTCGCCTTAAACAGGGAGTTTTGAATCGCCACCATGGCTTAGGCATTCATTGACCCTACTCAAACGGGGCATTAAGCAGATGATGCATTTCCGGCCGGTGGTTCACGCGATTGCTATTGGACGGGCTTTCGGTCGCGGCGCAGAGGGGCAGTGGTTATGCACGACGTTCGCGAAACCCTGATGCAGGGACGTAATTCGGATGGACAGCCAGTCCGCCGACCATTGTCTCCGCACCTTCAAGTATACAAACCGCAAATCTCTTCGGTTTTGTCAATTTTCCACCGGCTTTCTGGCGTGGCACTTACCGGGGGCGTGGTAGTGCTTGCTCTTTGGCTTGCTGCAGCTGCGGAATCGCCGCACACCTTCTTGATCGCTCAACGACTGGTCGATTCATTTGCGGGGCAATTGGTACTCTTTGGCTTCACGGTCATGCTATTTTATCACTTTTGTAACGGCATCCGACACCTGTTGTGGGATGCGGGTTACGGATTTGATCTGTCAACGATGCACCGTACCGGCTACATCGTGATCGGGGCAACCCTTTTGCTGGCCGCTCTAGCTTGGGTCGTCGGCTTTGCGATCGGTTGAAGCATTTAGGGATGAAGGGTGCGGATGAACGAGGTCAATTCGGCACGGAAAATGCGTTCTGCTCTTGGGCAGGTGCGTGGGTACGGCCCAGCAAAATCTGGTCTGCGCCACTGGCGGGCGCAGCGACTCTCGGCAATCGCTCTGCTGCCACTGACGTTTTATTTCGTCATATCCATCTTAGTACTTAAAGGGGCGAATCAGGTTGCAGTACGGGCCTATATGCACGAACCTTGGAATGCCGTTCTTTTTCTTGGACTGGCGGTATGCCTTTTTTATCACGCACAGCTCGGCTTGGAGGTTGTCATTGAGGACTACATCCATAATGAAGGGCGCCGGGTTCTGTTGCTACTCTTGATGCGCGGGAGTGTCGCCTTCTTCGGCTTGCTTGCTACGATCTCGATTTTGAAGCTAGCGCTCTGACTGGTTTTGTGCAGGCTGCCACCGTAGGAATGGACCGTATGAAAGCAAGCTCAAAGCTGTCGAACGGTGCGTACACGATTCACGATCATACTTACGACGTTGTAGTAGTTGGTGCAGGTGGGTCGGGACTGCGGGCGACCCTGGGAATGGGGGCCGCCGGCCTAAAGACAGCGTGTATTACTAAAGTATTTCCAACGAGGAGCCATACCGTCGCCGCCCAAGGCGGTATTGGCGCAGCTTTGGCCAGCATGGAGCCGGACGATTGGCGGTGGCACATGTATGACACCGTAAAGGGTTCGGATTGGCTTGGTGACCAGGATGCGATTGAGTATATGTGCCGCGAGGCGATCCCGGCCGTTTACGAGCTCGAACATTTCGGCGTGCCGTTCAGTCGCACCGACGATGGTAAGATTTACCAACGGCCATTTGGTGGCCATATGAAAGACTATGGCAAAGAACCGGTTCGTCGAGCCTGCGCGGCCGCAGATCGCACTGGTCATGCTATTCTGCACACCTTGTATCAGCAGAGTCTGAAGCACGACGTCGAGTTTTTCGTTGAATATTTCTCGACCGACCTGATAGTGGACGATCAAGGTTGTTGCCGTGGCGTCATGGCGTGGTGCCTCGATGATGGTACGTTGCATCGATTTCGGGCGCAAATGGTTGTTCTTGCGACCGGTGGTTACGGACGTGCTTTTCTTTCGTGCACCTCGGCGCATATCTGCACGGGTGACGGGGGTGGGATGGCCTTGCGCGCCGGATTGCCATTACAGGATATGGAATTTGTGCAGTTTCACCCAACGGGCATTTTTCCTGCAGGTTGTTTGATCACCGAGGGGGCCCGAGGCGAAGGTGGTTATCTAACTAACTGCGAGGGCGAGCGCTTCATGGAGCGTTACGCGCCGACAGCCAAAGACCTAGCGTCACGCGATATCGTTTCTCGTTCCATGACGATTGAGATCATGGAAGGGCGCGGTTGTGGGCTAAATAAAGACCATATCATGCTGCATCTCGAACATCTTGATGCCGCGCAAATCCACGAACGTTTGCCGGGAATCTCCGAGACCGCAAAAGTCTTCGCCGGCATTGATGTGACCAAGACAGCGATCCCCGTCTTGCCAACTGTTCATTACAATATGGGTGGTATTCCGACAAACCATCACGCGGAGGTCCTGCGCCCGACAAAGGAGGACCCCGCTGCGATTGTTCCTGGCTTGATGGCCGTTGGCGAAGCGGCATGTGTTTCTGTGCATGGCGCCAATCGTCTCGGAACCAATTCCCTGCTTGATCTCATTGTGTTTGGCCGCGCGGCTGCGCAACGGGCAGCGCAGGTAATTACAGCAGGCGCTGCTCAGGCTCCGCTACCGCCCGACGCTGGGGACGCCTCAGTGGATCGGTTTGATCGCACCCGTCATGCCTGCGGCGGGACCCCAGTAGCGGTTCTTCGTGACAAGATGCGCCGTACCATGCAGAATCATGCAGCAGTTTTTCGCAATGCCAAAACACTTCGGGAAGGCGTGGAAAAGATTTCTGATCTTTGGAATGCTATGGACGACATTTGTGTGGCAGATCGCAGCCTGATCTGGAACTCCGATCTCATGGAAGCGCTGGAACTGCAGAATCTCATGGGCAACGCCCTTACCACCATCGTGTCTGCAGAAGCCCGACATGAAAGCCGCGGCGCTCATGCCCATGATGACTATCCGGACAGAGACGATCAGAATTGGCTCAAACACACATTGGCATGGTGTTCGTCCTCAGGTCATGTGGCGGTGGATTATCGCCCGGTGCGGATGCAGACTCTGACGACGGATGTTTCGGTGTTCCCGCCAAAAAAACGGGTGTACTGAGAGGAGGCGGAAGATGGTTGAATCCACTCTTCCCAGAAACAGTCGCGTGACCGAGGGTAGGCTTTTAAAGGCTGCGCCTGACGCCAAGCGACTGAAGGCCTTCAAGATATATCGCTGGAATCCCGACGACGGCGGTAACCCCCGCGTCGATACCTACGAAATAGATCTTGATGCCTGTGGCCCAATGGTTTTGGATGCGTTGATCAAGATCAAGAACGAAATCGATAGCACGCTAACCTTTCGCCGTTCCTGCCGTGAAGGCATCTGTGGCTCGTGCGCGATGAATATTGACGGTACCAATACGCTCGCATGCCTGAAGCCAATCGACGAAATCAAGGGGGCGGTTGCTATTAATCCTTTGCCCCATATGCCTGTTATTAAGGATCTTGTTCCGGACTTGACGCAGGCTTACGCGCAATACCACTCAATCGAACCATGGTTACAGGCCGAAACCTCGGCTCCGCCTGACGCCGAGCGTCGACAAAGCCAGGAAGAACGCGCCCAGATTGATGGTCTATGGGAATGCATATTGTGCTTTTGTTGCACGACCTCATGCCCGTCCTATTGGTGGAATGGCGACCGGTATCTGGGTCCCGCCGTGTTGATGGCGGCCTATCGCTGGATTGCCGATAGCCGCGACGAGAATGCGGGGCACAGGTTGGATGCGCTGCAGGATCCCTTTAAGCTGTATCGTTGTCATACCATCATGAATTGTGCGGAAGCCTGCCCGAAAGGGCTCAATCCGGCAGAGGCGATCGGGAACATCAAACGCCTGATGGTTGAAAGACAGGAATAACATTGGCTGTGTGTTGCTGAGGGGGCACGCTGAAGCAGTCGATATTCCTCGTGGGAGTTTGATCGGATGCCGTGACGGGTGCGGCGATTTATGAGCCTGGTTATCCTGATTCCGTAAAAAACTTTCAACTGCGGGTGGTCTTCGGTGGCTCGATCCGAATGTCGGGCTGCCGTTCATTTTGACATGATTCTTCGGAAGTTCTCGTCGAGTTTTGCGAGGAAATCCTGGGTCGTGAGCCAAGCCTGATCCTTGCTGATTAAGAGCGCAAGATCTTTGGTCATAAAGCCCGCTTCGACGGTGGCTATGCATGCGCGCTCCAAGGTCTCAGCAAATTCGGTCAGCTGCGGCGTATCGTCAAACCGGCCACGATACGCAAGCCCACGAGTCCACGCGAAAATTGATGCAATTGGATTTGTCGACGTTGGACGGCCCTTTTGGTGTTCGCGGTAATGCCGCGTTACCGTTCCGTGAGCGGCCTCGCTTTCAATAGTTTTACCATCTGGACTCATCAGAACCGACGTCATTAATCCAAGGCTGCCGAACCCTTGGGCGACGATGTCACTCTCGACATCGCCATCGTAGTTCTTGCACGCCCAGAGATAGCCTCCATTCCATTTCAAGGCAGATGCCACCATGTCATCGATCAAACGATGCTCATAGGCCAAACCGCGTTTGTCGAATTGGTCCTTGAATTCAGCGTCAAAGACATCCTGGAAAACATCTTTGAACATGCCGTCGTACGCCTTGAGAATCGTATTTTTAGTCGAGAGGTATACCGGAAAATTGCGTAGAATGGCGTAGTTGAAGCTAGCACGGGCGAATCCTTCAATTGATGCCTTCGTGTTGTGCATACCGAGCGCCACGCCGGGGCCTTTGAAATCGTGTACATCCAAGACCAGCGGCTTGCTGCCGTCTGCTGGAAGGTACGAAAGGAGCACCTTGCCGGCCGCAGGGATTTTTGTTTCCGCTGCACGGTAGATATCTCCGTAGGCATGACGGCCGATCACGATCGGTTCGGACCAGTTGGGCACCAAGCGCGGAACGTTTTTGCAGATGATCGGCTCCCGGAAGATCGTCCCGTCGAGAATATTGCGGATTGTACCATTTGGGCTCCGCCACATTTGCTTAAGACTGAATTCCTTTACTCTTGCTTCATCAGGCGTGATCGTTGCGCATTTGACGGCGACGCCGTATCTTTTTGTAGCAAGGGCGGCCTCGACAGTGACTTGGTCGTTTGTCGCATCGCGGTTTTCTATACCAAGATCGAAATATTTTAGTTCGATGTCGAGATATGGTAGGATGAATTGCTGTTTGATGAACCCCCAAATGATACGCGTCATTTCATCGCCGTCCATTTCGACAACAGGGGTTTGTACCTTGATCTTCGACATTGTTTTTCCTCCATTCGCAGATCCTGAGGTCTATCAGTTTTAGCTCCGCCGGCAAGCGATGTGGACGGAAACGCAAGGCTGTCATAGGAGTTCCGGCGATATCGGAGGACATAGAAATGGCGGCACACATGGGTCACGCGACCGATTGGGACCGGGATGCGGCTTTAACGGCAGCGCGAATCCTGTTGGAAATCAAGGCAGTGAATTTCCGGCCCGAGGAGCCGTACACATTCACATCTGGATGGAAGGCGCCCGTCTATATTGATTGCAGAAAAATCATCTATTTTCCTCGTGCGCGCGCAAAAATCTGTGACTTGGGTGTGGAGAAGCTGACACGTCGGATTGGGTTCGAGACGATCGAGGCGGTGGCAGGGGGCGAAACCGCAGGTATCCCTTATGCTGCATGGATTGCAGATCGGTTGTCGTTGCCGATGGCGTATGTCCGCAAGAAGCCGAAAGGCTTTGGACGAAACGCATTGATCGAAGGTAACGTGCCGGAAGGAAGGAACACTCTGCTGGTAGAGGATTTGACGACTGACGGTGGTTCCAAGATTCAGTTTGCCACCGCACTGCGTGACGCCGGGGCGATTTGCGATCACGTATTCGTGGTCTTCTATTATGGCGTTTTTCCAGGAAGTCTGGACAAGCTTGCAGAAATGGGCATCTGCCTTCACCACCTATGCACTTGGTGGGATGTACTGGAAGCATGCAGAAGCGGAAATTATTTTTCAGAACAGACGCTCGCGGGCGTACGGAAATTTCTGGAAGATCCTGTGGCTTGGTCAGCTGCGCATGGCGGCGTCACGAATGCCAAAGAAGCGGTTGCGCACAAGGCGAGCAGGTGAGAGCTTGAGTGTGGTTGCCGGGAGCGCCCCGTCATTTCGGCCGATGCGCTAAGTTGCTTCAAGCCCGAGCTGAAAGCGTGTGAATATGCACGTCGCGTGCTGAATATCTCGCGAGGATTTCGGCCGCGCGGGTCTCACGCTCTTTGTTCCAAGTTCTTACCCAAAGCAGCAGGCCACCGCGCTCGAGTTGCTCCTGAAGGTAGTTTGCATGGTGGTCGTCGATGAGACTGGCAAGCACTGTCCCGATAAGACCGCCGACGCCGCCAGCCAGCGAGGCGCCGATAATTGTCGCTGCCAACGCGCCCCCAGACGCCACGATTGCTACCGATGCCGTAACCGCGCCCACATACAACAGTCCGCTGATTAGCCCGCCTTGGGCGGTGCCAAGAGATTCCTTCGATACATAACAGCAGCGCGGGGCAATCGAGGAATCCTCAAGTTCGGTGATTTTCTGGTACTTGACGCCAAGCTTCTCGTCGACAGCGCTTTCCGCCGCGAGGAGGCTCAGTTCTGCGCGGTTGAATCCTGACATCAGCAACTCGTCAATCGCTTCCTGAAGGGAATCGGCGGTTTCAAAAACGCCTACTGCTTCCCGTATAACATCCGCTTGCTCTTCGGACTCCATCCGATCTCTCCTCACAGGCAATTCACCTACGAACCGAGCGAATTCTTGCCGGTCCAGCTTGGCTTACGAATCGGTGCCCGTCAATTTTTATCGACTTTTGTTGAGGCAACGATAACAATCCATTTTATGTCGAATCAGAAGGTCATGAGTGGTATCGGCACGGCCCGGATTTAGAGAACAACATCTGCAGGCCACTAGGTTGTTCTGAACGGGGTTTTCTCAACGTAGCTCCCACCGAATCCCTCTCGTGCTGTCGTAATAGGGTGAACCGGCGGGGATCCGGGCGCATCGGGCCGGCGAACCTGCCCACACCAGCTACCGGTGCAGTCGGAGCCCGGCTTATCGATCGGGCGAACAGTCGGGATCAAGCGATCTTCAGATTCGGGTGCGTAGCCAGTCGGCATACGCGGATCATGATGCCGCTAAACATTCTTCGCAAGATACTCTTAACGGTAAGGGCTTCGGGGGGAGGCCCGTGGATCGCACCGAAACAGCGGTCGCCAACCAGCGCCTTGGGGTCGCAAGCCACGGAAGCTCAACCTTTCAGGGCCGCACACTCATTTTATGGTGAGCCCGAAGGGAATCGAACCCTTGACCCCAAGATTAAAAGTCTCGTGCTCTACCAGCTGAGCTACGGGCTCCCACCAAGCGTGTTTCGCAGAAACGAGATTCGACACCCGACGTCAAGCCTGATGCCTTTGAGCCAGCCTCGTTTAAGTAGCAACCGTCATGGAGACGATTTTCGTCGGATCGGAAAGCACCTTGCCATTCGGGCCATGACCTTTCCTGATTTGGTCGACAAATTCCATGCCTTTAATCACTTGGCCAAAGAGAGTGTATTGGCCATCAAGAAAGGTGGCCGGGTCGAAGCAAATGAAGAACTGGCTGTTTGCACTGTTTGGATTGCTGGTGCGTGCCATGCCAAGACTCCCCGTGAGGAAGCTCGCCTTATCGGTAAATTCTGCCGGGAGATCAGGCAACGAGCTGCCCCCGGTGCCGGTGTTTGTCGGGTCGCCGGTTTGCGCCATGAAGCCAGCAATTACCCGAAAAAATTCGCAGCCATTGTAAAAGCCTTTTGCCGAAAGAGTCCGGATCCGTGTGCAAGTGAGCGGTGCAAGATCTGGGCGAAGCGCAATAGTGACCGGGCCGAACGGCAGCGTCATCAAGATCGTATTGTCGGGATCGGCAGCAATGGCTTCGGACATGAGGGCTCCAGAGAAGGGGCTCAAGGCGGCTGCTTTGAGCAGATTACGACGATTAATCATGGCTTTCGTCCAACGCGATCGAGTGTACGGGCCAAGGTGAGTCTCGGCACAAAAGATGAAATGTCGCCACCGAGGAGCGCTATTTCCTTCACAAACCGAGAAGCGATAAACTGGTGGCGTTCGCTTGCCATGAGGAAAACCGTCTCGATGTTTTGATCCAGGCGATAATTCATTCCGGCCATCTGAAACTCGTAGTCGAAATCTGATACTGCTCGCAAGCCACGGACGATCACGTTTGCGCCGACTTCATGTGCGAACGCGATCAAAAGCGAGTCGAAAGGCAGCACATCGATGGCCGTGCCATTACGGACGGCGATAGATTTAACTTCCGCTTGCACCAGTTCCACGCGCTCATTGATAGGAAAAAGAGGGCCTTTGCCCGCATTTTCTGCCACGCCAATGACCAGACGAGCGCACAACCCTGAAGCGCGGCCAATTATATCAAGATGGCCATTAGTGATCGGGTCGAATGTGCCAGGGTACAGCCCGATGAGCGCGTGGTCAGGCATCAGAGTCCTCCGGAATAGTGTCATCGTCGTTATCGAGGACGGGGAACACGCTGGTGACGTGCTCGTCCTTGTCGACGCGGAACAGAGTAACGCCCATTGCCTGGCGTCCGGTGATTCGTACTTGATCGACGGGCACCCGGATGAGCTTGCCCTGATCGGTCACCAGCATGATGTCATCGCCGGTACGTACGGGAAAACTGGCGGCCACGGTGCGCCCATTGCGTTCAGCCAGTGCGATATTGGTGATGCCTTGGCCGCCGCGTCCGGTCACGCGGTATTCGTAAGCGGAAGAGCGTTTGCCAAATCCCCCTGATGTAACGGTAAGCAACATGTCTTCAAGGCGACTTAGCTCTGCGAAGCGGTCCGGAGAGAGGGAAATGTCGGCTGCAGCATCATCCAGATCGATCGGTTCCGGATCAACCTCACCATTTTGGCCTCGCCTCAGGGCTGCGGTCAGCCTGAGATAAGCCACTCGCTCTTCCACACTGGCCTCTACGTGGCGCAACACAGACAGTGAAATCACTTCGTCATCAGGGTTGAGTCGTATACCGCGCACACCGCTCGAGTCGCGCCCCGCAAAGACTCGCAGTGCTTCGTCCGTGATCTGGAAGCGGATACAGCGACCCATCCGTGTCGCCAAGAACACGTCGTCCTTGTCGCGGCAGGTTGCTACGCCAATCAAGCGGTCGCCTTCATCGAGTTTCATGGCAATTAGCCCGCTGGAGCGTACATTCCGGAAGTCAGCCAAACGATTGCGCCGGACATTGCCTATAGCGGTGGCAAAAACGAGATGAAGGTCGTTCCACAAGCTATCATCCTGCGGCAAGGGCAACACCGTGGTGATGGTGTCGCCGTTTAGCTCGGGCAGGATATTCACGATGGCACGGCCTTTTGCGGCTGGCGCTGATTCTGGAAGACGCCAGACTTTTTCCCGGAAAACTTTGCCGCCTTGGCTAAAAAAGAGCACGAACTGGTGAGTATGCGCGTTGAAGCTACGCGTAATCACATCATCACCACGCATCGACGCGGCCGCCCGACCGCGCCCTCCACGATTCTGCGCTCGGAAGGCCTCAAGCGGGGTGCGTTTGATGAAGCCGTCGCGGGTCATTGTCACGACCATCTGGCCCGGCTCGATCAGGCTTTCATCATCCTGATCCGCGACGCTATCCGCGATCTGTGTAACCCGCGGAGATCCGATGTGCGCCCGTGCGACGAGCAATTCGTCGCGCATCACTTCCAGGCGCCGCGGTCGCGAACTAATGACTGCAAGAAGTTCGCCAATTTTTTCGCCAACCTCTCTTAGCTCTGTGTGAATTTTATCGCGCTCTAGTCCGGTTAGGCGCTGCAACCGCAGCTCAAGTATGCCTCGTGCTTGGGCTTCCGTAAGACGCACCGTTCCAGAGGCGCTCGCTTGATTGCCATGGTCGCCGATCAAGGAAAGGAGCGGCAGGACGTCACCCGCTGGCCAGTCCCGTTCCATCAAGGCGGCGCGCGCCGACGCCGCATCGGCTGAAGCGCGAATCAAGGCAATTACGGCATCGATATTCTGAACGGCGATGCCGAGTCCAACTAAATTGTGGGCGCGATCCCGCGCCTTGTTCAAATCAAACCGGGCTCGGCGAAGTACGACCTCTTCGCGGAAGGTAATGAAAGAACTTAGTGCGTCACGAAGGCCCAGCTGGCGGGGCCTGCCGCCGTCAAGCGCCAGTATATTGATGCCGAATGCCGTCTGGAGTTGAGTGAAGCGATACAGTTGGTTCAGAACGACCTCGGGTGTGGAGTCGCGTTTCAACTCGATCACCATTCGCATCCCGTCGCGATCGCTCTCGTCGCGCAGGTCGGCAATTCCTTCGATTTCCTTGCTTCGGACCAATTCGGCAATTCGTTCCAGCAAAGTCGCCTTATTGACTTGGAAAGGCAGCTCGCTGACCACGATTGCCATCCTATCCTTGCGGATTTCTTCTATGGCCGCCTTTGCGCGGATCACAATGCTTCCGCGCCCTGTCTCAAAGGCTGAGCGAATACCGGATCGACCAAGAATAATCGCACCGGTTGGGAAATCGGGACCGGGGACGATTTTAATCAGGTCATCCAATGTCGCCTGAGGATGCTCGAGCAAGTGCAAGGTCGCGTCAATGATTTCGGTCGGATTGTGCGGAGGGATGTTGGTTGCCATACCAACCGCGATTCCGTTGCCACCGTTGACGAGAAGATTGGGAAACGAAGCTGGAAGAACCTGTGGTTCATTATCCGACTCGTCATAGGTAGGTTGAAAATCAACCGTCTCCTTGTCGATGTCGGCGAGAAGAGCCATAGCTGCATCCGCTAGGCGCGCTTCAGTATAACGCATTGCCGCGGGCGGGTCGCCGTCGACCGAGCCAAAGTTACCTTGGCCATCGATAAGTGGTATGCGCATGGAGAAGCCTTGAGCCATGCGCACTGCAGCATCATAGATCGCGGCGTCACCATGCGGGTGATATTTGCCCATCACGTCGCCCACCATGCGGGCAGATTTGCGATAGGGTTTGTCAGGTGTATTTCCCGCTTCAGCCATTGCGTAGAGGATGCGCCGATGGACGGGCTTCAGGCCATCGCGCGCGTCTGGCAGCGCCCGTGAAACAATCACGGACATGGCGTAATCGAGATAGGAGCGACGCATTTCCTGCTCTATGGTCACGTCTATCGGCTCGCGTGCGCCCTCGGTATGGTCAGTCTGGTTGATCATATATTTGCCATATCACCTTCCCCTCGGTGCGACGAGGGGCCAGCCGAGTATTGTTGCCGCTATACGCTACCTCGTAGGCCAGCCGCTATGACGGCGAGCCGATCGGCTAGGCCACGCGGCCTAGGCCCAATGCCGTGCTGCAGCCGGACCCAATCGCGTCGAGCTAAGACTGCCGGCAAGGCCGCGGCTAGTGCCTTGGCTGGCGGATTTTCAGTAATCAAGGGGTAGGCGAGCTCCATGAGCCTGCGGGTGGTCGTACCGTCCTGAGGCAGTAGATCCCGCCCGAATTTCCGCAACGTGGGGGCCGCGCGAATCAACAGGACGATACCCGTGCCGGTTCCTAAATCTTCGAGCGTTGCCAATCCAGGCTGATCCTGCACGCCCAAAATGCCACCGGCGATCCGCATTAGCCGACCCGCCGTTCCACGAACATAGTCTAGGAACGCTGCGACATCTGTAATCGGTTCCGCTTCCGCTCCGCGTGCATCGACCAATGCAATCAGTTCTTTTTGGTCAACTACCCCACGCGTTAACATGCCTCGTAACGCGTCGGCCACCGGGTGTCTTTTGCCAACACCGTCGATAGCCTCGCGCCACCATTGCAGCCGGATTAGTGTCAAGGCCGGGTTACTTGCCACTTCTCTTGCACGTGCCAATTCGTGATTAAACGCATACAGAACGATCAGGTCGTCACGGAGAGCTGCTGGTGCAAAGATTGCCCCGAGAAACCTATCTGGGTCGGCTCGGCGCACCAGTGACGTGAGCGCGGAAG
>DAIDMG010000053.1 GCA_027449105.1 Acidiphilium sp. | reverse complement strand
AACTGCGGACGTCGTGATCTACCTCACAAGGCCCAAGCGATCCGAACACAGCGTCTTTCGAATCTGTCGCGTAAGGCGTGTCGTCTACTCCCGTACCGGGCGTGCGTCGTGCGGTGCGTTAAGAAAGCGCTCTTAAATTCTTTAGTATCCGATGCTGCGGCATATAACCGGGTCACACGTGGGGCGTCAGACGTAGCGTGACAGTCATTCATGGAGTGCCGGAGTAACCGCACCGTCACCTGACCCGATCACTCTCCCATCTCGACGGCCCGAAGGCGTCTGTTTCCAACACCAGTGAAGCGGCCAGGAAATTGGCTGGTCGGCTTTGGGTCATCTACCCTCATTACCTATCTGCGGCCCTGTGCTGGGACTTCGAGGCGTCTTAGAACATGAGGACTGACACCAAGCGGCAGATAGTGGCATCGTTCCCTTGATCCAACATAAGGGCCCCGCAGCGGACTACCTGGAACAACGCATGAAGGAGAAGAAATGGTGGCGACAAAGAAAAGGGGAAAACCAGCCGGGGGCAACAAGCCATCGTGCGGCAACAATTACCGCGGAGTATCAGGAGAAAGGCAGTTGGGGTTTCCAAAAGACTTTATCTGGGGGGTATCGACGTCCGCCTATCAGATCGAAGGCGCGGCCAGCGAAGATGGTAAAGGACCATCGATCTGGGATATCCATTGCCTGCAGAAAGGTCGCGTAGCGAATGGCGATACTGGCGACGTCGCATGCGACCACTATCACCACTGGCCGGACGACGTCGGCCTGATGACAGACATCGGTGTGTCGGCCTATCGATTCTCAGTGTCGTGGCCCAGGGTGTTACCGCGCGGTCGCGGCCAAACCAACGAGAAAGGACTGGATTTTTACGACCGGCTCATCGACCGCCTCCTTGCTACCGGCATCGAACCGTGGCTATGCCTCTACCACTGGGATCTGCCTAAGGGACTAGACGAGCTTGGCGGCTGGCTGAACCGCGACATTGCGGGCTGGTTCGCCGACTACGCCACGCTGATTGCCCGCCGCTACGGCGACCGCGTGAAGCGGCTCGCTACCTTTAATGAACCATCGGTCTTCACCCTGTTCGGGTATGGTTTCGGCTGGAATGCGCCCGCAGTGGCCGACCGTACTGCGCACCTCGTTTCCATTCACCATGTCAATCTGGCACATGGAGCGGCAATTGACGTATTACGGACGACGGTTCCTGGAGCGAAGCTGGGAATCATCCACAATCGCCAGCCATGCCACCCCGAGAACGGCCTTGAAGCCAACAAGGAAGCAGCTCTGCTCCTAGATGAACATTGGAACAAAGCGTTTCCTGATCCGCAGTTGCTCGGCCACTATTCGCCAAGACTTGCCCTCGCGATCGAACCGTTCGTCCGCTCCGGGGATATGGCCCGCATCTGCCGACCCATCGACTGGTTCGGGCTAAACCACTATTCGCCAATCTACGCTCGTGCTGATGCCACTGCCCCGATCGGCTATGCGTGGGGCAACGCTCCCGTCGAGGCACCACGTTCGGGTATTGGCTGGCCGATCTACCCTGAGGCGTTTCACGACGAGCTCATAAATGTCGCCTCAACGTACAAAATGCCGATCTACGTCACCGAAAACGGCTGTGGAGGCAGCGACATGCCCGATTCCGCCAGCAAGGTGCATGATCAGGAGCGTGTCGATTATTTGCGGGCCTACACCAACGCAATGAAGCAGGCGATGGATGAGGGTGCGGACGTGCGCGGCTATTTTGTCTGGTCGCTTTTGGACAACTTCGAATGGGGCTCCGGCTATGGCAACCGTTTCGGACTAGTATGGGTCGATTTCGCTACGCAGACGCGAATTCCCAAGGATTCCGCCGCCTGGTATGCTGCTCTCATCCATCGCGAGCGGGGATGCTGAGGTTTTTCTTTTCTCCCCCCGGGGGCTCCTCCACCCCGCGAAAGTCGATCAGGCTCGCCGCTGCTCCGCCCTTGCGCTCTAAAACCAGCCGGCGGAGATGCGGCCAGTCCGGTTCATGGCGAAAGCCGATACCGATAATGGTTGCCTCGGAAAAATCCTCACATAGGATGCGCATCATCGCCGCCTCGTCGTCCGCGCTCATCGTGTCAGTGGCCTCCTGAAGGAAGATCCAGTCCGGACGATGGAGCAGGACACGCGCAAACCCAAGTTTCTGCAGCTCCGCTGCCGACAGCTCCTGCTCCCACGCTTCCACCTGATCCAACCGACCGAGAAGGTGCGCGAGCCCCACGCGCCCGAGTGCTTCGTCCACCAATCTGGGGACGAAGGCATCCACTCCTGCGGGGTAGGTTAGCGCCGCTCGCAAGGTACCGACCGGAAGATAAGGGCGCTCTGGTAAAAAGAACATCGCCGCGCTAACGGGCAATTCCACTCGCCCCTGTCCCCACGGCCAGAGACCAGCCACCACCTTGACCAAGCGGTTGGCTGCCGTCTGGTCACCATCAATCACGACGTGCTCGCCCGCGGCAATGCGAGTGGAAAAGCGGTCGATCAGGATATCTCCAGTGGGCGTGGCAACTTGTAGATCATGGAACGACAATACCCGCTCTGCCGCCATCTCGATAACGATGCCTCCCGTCGTCACTTCGCCAGCCAGCTCGGCGTTAAGACGTTCCAGTTGTTCGTGCAGACCCATAACCCGCTCCACGGACGCCCGCCACGTCGCAGCGTAGGAAAGATTGTCAATGGGCCACGAAAGGGCCGCTGCCATCTGTCCGAATCCTTGCGCAGTCTGCATCAATCCTCCAAGCGTGATTGCCCCGGCGATGTAGCGGGGAGCAACCACCATCACTGGGAATCCGAGTGACAGAACGGAATAGCCGTTGGTAAATAGCATGATGCCGGACAACGCCACTGTCTGCCGGTTCCAAGTTGCACGGATAGCTTGAAACAACTGTTTGAAATGGCTGCGTTCTACCGGCTCACCATGGTGTAGGGCAATTGCCTCTCCGTATTCCCGTCCGCGGGCCAGGCCGAAACGAAAATCTGCCTCGCTTCTCTGGCGCTGGTTGACGGCGCGAACCAGGGGCCGCCCAAGCGCCATCGCCACCAGCGTTCCGGCGGCCGCGTATAGGATGGCAATCCACACCAGATAGCCGGGAATGCTGAAGCGAATTCCTGCCACCGTCCATACCGGCGAGTCGGATAGCGACCACAGGATACCGGTGAAACTGAGGAGCAGCAGCACGCAATAAAATAGAGAGTGGGCCAACTCGATCGCGGTTTCCGTAGTGTTGCGCAAATCCTCCGCGATACGCCCGTCGGGATTGTCATGCTCGCCGGGCATGGATCCGAGCAGGTACTGGCGGCCTCCAGACATCCAGTCATGCAAAAGCCGATCGGTCAGCCACCGGCGCCAGTCCAGTTGAAGCTTCCGCTTGACGATTAAGTGGATGGTGTTGACTGCCATGCTGCCAAGAATAATTAACACCAACACCCCGACAAGCTTGAGGAAGCGGTCCATGTCCCGCCCCCCCAAAGCGTTGAACAACGCCTCGGTCCATTTGTTGATAAGAACCGGGATCACCACCTGGGCGATGGTCAGGAACCCGAGGGAAACGGTCAGCCGAGCGGACCGCCACCGATCATCACCGCGCCAATACCCCCCGGTCAACCGCAGGAAGCGCCGAAGAAAATTGATTATTCCGTCCGCGCCGACCAGAGTTCCTGCTTCGTGCGAAAATCGGCCGCTGTCCTCCGGCCATCGTTTCGGTGTAATCATCGCGCGTTGTCGTTGCCCCCTGTTTCATTAAACATAGCAGTGGGCGCTATCGCAATGACCAGCGATCAACGCATCGGGCAAGGAATGCAGTGCTGGCCGCCTCGCGGTCGCAATCTGTTGTCCGTTCAAGCCACCCAAGAGACGAGATGTCGGCCCCTGACAAAGGCCAGTAGCACCTCGCGGCATTCCTGCCCCGCAGTCTGTAACGAAACCGGTGCAACACGTTCTTAACAAAGCCCCCAACAAAAAGACGGGCGAAACCATCCATGTGCCGGACGATGGTGCACAACGACGCTACCTGTGCGATGCCGGAAGCCGTTCAGATAGACCCTGCCACCTTAACCCTCGGCCAGCCAAACAGCTTCGCCATTAGCCCAATGTAGACCCGATTAAAGGGTAGCTTGCGGTCACGCTTTTACGGCACGTGACGCTATCGTTAAAAACCGACGACAGCAAGGCGTAAGAAAGCCGCCTCACTCCAAAGAAGCTTATCCAGAAATTTATAGAATCCCAATTTGTCGGGATGGGAGTACGATATCCGGCAACATATCCGCGTCGTGCCACCAAAGAGAAAGCCCCGGATTGCTCCGGGGTTTCTGTTTAGGGTGCCTCCGTTCTGTTTCCTGCGGAGTAGGAATGTTATAAGTCATAACTGGCTGCGTGGGTATCACACTTTCGTCGGGCCACCCCGTCGTTGCTTGCATGCGGACGACCAATTGCCCCAGAACACCCCGGCTCTTTGGTAGGGAATTATGGGTTTCTCCGGATCGGGAACGACACTCACTGCACGCCGCCTCGTCAACCCCGCATGACATCTTATCATGACTCCACCACGAAGGAGCCCAGAAACAATACACCTACATATGTTAAGCGCTCCTGGACGAAAAAGAGAAGCGCCGTGTTACGCGCCCATCAGACTGCCTGCCATACACCTGATACCTCAATCTCGGTTGCATCAGACTTCGTTTCTGCCTTCCGCGCAATCGTCAGAACACTCGATGCTGCCTAAATACGCGGCAGAATAACAAATACGGTACAGATGAGCTGTGTCGACGAAGGCGCGCAATGACCGTATACGCACTCCTGCGAGTGGCGGTGCTAATCTCGCACAGTGTAGTTGCCAGCCACAGAACCACGCTCGAAATCGCTTCGCGCAGATGCGCGCGAATAGGCTATACCGCGCCGACTGATCGTCCCTAGGCGCCAACAGTGGTCCGGGACACCCCATAGACATTCGAACAAGAAGCTAAAACTTTCAGAAGCCAGCAATACAACGGAATGGAAATCCCTGCCGCCGCCCGAGCGAACGTATTGCCTGTCAGCGTCGGAATAGCCACAATATGACGCTAAACACGACCGACAGCACGATCGATACGACCAGACTGGAAGCAAGCGGGAAGTAGAACGTGAACCCGGGCCGCCGCAGCTGGATATCCCCCGGCAGGTGACCGAGTCCAATTCGGCCGAGCCAAGGCCAAACGATCCCAAGGGTCAGCGACATAAGCCCGCCGATGATTAAGAGCTGGCGCATGTAGTCAATATAGGGGTCTGCCCGGCCAATGACAGGGCCGCTTTCCTGGATGCTTCCGATCCCTTGGTCGTGGTTCGTTCGTCGACCCATCAGGGTTCGTTCGGGTTGTCTTGTATGATCGCCTTGCGTCATACCGAGATGACTAGGCTCGCAACGTCTGTACCATGAACAGCTACGGCAGTGCGCTCGGCACGAAGCCCTGGCTCTACGGCCTACTTTGTTGTTATCGCCAAGGCAGAGCGGGATGGATTTCGCAGCTGACGCGATTCCACTGCTTTACGGCCGATTGGAATACAAATAACCTCTCTGAAAACCATAGGCTGACGTTCAATGGAACAGATCGTCACGAAACGAGGGAAAACGACCGCTGACCGGTCAAGCCGATCGGTCCCGGACCGTTCGACCCGCCTGGCGTCGGCGCGCGTTGAATTTAATTATTAGCGGCGACCGTAGCCCCTCCCACCAGGCGTAAACGGCCGAAAGTCATTTCGCGCCCCGGCCAAATAGAGGGAAAACTGCCACATGTCGGGACAATACAGCCTTTTTTCACATAAAAAGATGCCGGTCATGTTTCATGCCAGAATAGAGGGAGGCAACCCATCTGCCATAACCATTCCAGATCTGGGTTGGAATCACCCTGCCTTCACCCAGTGCGCGTTCGTATGCCTGGCTCCAACGTGGTGTCGGATATTTCGGGTTTACATTGGCCCAGAATCCGTAGAAATTTGGCGATGTCTGCTCCCAAAAAGTCTTCGGCTGATGCCTGATAAATTCGAACTTCACAAGCGATTTCGCTGATTTGAAGCCGTATTTCCACGGTATCACGATGCGTATTGGTGCACCGTCCTGCTTTGGCATGGCTTCGTCGTACATGCCGGTGCCAATAAAGGCCAGTTCGTTCACCGCCTCGGGCATCCACAATCCCTCGCGATAGGGCCATGGGAAATACGGTATCGACAAGCCCGGCATCACTTTCGGATCGCTCATGCTTGTCACCCGGATATATTTTGCTGCTGATAGCGGCCTGGCAAATTTGACCAAGTCCCGCATCGGGAAGCCGCGCCACGGCACCACGATGGACCAAGCTTCGACACAGCGATGGCGATAGATCCTGGTCTGAACCGGCATCTTCTTCATGAGGTCATCAAAGGAAATGGTGATCGGCCTCTCCACTTCTCCCTCGATCCTGATGGTCCAAGGCTCTGTCGGCAGTTTCTGCGCCCGCCGCCAGATGTTCTTATGCAGGCCAAATTCGTAGAAATTGTTGTAGGTCGTCACGATTTGTTCGGGCGTGATCGGCCGCCCGGGGTCGAACCTGCCTGTGCCTGAAAGATCGCCGGGCGGATAAGTGACCTTATCGGCCACCGCCTCATTGATAACGCCGAAACCGAGCATGCTGGCGCCAAAGACGGTCATAGCTTTCCGCCGATGTACCAGCAGATGGCACGAGGTAACTGCCTTTTCCGGCAGCTCCCATTCACGCCTGCGATGAACGGTCATGATGCTTTTCCTCCGCTCCGATATGAGCCGACTGAGAATCCGGAGTCGACAAAGTATGCTACGCGCAACAGAGATCTTTTTGGAGACGCCTTATTCGTAACGAGCAAAAAATTGACTCAAAGGGCGGAATATCCGAACGCCTCCCACCGATAACGCTATGAAGCAGGGCACAGGCCGCGAACAATTTTGAGTTCGATACCGCAAGGATCCAAAAAGCAAGCCGCCGCGCGATCAGCGCGACTGGACGATCGTGAAAGAAAGCAGCCGACGCATAGCGATCAGCAACAGGATCAAAGCAAAGTCCGCAGTAAGTTGTTGCGCCGCCGACCATCGCGAGAAGGAAAAATTCGCGTCAAGGACAAGGCGTGGATTGAGGCCGGAATAGAGCGCGTACCAGCCAGCCTCACCGAGCGCCGTGATCACCGCGACCCCCATCGCTAAACTGGCGAGTCTGGCAAGCGACCGTCGGGACCTGGCAGCAGAGGCGCGCCACAGCAACAACCACAAAGTGAGCCCTGCAGGCACCAGAGCTGTGCCGATATCGATCTTCTGCGTCAGAAAAAAATGCCAGAACGACAGGACTGCAATCGGGTAGATCAGCCGGTGTAACCCGATCCATTTTTTTCCCAGTCGGGCAATCGCGGCGTCGGTCGATGTGAGCGCCAACGCGAAGAGGCCTAACGTCGCGACCGTACCCAGGATCAGGTAGAAGACGGTCACCATCTGCCCCAGCACGAAGCCCATGTCGAAGCCTTGCTGCGCCGCGTAGAGCGTGACATGAGCAAAAGTGTAGAACGCCGCCGTGAGACCGAGCATCCTCCGCAGCTGAATCAGCCGCGACCAGTCGAACCATGACCGCACCGGAGTCACGGCCAGGCATAGTACCAGGAAGCGAATCGCCCAGAAACCCGTATCCAACATCGCCTGGTGGATCGGCCGACCGCCAAGTCGGCCGGCCACCCACCACGCGGCAATATACAATGCGGGTGCAACGCACAGAGTCAGGCAGATCGTCTTGACCCATGAAAAACACCCTGTCCTGTCCTTCAAGGGTGAGGAAAAAACCGCATGGCGGCGCTTCGGTCTTTGCTCCGTGCTCATCCCTCGCTCCAACGCCGTCTGCCTGCATTCCTTACGCATCCAAACGCCTTAAGCATCATGGCTGTGCGTTTTACTGCATGTTTACCGAAATCGGCAGTTCTGATTTTCCGTGAGCAGAAATTCGCACTCCTTTTCAGATCAGCGAGTCCACGGCACAGAAAAGGCGGCTGGCGGAGCGGGTCAGGATGGCGATTACATTTTGCAGCAAATGGCACGCCTGACCTTGATACCCAGGCAGAAGATGCAGCTATCACGAATTCGTTCGGCCATCCTGGCGCCGCGTTCGCCACACGGATCCACCGTCATTGGCAAAGCGGCGAGGAAGCTTGGGTCGAAGCGCCGGCCAGCAAAACCACGGTCCAACTGCTTCGGGTCAAGGCAGGCAACGTAGGCAGTAAAACCGTCCTTGATCATTGCCTCGGCAACCACCCGTGTGGCGCGCCCCCATAACGGAAAAAGCCCTCTCAAACCGACGCGCCCAAGTTGCGCCTCGCGGTAGGCGCGCACGTCCTCGAGAAACAGGTCGCCGAAGATCAGGTGGTCCGCTCCTCGTGCCTTCACGATTGCACTCGCCTCTGCCATCCGCGCCTCGTACGCCGCCATAGGACACGGATGTGGCAATGGCACTTTCACGCATGGCAAGCCAAGCGCAGCGATCTGCCGGTCAAGCAGGCTGTTGCGCACGCCGTGCATCGCGACCCGATCGAACGCCTCGTTCACCGTGGTTAGGAGGCCAACAATCTCGGCCATCCCGCTACGCTGCGCCTCTGCGAGAGCACAGGCGCTATCCTTGCCTGAACTCCATGAGACAAACGCCTTCACTGCCATGGACGCGCCTTTTCTACCGCTTCACGCATGCCTTCCGGAATACGCCGTCTTTGCCGCAACAGCTAGCAGTGTATTCCGCGAACCGAACAGCCCATTCCCGCAGACGTTCGCCACTTCGTCGTCGTGCATCAGGCAAGACGCTTCCAGAGGGGCCACGAGCAGCCGATGCGATATCCCGTAGCACACGCCTTTCCAATCACGCGAGGCACCGGTTTCTCTAATCGCCGGGGCGCATCACTTCTGCGGTAGTCGAGTCCTCTGCTTCAATCGAGGCTGTTGGCACGCCCTGCAGCGTGACGCCGGCCGTAACTGCAAATGTCATCTTTGTTAGCTATTAACGTTTCACTTCCTGACCCTCTCCCTAACCTGCAAAAACGGGCCAAAAATTACGTTTCATGGCAGGGATTTGGCCAAATACAAAAATTGGCCGCAACATCGACTTCGTCGATCAAAACCGCGACGCCGGAGATTCAGGATAGTCTACGTCAAGGGTCACTTCCTGCCATGCATCGAATTCCCGCTGCTTGGCGTCCAGATCTCTGCGCGCAAGATCCAACGCTGGCGCTCCAAGCACGAGGCGGAAAGGCATGTTGGGAGAAGCCACGGCGTTGATAATCGCCTGCGCTGCCCGCGCGGGATCGCCTTGCTGTTTGCCGTCGCGCGCATATGTTTGCTGGCGCCGCGCTCCCGCAGTTTCAGCGTAATCCGGAATTTCGATTTTGGACGCCACGATGGAACGACCGGCGAAATCCGTGCGAAACGGCCCTGGCTCCACTACCAGCACTTTTATGCCCAAGGGGGCCAATTCAATAGCGAGTGAACCTGACAGCCCCTCAACAGCAAATTTCGTGGCGTGGTAATAGCCCGTCGCCGCGAAGCTCACCAGACCTCCGATCGAGGACAAGTTGACGATACATCCCTGCCGCCGCGCACGCATGCCGGGTAACACCGCTTTCGTTACCTCAATGAGACCGAATACATTGGTTTCGAACATCCGCCGTACCGGCTCGTCCTCACCTTCCTCGATGGCCGCAAGATAACCGTACCCTGCATTGTTCACGAGGACATCAATCTGCCCGAAATGCGCATGTGCGGCGTCCACTGCTGCATGAACGGCTCTCTTGTCCGTTACGTCGAGAGGAATCACTAACGCGTTCTCCTTGTGCCCCTTTACCACATCGTCGAATTTGGTGATGGCGCGCGCGGTCACGACTACGCGGAACCCTTGCGACAAAAGTAACTTCCCAAGTTCCCGCCCAAAGCCTGTCGAGCAGCCAGTAACGAACCAAACGGGCGCATCCTGATACATTATGTACACATCCTTCGCATTGTCTCTTCCGTCATGGATTTGCGCGGCTCTCACTTATTCTTCAACCCATCGAACGGTCGATTCGGTTCTTTAAGCTGCCGATTTAACGATGAACCTGACCGTTATCGCGGCGACGATCGCTCACATCTCTTGCTCTACCGAGAGAGCCTTGCCATACCTAGCGCAACGACAAATAGCTCAACGACCGTCCAAGTAGGACAGGCCAGCTGTGTTCAGGCAAAGTCCAGGGTCTTTCCCCGGCACATCAACAACACATTCCGAGATCTACCAATGCTTCGAATGCGTGGGCCAAATGGCGAACGACCACGGTGTTTCGGCGCATTTCTTCCGCGCGCCGGCTTTTCCCACAAACTTGCGGTGAGCCATCGGCTGATCCCTTCGAGGGGCATGACAGAGTCGCCGGAGATGTTAAAGAGCTCGCGATACGTTGGCGGGAAAGGCCAACACTGATTGGGCAAACCGGAATGTTTCCTATGCTCTCGTTTGCATTCCTCCCGTTGAAACGCCAGAGTGGGCCCCGTATTGGTCTCGGAACTACACCTCGACGCTCGCTCCCACCCAGCTTTCGCAAAGGCCACCATTGTATTGGCTTCAGCGTAGCCGGCTTGCCGCCCATCACACACCACACTCAACTTCAGTGTCCGCAAGCCACCGTCGCAGGCGTCAAACAAGTTCGTAGGGCCCTCCCTCTTTTGAAAATACGGTCGAAGACCACCTAGCACCTGTTCAAACGTCATGCTGGCAATAGCAGTGGTGCTCGCCCTCCCCCTGATGACACGTGGCCACCATCCTCGTCGTTAGAGCAGACGAGCATTTCCAACGGTCGCAATTCAGAGCAACCCTCAGACAGGCCATGCCCCCTAGTGGGTGATCCTAACGACCATAAGGCTTAACCTATTCCTTCGGAGGGCTCCATTCCTGGCGAGATTCGAGAATCTGCATAAATAAGCTTCGACGGTGGCGGCAGCGTGTTTGCCGGCAATGGGGGCGTGACTCGTTTCCTGATAGGATCCTGAATCACTCCGGGCTCTTTCGACCGGGTCGATGTGTTAAGGAAGCTTCGGCAGGCATTGCCCTTTTCCTGCACATGAACCTGCGCCCCTCCTCCTGGAACAGGGACAACCTCAATTTGTTCACGGCATACACCGCCAGGCGTTGCCATCATGATCATCGAAATTCCTGTTAGAGTTCCTCCCTCGTCTGTTGGCAACCACGCCGGCGATATTGCGTGTTGAAATGCTGCACGTTCGATCCTTGCCAGATTGGTCTGCATTTCTGCCTGCATCTGCTCCACCTCCCTTATCAATGTCGTGGGGCGTGGTATGATGGGCAGCACCATCGGCATAGGCGGCGCAATGAGCGTTACCGGCACGATCATCACCGACGTCATTGGTGTGGCTACAGGTCCGGCTGCCCAGGACATAGCCGGCCATGCCGTGACGGCGGCAATTAATCCAAGTTTCCATCTCGTCATAACGTCGACTCCTCCTAATATCTACGAGGGCTCTATATTATTGATTTGGTGCAGTGAGTTACGGTTTCCAGAATTGTTTTCTTCCCTGATCTTCACAATTGCGCGCATAGCCCCGGATGGCACCGTCAGAGGCAGTGCGCTTTCTCGTCCCGCAGTGCAGCATCACGACGCCAGAGCAAAGGGCTTGCCATGTCCAAAAAAAATCAACGTTGGCATGCTTTCACCCCGCAGGACTCCGCTCATCATCAAAAATGCGTGAGCGCTCCCAAATCTCCGGATGCAGCTGCTTCGCCTTCCCCCAAGATCACGATAGCCAATTCCGAACGACAAGTGGCGTGGCGACGAGGGTAGAGGCCACAGGAACGGTCCAACACGTCATAATGGTGAAGCAACGCGGGGTTACCCGAAAACCTGCGAAAAGCAGAGCGGAGAAAGGCTACCGGGAAAGGTGTGTGCAGCAACGCGGCAAGCCAGCGCAGGACCGCTATCTTCCGGCAACGACGTATGTACCAACCGGCAGACAGCGTATCGTGCGATGCAAAGCACATGAAGCTGACGGCCTGATAGCGATTCTGTGCGCCCCCTATTCTTGGTCTCACGCACCCGAAAAACCATGAAAACCCGAGTGGTATTGGCTGCGCTATGCGTTTTTCTAGCTTTGGCCGGATTGCGCCGTGTCGAGGCCGACTCTTATGTTTCCAAATCCGGGTCAATGTCACGAATTTTTTGGCGCCGACGTCGTAACCGCGCGTTTCGGAACGACTGGTACCGTTTGGAAAAGCGAGACCCGACTTCAGGTAACGGAATGTTTGTTGTTGTCGATGTCGCGCGACAGCGTCTTTATTTATTCAAGAATGGCTACCGTGTTGGCACGTGGCCCGTGTCGACGGCTATCGCCGGTACCGGCGAGCATGACGGTTCATTCCGCACGCCGGTCGGCGTTTTTCGCATTGCTCGTAAGATTGGAGGTGGTCTTCCATTCAACACGGTTATTCATGATCAGGCGCCAACGAATCATATTGCGCACCTTGCTGTCGCCCCGACCGATATTGCGGCAAGCCAAGTGATCATCGCGCGCATTCTTTGGCTCCAAGGGCTGCAGCAGGGATGGAACGCTGGGCATGGCGTCAACACCTACCTGCGCCACATTTATATTCACGGCACGCCCAACCTTGGCATGCTTGGGGAACGAGCGTCTCGCGGCTGCGTGCAGATGTCTCCCTGGGCTGTAATTTCTCTTTATCGACGGGTCCCTGTGGGCACACTCGTCCTGATTACGCCAGGCAACGGGAACTTGTACCGGATTCCGGGACCCTACTTCTTTCATCATGGGAACATCCGGATAGCGAGCAGGCACAAATAGCCCGCACTCAATTGATTTAAAAATCCTGGGCTCGAAGCATGCGCCGCGGCTCACCTCGGGACAACACGTAGGTGGACATGACCACCGCCCGTGCATCGGCATCTCCCATCGTTACCGCTGTCAGCCTCATTTCCTGACAAAAGGCGAAAGGCGCAACAGGTTTGCGCATGAGATGTTGAAAAGCAGCCCTGCTGATTTGGCCGCTGACTGGCGGATGGAAATTCCGTTTGCGCTTCAGCGCCCGACCAAAAAATGGCCACAGCAAGAAAAATCACGTAATAATAACCCGTGAGAAGCCAGTGCGACGCGAAACACCGTCTGGTATAACGAACAAGTTTGAAACAGGAGCACTAAAATCATGGACGAAGAGATTTTTAACATGACCATCCGCAAATTTTTGAAGGAAGTTGGAGTGACAGCTCAGCGTGAAATTGAAACCGCCGTCCGCGAGGCTCTACGTGGAGGCCGCCTCCAGGGCACTGAGAAACTTGGCGCAACGATGACTCTGGAGATCGGTTCCTTGCGGTTTACCCACGTGGTCAACGGTCAAATCGACTTGGCGTAACGTGGGTCAGGCCGGTAGGGGCAGCACTGTTCTTGCTGGCCCTCACGCGGGTTCGCTGCACAGCCTTGTGCTGTGAAACAGGTGGGCTTTGCCCACCAGAAAGGAACTCGCTATCGTGGCGGAACGCCGGTCGTATGTCGTGGGTTTGTATCAAGGGCAAGTCGAGATCCGGGGACAGAACGGCGTCCGGATAAATACGCCGGGGCTCTTCCTCTTCAGGTAACAAAGGTCTCAACGCAGGCAGATACCTCGGCGAGTTGACGTTAGGAGGAAAAACTGAAGCAGTGAGCTCCGCAGGATTCTCGTAGCGCAAACAGAACGTGAAAGAACCAGACCGACTTTTGCGACCGCTGATGTCGATCAGGCGGCGACAGCGTCCAGCGGGCGCGCGGTTGGGCAACCAAGCAGAAAGCCCTGTACCAGATGGCAACCTGCAGCCTTAAGCACCTCAAGCTGAGCGAGGTTTTCTACTCCCTCGGCGGCAACCACCATATTCAAGCTGTTCCCCAGTGCAAGAATGGCACGCACGATGGCCTCGGAATCGCTGTTTTCAGAGAGATCCTGAACAAAGGAGCGATCGATCTTGAGTTTGTCAAACGGGAAGCGTCCGAGCATACTCAACGAAGAGTACCCAGTGCCAAAGTCGTCGAGAACGATTCGAACGCCGCGCGCCTTTAGCTTGCCAAGCGCCACCAGGGCTCGGTCGGCGTCCTCTATCAAAACGCTCTCAGTCACTTCCAGCTCAAGACGTGCTGCCGGAAATGCCAGCCGATCGATGATTTCGATGATGTCGTCAGCAAGGTTAGGGTCACTGAACTGTATTGGCGAAATGTTAACGGCAAGAGTAAAATCGTCGGGCCAAGTCAGCGCTGTTTCACACGCTTGTTGCAGTACAAAGCGACCCAGCTGCATGATCA
>DAIDMG010000052.1 GCA_027449105.1 Acidiphilium sp. | reverse complement strand
CGGAGCGTTCCACCGGCCACTTTTTGTCAAACTTGCTCCTGACCTTCCCGACGAGACCCTACCCGAGCTTGTATCGCTAGCGATCCAGCAGAGTATCACGGGTCTGATTATCGGCAACACTACAACAACCCGCCCAGAAACCTTGCAAAGCCCCTCGCGGACCGAGTCAGGCGGTCTGTCAGGCGCACCGCTTTTTACCCAATCGACACGCATGCTAGCAAAAATCCGTCAACTTGCGGGCGACCATCTTGTACTGATCGGTGTGGGCGGCGTCGCTACACCTGAGCAGGCGCTGACCAAAATTCGTGCCGGAGCCAGCCTCGTGCAAATTTACACTAGTTTCGTCGGTCAAGGTCCTTCAATCATTCCCCACATCGTTACTGGTCTAGCCCGGCTACTCCACCAACACGGCGTGCAAAACATTTCCTCCCTGATCGGCCGTGACGCCGATCGTTTTGCAGAACGCTCTCCATGAGGGTAGCCGACTTGGCTTCCCGCTACGATGGTTTCATCATCGACCTGTGGGGTGTGGTTCATAACGGCACTCAGCCATATCCGGGGGCACTGGAATGCCTAGCGCGCCTGCGGGCCGCACGCAAACGAGTTGCTTTCCTCTCTAACGCTCCACGCCGTTCGTCGGTAGTCGCAAAGACGTTGCTCACCATGGGTATCGCTCCTTCACTCTATGACGGCATCGTAACAAGCGGCGAAGCTGTTCGGGACGCCTTGCAGCTTCGCAATGACCCAGGCTTCCGTACCCTCGGCGAAAAATTCTATCATTTGGGACCTGCTCGCGACCGAAATTTGTTCAATGGCCTACCTGTTAGTGAATGCCCGACGCCATCGGAGGCCGATTTTGTCCTTAACACCGGCCCCGATGATCACGCCTCCGAAGACGATCCCAACGTCTATGACGCGGTCCTTGCAGAGTGCCTCGCTGCCGAACTGCCCATGATTTGCGCCAACCCAGATCTAGAAGTAATCCGAGCTGGAAAACGCATCATTTGTGCTGGGCTGCTGGCCGAACGCTATGCCGCTCGTGGCGGATTAGTTCTGGCCCGCGGCAAGCCAGATCCAGCGATCTACAGATCAACCCTCGACCTTCTCGGTACAAACCGTCGAAAGACGGTATCTTTCGGAGATTCGCTCCGGACGGACCTTGCCGGCGCCAAGGCGGCCGCCATCGATTCGGTTTTCGTCCTCTCGGGTATTCACGACCTTTCTCCTGAGGCTGCACATAGAGAATGTAGGGAGGCCGGTTTCGCTCCAGTTGCGATCATGCCTCGCTTTGTCTGGTAGTGCGCCACCTAGACCTTGTGTTTCTCGGACGGCAACCTCTGGCTATAGGCAGTTGTCCTATTTTGCCATGTCAGCATAACCTCAAAAGACCTACTGCTTGCAGCAAAATGGCGCCAATGAATCAAAACAACCTTCGTTTTGTCATCCCCCGTCTGGCGATGACGTTAAATCGGTTAGTCGTTTGGCTTTAAGCGACCCGTTTTTAAAGTCACTTTCCTCTGATTCGAATTATGTAGGGACTCCGATGGGTCTGAAAATCTGATTCACATTCATAGAGGTGTCGGAGGCCAGCATGGGATGAGTTGGCGCCATTCGAATGATTTAAGGGAGCCGGTTGCGGCGGCGGTTTTATCGGGTCGGTCGTGCAGCGACGAGGCCCGCAAGCGCCGGTTCTGGAGATATATCAGGGTAGATTGCCCCGAGCGGCTGGATTTCCTGGATGAAACCGGGGGCAAAACAAACGAGACGCGGGCGCGCGGCTGGTCGCCGCAGAGCGCGCCCTTGCTTGCCAAAGTACCGCAGGCCCACTGAAATACCCCGACCTTCCGCGCGGCTCTGCGGTCAGACCGCATCGACGCCCCGCGTCCTCGACGGGCCGATCAACGGCAGAAATTTTGCGACCCACATCAAGCAAATGCTGGCGCCGACCTTGTCGTCCGGCGACATCGCTATCATGGATGATCTCGGTAGCCATAAGAGCCCGGCAGTGCGCAACGCCATTCGTGCGACTGGCGCCAAGCTGCTGTTCCTGCCGCCCTACAGCCCAGACCTGAACCCCATCGAACAAGTCTCCGCCAAACTCAAAGCACGGCTCCGCAAAGCTGCCGAACGCCCCGTCGAGGCAACGTGGAAACGCATCGGAACGCTGCTCACAGAATTCAAGCCAGGAGAATGCGCAAACTACCTTAGAAACTCAGGATATGCATCACATTAGGTGAAGGAGATTCTAAATATGATTCCTCAATCCGGGCGCGCGCGAAAACTAACAAATCATCGCCAATTGTGTACATTATAGTGCCGCGATTGAAACATGGTCTTATGCCATTATGCCATGTCGTTAGCTAACTCAGCGCGTCGACATCCGTTGACCCACGGCGTCACGAAACGGCGAAACTCCTGCATCAGCTGAAAGACTAGCACCTCTGACGTGCGCAAAAAGCCGAAACAACCGTTGTTTCTTAGAAACCCGCCTGGCCGAATTCTGAACCGACTGTTGCCCAAGATTGACGCAACCGACCACGAACGAGGTTGAATCGCGAATGGATATCCAGTCGCTTCATTTCGTGCTAGCGCGAAACCATGACAGTCCGCGTCCGCTTTGCTCCCTCTCCCACCGGCATGATGCATATAGGCAGCGCCCGTACTGCGCTGTTCAATTTTTTGTTCGCGCGGCACCATGGTGGGCATTTCCTGTTGCGCATAGAGGACACGGACCGTGAGCGCAGCACTGCTGAGGCCACGCGCGTTATTCTTGATGCACTTGATTGGCTCGATCTTACGCCCGACGAACCTCCGGTATTCCAATCTACTCGATATGCTCGCCACCGCGAGGTTGCAGAAGCCATGCTGGCCACAGGCGCCGCATATCGATGCTTTTGCACCCGCGAAGAACTTGCAGAAATGCGCGCACGGGCCGAGGCCGAGAAAAAGCCCTTTAGATATGATGGTCGCTGGCGCGATCGCAATCCGGCTGACGCTCCTTCAGGAGTCGCTCCTGTTATCCGCCTAAAAGCTCCACGCACCGGCGAGACAATCATATCTGACCTTGTTCAGGGTTCCGTCAAGGTAGAGAATTCCGAGCTGGACGACATGATAATCGTCCGGTCCGACGGCACACCCACGTATCTCCACGCCGTGGTCGTTGACGATCACGATATGGCCATATCCCACGTTATCCGGGGCGATGACCATCTCACCAATACCTTTCGCCAAGCACAAATATACGAAGCAATGAGATGGCCGCTTCCCGAGTTCGCTCATATCCCACTAATTCATGGCGTCGACGGCGCAAAACTCTCTAAGCGCCACGGTGCGGTTTCCGTCTTGCAGTTTCGCGAAGATGGCTACCTCCCCGAAGCGCTGTGTAATTACCTGCTTCGCCTAGGGTGGGGTCACGGCAATGCGGAGATCTTAGACCGTACGGAGCAAGTCTCTCTATTCGACATTACCGGTGTCGGCCGTGGCGCGAGTCGCATGGATTATGCAAAGCTTCTCCATTTTAACGCCTTCTGGCTGCGCAAGACAGACGATGAGTGGCTAACTGCTCAGACAGTACGTCGCATCGAACGCGACCACGGGCTCGAGGTAACCACCGATGCCGCGGGCCGAATTAACGTTCTGATGCCTAGCCTCAAAGAACGTGCCCGCACTCTCAATGAACTTGCCGAGGCAGCACTGTTTCTCGTTCGTGAACCACCGTTGCCTATGACTGCAAAGGCTGTCGCCCAACTCAATACTGAGTCGAGGGCAGACATAGCCAATCTGATCGAAATCCTCCGCTCGACTGAATTCGAAGCACAGTCATTACATGCGAGATTGGTAATTTTCGCGGAAGAGAGCGGAAAAAAACTCAGCGCCATCGCCCAGCCGCTTCGTGCAGCTTTAACCGGAAGCACCACCAGCCCCCCCATCGATGTGGTAATGGCTGCCCTTGGTCGCAACGTGACCATCAGCCGACTCAAAAGTGTAGTTGACGACCATTGACGACGTAACCATCAAGTTGATGTAGATGATAAATAGATGTGGTTAGATATCTATGAGCCGTTCATCAATGCCCCCGTGCGCACCTAACGAGATGCCTGACGGTTGAGGAGGCTGCTTGACGGTACCGTTTCACGAGTAGGAATGTCAATTCTTACAGGGTTGACGCCCAATCATCCACTGGTTCTAGCGTGGATTTCTCAAACTCGACGGGTGCAGCGTCATACGATGGTCAAAGTCCGCGCACGTTTGCTGCTGCACAAGGTTAGAAGGCGCTTCAGCACGAAAACCTTAGGTGGGCTGTGTGCCATCCATGGGGCCGTAGTCAAAGATCGGGGATACGGCCCCAGGCTGATTGGGGTCGATTGGAACCAACATGCCACTTTGCCACTGCTGAAGAGCGACAAAACTGCGCTCATTTTGACCGTTGGAATCGAATAGCACGCCAAAGCCGTTAGCCAACGCGCCGAATGGTAGCATTTGTTTCCTCAACGCGGCAAGAACGTCACCACTGTGGATAGCACTGATAGCAAGAGACGCACCAACATATGCGGTCAGACTGGCGGGGCCACGGGGGCTAGCTGCAAAACGTGCGCGGTAGGCATCGGCAATCGTTGTCGAAGCTGATTTGATTCCGGGGCGCGCGAAATTCGGCGGCGCAATTACCATGGTTCGATCAAAATCTCGACCAATAATCGCGGCAACTGTCGTAAGCGTGTAACCAGCCCCTGTCCCAACCAGCATTCTCGGTCGCCATCTATTTAGAACCATGGCTTGACTGAGGAGGATCGTGCCATCTGGCTCGCCGGCATGAATGACAAGATCGAGAGATGCACGACGCATGCGCTGAACCGGTTCATCAAGATCGGCGCGCCCCTGGGCATAAGCTATGGATAGCACAACTGGAATCTGAGAAGCCTTGAATAGGTCCAGCGCCGCCGCCGCAAAAGCACCGCTCGATGCCCCAACGTCAAAGACAACGCCAACCCGTAATCTGGCTGGCTCCAATCTCCAAGCCGGTGCCAGAAGCTTAACAACTGCATCGCGGGCTGCTGCTGCTGCGTCCGTACTGGTGGGACCGATCCGCAGCAACGTACGGAACTTGCGCTGTGTTATACCGTCTGCCGGCGCGTCGAGCTCGATGTAGGGTATTCCTGCAAGTTCCGCAGATTCAGTGGCAGCAAACGATATTGTTGACGACATTGTGCCAAGAATTGCGGCAGCCCCCTGACTTCGTAGACTTGAGACGGCAATCGTGGCCGACTTGACATCGCTAGCTTCAGCCTGAATCAGGCGTACAGCTGGGCCACCATGGCCGCGCATGATATCGTAGGCCATTTCGACACCACGCCACGATTCATCGCCTGCAATGGCGAGTGCACCGTTGGTTGGGAACAAAGCGCCAATTATAATCGGCTTTGGTGTCTCCTCACTGGGAGCAGCACTGGCCGCCATCGGGGCAGAGGCTGCTGCGAAGGCCATACATTCGACGGATCGGCGCAGAAATCGACGGCGTGTACTGTAATCTACCATGGCATATCGGTTCGGGTTTCATAGATATATATATAACGACATATAAGGCAGGTACGTAAGATTAGTAGAAGCAGCATTTTTCGGGAGAAATAGCGGATGAACCCAACTGCCCAACCTGTACCCAACCTACCAACGCAGATGCGCCACATCGGCGTGGCAGAACCTGGTGGGCCGGAGGTTCTTCGGATTCAAACAGGACCCATTCCGCAACCGCGCTCCGATGAGGTGCTGATCAAGGTTGCCGCCGCAGGAGTGAACCGACCCGATGTCCAACAGCGAAAGGGTCTTTATCCGCCTCCACCAGGAGCAAGTTTGATACTCGGCTTGGAAGTCGCAGGAGAAATTGTTGCGTTGGGCTCTGCGGTACCGAGTTTCGCGGTAGGCGATCGGGTCACCGCCTTGTGTAACGGTGGCGGGTATGCGGAATACGTTGCAGTGCCAGCGCTACAATGTTTGCCTGTGCCCTCCGGTCTGTCGATGCTCGAGGCTGCCTCTTTGCCTGAGACCACGTTTACAGTCTGGGCCAATCTGTTCGACCTTGGGAGACTAAAGCCGGGTGAAACCGTTCTAGTCCATGGCGGAACATCAGGAATTGGCGTTACGGCGACTCAGTTGGGCGCCGCATTCGGCGCACGCGTCCTCGTCACGGCTGGTTCAGAACAAAAATGCGCCGCTGCGTTGGAACTGGGGGCGCAGGGTGCAATCAACTATCGTAACGAGGATTTCCTCGACGCAGTCCGACGGCTGACTGACGGAGCAGGTGTGGATTTAGTACTCGATATGGTTGGTGCCCCTTATTTCACACGAAACCTCCGTGCGCTCAAACGCGATGGTAGGCTTATTGAAATAGCCTTTATGCATGGCACTGTTGCGGAAAAGCTTGATCTGCTGCCCATTATGATGAAGCGCCTGACAATAACCGGCTCTACGATGCGTCCACGTACCACGGCCGAGAAAGGCACCATCGCCACCGCGCTTCGAGAAACTGTTTGGCCATGGTACGAGAACAAGCGGATCCGCCCAGTAATACACTCGCGATTTCCGCTCGCCCGTGCCGCCGAAGCGCACGCGCTCATGGAATCAAGCGCGCACATCGGTAAAATCGTGCTTGAGATCATCTAAGTCAAACGAACGGGATAGCCCTTTGCTACGCCACCTTCTTAATCAGACAAACGGCTGCAGATATCGTCAATCAAAGCGAGATCTGCCGCCCGGGACAACCGATGCTCGCCGTCCTTAATCAGCGTGATCTGGACGTCTTCGCCGTCGATCCGCTCCGCGAGCCGCAGACTAGTCTGCCACGGCACATCAGTGTCACGCTGTCCGTGAATCAACCGAACCGGTCTAAAAATCGGAATGTGGCTACGTAGCACTAAATGCTGGCGCGCATCCTCAAGAAAGCCTTGAGAAATGAGGGTTGGCGCACCGTAGCGATTCGCAAGAAGAATGACCTTTTGCTGCTCCGTGGCCGCTTGCTGTGAGGATTCGTATCTCGATTTGATCAAATCCTCAGTAAAGTCCGGCGCTGGTGCAATACCGACAAACCCAGCCAAATCTGTGGCCATCCCTCGAGCCAGCAGCAGAGCGATCCACGCCCCCATCGAAGAGCCGATAAGGATTTTACGCCCCTCCGGCAGTGCAGCCTCGATCACCGCTTTCGCGTCCGCCGCCCAACTTCCGATGGTGCCGTCAATAAACTTTCCGCCCGAATTTCCGTGCCCCGCGTAATCGAAGCGCAGCATTGCTTGGCCCCGCACCGCACACCGATCACGAAGAAAGATCGCTTTGGTACCATGCATGTCGGAAGCGAATCCGGGAAAGAACACGAATGTTGGTTCGGCCCCTCGAAGATACGCGTATGCAAGCGCGTTTCCCCCCCGTTTCACGATCCCCTGTTGTTCGTCCATACTAATTCCCCTTTTGTCGTTTGCCATGCTACGGCGCGAGGCACAAAGGTCGCAACATGAGCAATACGCAGCATATGGGAATCCTGCAGGTTCTGCCCCGTTTGGACACAGGCGGCGTTGAACAGGTCGTAATCGAACTTACTGCGGCAGTCAGCCGTGCGGGATATCGCGCTCTCGTGGCCAGCGCACCCGGTAAACTGGTGCCCTTCGTCGAACGTGCCGGCGGCGAGCACTTCCCAATGGATCTTGCGAGCAAGAACATCCTGCGGATGGCTTGGAACGGTGATCAACTCGCTCGTTTAATCAGGGGACAGCGAGTTGCGCTCGTTCACGCCCATTCGCGTGCTCCCACGTTTGCCGCTCGTTCTGCTGCCCGTCAGAGCAAAATTCCCTTGGTAACCACCTATCATGGCGCATACAGCGGCAGTGGTGCTTTCAAACGTCGGTACAACTCTATCATGGCCACTGGCGATCGCGTCATCGCAGTGTCAAATTTCATCGCCGACCTAGTGCGTGAGCGCCACAACGTGAGTGATGACCGTCTGCGCATCGTCCCGGGTGGTGTCGACCCGTCGCGGTTCGACCCAGACGCAGTCAACAATGGCAGAGTTGAGCATCTAGCGCGCTCTTGGCGTCTACCCGACGGCGTACCCACGATTATGCTGCCAGCCCGGCTAACGTCGTGGAAAGGCCAGGCAGTAATGATCCGTGCGCTTGCAAGCATGCGTCACCGGGACCCGGTCCTACTTTTGGTCGGCAGCGCGCAAGGTCGTGAAACGTATGTAAAAATGCTGACCGAACTGGCGCGAAAGTTGAATGTAGCGAGGCGTGTGCTGTTTACCGGTGATGTCATCGACATGCCGGCGGCCTATAAACTTGCTGATGTGGTCGTGAATGCCTCGACCGATCCGGAGGCCTTTGGTCGTACCATCGTCGAAGCGCAGGCGATGCGTCGTATGGTCATCGTTACCGATCACGGCGCCGCGCGGGAGACTGTGCGTGACGGCCAAACCGGGTGGCGGGTAAAGCCCGGCGATCCTGACGCATTGGCGGCCGTGATTGATAGCGCGCTTGACTTGCCGGTAAGCACCCGCATTGCCCTTGGCATCGCGGCTCGGACACATGTTTCCGACTACTACTCAACTTCGGCAATGCAGGCCGGAACCATAGCCGTTTATCAGGAATTGCTGGGTTGAAAGCGCCCTTGCAACGCATTCTCATTATACGGCACGGCGCCTTAGGGGATATCGCCCTAAGTTTTGCTTCTTTTGCCGGTATCAGGCAAGCGCACCCAGGTACCGAAATTTCACTTCTCACCACGGCTCCTTTCGCCGCTTGGCTGAGCCAGGCACCTTGGTTCAACGAGGTGCTAATTGACGCAAAGCCAGCGCCGTGGAATGTCCCCGGTGTCCTTCGCTTGCGCAAACAATTGGTTGGACATGACTTGGTTGTTGATCTCCAGACATCTCGTCGATCATCGTACTATTTTCGCCTCGCCGGCTTCCCCCCTTGGTCTGGAATTGCGCGCGGCTGTTTGTATCGGCATACAAATCCACGCCGCGACTCGATGCACACATGTGAACGTCTCGCCGACCAACTCAGTACGGTTGCAATTGTGCCGCAACCGCCAAACCTGTCTCGGCTACGCTCCGAGTTTTCTATATCACTTCCACAACGCTTCATCGCATTAGTGCCAGGAGCCGCACCTCACAGACCAAAAAAACGCTGGCCAGCCGAGAAATTCGCCGCACTAGCAGGCGCTCTCAAAATGAGATCGGTCATTTTAGGAACCGCTCACGAACAAGGGCTAGCTCGCGAGATTTTGCGACACGCCCCTGATTCGGTTGACCTTACTGGCCGCACCACCCTTGCAGATGTATCGGGGGTACTTGCGCGCGCAGCCCTTGCAATCGGCAATGACACCGGGCTGATGCACCTTGCGACGGCTTTCAACGTGCCGAGCATCGTTCTCTTTGGCCCAGATAGCGACCCAAAATTGACAGCGCCTCGCTATCCGGACGGCCATTGGCCGACTGTGATTCACGTGCAGAACCTTGCGGATCTTCCCGTCGACCGGGTTGTCGCAGCGAACTCTGGGGGGCATAAGCACTCGTCTTTGACAATTTGAGGAGCAAGAAATGCCCGCGATCACCTTGCCTGACGGTTCCGTCCGTAACTATCCGGGCTCCGTCACCGGCACGACGATTGCGGCATCGATCGGGCCAGGCTTGGCTCGTGCCGCGATAGCGATGGTGCTGGACGGCGCGTTGACCGACCTCACCCACGAAATTGACCACGATGCGCACGTGCGGTTCATTACGCGGGAAAATGAGGAATCGCTGCCGCTGATCCGTCACGACGCCGCACACGTGATGGCGGAAGCAGTCCAAGCCTTGTATCCTGGTACGCAGGTCACGATTGGTCCAGCCATTGAGGACGGCTTTTATTATGATTTTTATCGTGACCAACCATTCTCCGCCGATGACCTCCCGGCGATTGAGGCGAAGATGCGGGAAATCGTCGCTGGCGATGTACCATTCACTCGTGAAGTGTGGTCGCGCGACCAGGCAATTTCCTTCTTCGCAACGCGGGGCGAGAAATTTAAGGTTCAATTGATCCGTGACTTGCCTGACAGCGAAGAAATTACTGTGTATCGGCAAGGCAAATGGCTCGATTTATGCCGTGGCCCTCACCTACGCAGCACCGGTGATGTCGGCAATGCATTCAAGCTGATGAAAGTGGCGGGAGCGTTTTGGCGCGGCGACCATCGCAATCCCATGCTCAGTCGAATCTACGGTACCGCATGGCGCAATAACAAGGAACTTGAAGCGCATCTGAATCGGCTGGAAGAGGCAGAACGGCGTGACCATCGCAAACTTGGACGGCAGATGGATTTATTCCATGTCCAGGAGGAAGCGGTTGGTTGTGTCTTCTGGCATGAAAAGGGTTGGCGTCTCTATCGCACGATCGAGAACTATATCCGTCGGCGACAACAGCAGTTTGGCTATTCGGAAGTCAGAACACCACAGTTAGTCGACAGAACGTTGTGGGAAAAATCCGGCCACTGGCAAAATTACCGGGAACACATGTTCATTGCCGAGGTTGAGCACGAAGACAAGGTTTTGGCAGTGAAACCCATGAACTGCCCGTGCCATGTACAAATTTTCAAACATGGCTTGCGGAGCTATCGAGAACTCCCGATCCGGATGGCTGAATTCGGTGCATGTCACCGCTTCGAACCCTCGGGTGCTTTGCATGGAATCATGAGGACACGTGCATTTACCCAGGATGACGCACATATCTTCTGCACAGAAGAACAAATCGTATCAGAAACTGTAACATTCGTGGAAATGTTACAGTTGATTTATTCGGATTTTGGCTTCAACGATTTCTCCGTTAAATTCTCTGACCGCCCGACATTGCGTGCAGGCTCGGATGACGTATGGGATCAAGCTGAAACAGCATTAAAATTGGCCTGCGCAGAAGCCGGTGTCGAGTATGTGATCAACCCCGGGGAAGGCGCTTTCTATGGACCAAAACTCGAGTTTGTATTGCGGGACGCGATCGGAAGAGATTGGCAATGCGGAACTTTCCAAGTAGACTTTGTTTTGCCAGAGCGGCTTGACGCAAGCTACATTACGGCTGACAGTCGCCGGGCCCGCCCGGTAATGCTTCATCGGGCGGTTGTTGGAAGCTTTGAGCGATTTATTGGTATCCTAATCGAGCATTGCGCCGGCCGCCTGCCCGTGTGGCTGGCACCAACGCAAGTTGCAGTTGCAAGCATTGTAACGGACGCAAATGAATATGGCGAAACCGTCGTTGCCACGCTCAAAGATGCGGGGCTGTCAGCGATTGGAGATATGCGCAACGAAAAAATAGGAGCAAAAATCCGTGATCTATCTCTCGCATTAATACCATATATACTGGTCGTAGGGAGGCGCGAAGCACACGAGCACAGTGTCTCGATTCGCCGCCTCGGCAATGACACGCAAACGACGATGTCACTCAGTGACGTAGTAGAAATACTAAAAGCCGACGCAAAAGCGCCGGATATGCACAGCTAAACATTGACCCAACCGAAAAAGCGCTTCCAACGCTTGCGTTGGAGTACAGGTATTCAGCCCTGATACTTCGAAGTTTGCCTAGAAAAGAGTGCTTGCCCCGCCTTCCCCGACGACACATGCATTCTGCACCACCAATGCAGCCCAAAACAACGCATGTGAAGCACGTGTTCACAAACTCCGCCACAAATTAATCAAATCGAACCGCCTTTAGACAAAACACAACTATGGCGCTCGCGACCGCTACGGCAGCCGCCCCCGGCAAGACGGCCCAACCGCCCTTCCGCGGAATGTTTCATCACCCATACACAGGAGAAATTGAACCTCTTTGTATAACGGCATTTCTTTTGCCAGCACACAGCCCCTCAACATTGCCGCAGAGTTTTACGGACACCTTCTGAGCCGCGGTCAGACTCTGATCAGTTCTTTGGAGTTAGACGTACGACGTAATATATTTATAGTGTACCGAGGTGTGTCACGGCGTCCGAGTCTGCCACGGGCTGGTGATCCGCCCTATGAGGAATCTTATGACCGACACACTGACCATGACAATCGCCCAACTTAATCTTCACGTGGGTGCGATCGAGAAGAACGTCGAGAAAATTATCGCCGCGCGGAAAGACGCTTGGCAAACGGGAGCCAGTCTCCTTGTAACCCCGGAACTCGGAATTTCTGGTTATCCACCGGAGGACTTGGTATTGAAGCCAGCCTTCGTCGCCGCATGCCGGGCAGCGGCGGAACGCCTTGCACTTGAGACCGCCGACGGTGGTCCGGCGCTCGTGATTGGGTTGCCTTGGCAAGAGGGCGAAGCTCTGTACAATGCAGCCTGTGTTCTTGACGCGGGAAAGATCAGCGCCTTACAGAGGAAGTATGAACTGCCTAATTACGGCGTGTTCGACGAAAAGCGTGTCTTTGCACCAGGCCCTATCCCACGGCCGGTGCAGATACGCGGCTTCCGGGTCGGGCTCATGATCTGCGAAGACTGGTGGTTTCCTACTGCTCCAGCAGCACTCGCACGGGCAGGCGCAGAGATTTTAGTTACCATCAATGGCTCGCCATTCGAAGATCGTAAGCAAGGGCAGCGTTTGGAGCTTGCGCAGAAGCGGGTCGTAGAAACACGGTTACCATTTGTATTTGCGGCGATGACGGGTGGGCAAGATGAAATCGTGTTCGACGGGGCATCTTTCGCACTGAACATCGACCAAAGCATCGCGCTACAAATGCCGTATTTCGTCGAAGCACAGATTAACTGCGCGTGGCAACGTACACACCACCGACTGGTCGCAGAGCGGAAAATCGCGCCTGCGCAGCCCGATAGACTGGAACTAATCTATAGGGCGATGGCAATGGGCCTTGCAGATTACGTCAACAAAAATGGATTCCCTGGCGTTATCCTGGGACTTTCCGGCGGGATTGACAGCGCACTATCAGCAGCGGTGGCGGTCGATGCTTTAGGACCGTCGCGAGTTCGGGCGTTGATGTTACCGAGTCGATACACCACCCTACACAGCTTGGAGGACGCGGAAGCGTGCGCCAGAATGTTAGGCATCCGGTACGATTCCATATCAATAGAAGGGCCGATGGCAGCGTTCGAAGCTGCATTGGGTCCGTTATTTGCGGGCCTCAGGACCGATACTACCGAAGAGAATATTCAGGCTCGATCGCGAGGGTTGATTTTGATGGCCATGTCCAACAAATTTGGCGATATGTTACTGACTACAGGCAACAAATCCGAGATGTCCGTCGGGTACGCAACGCTATATGGCGACATGTGTGGAGGATTTTCTGTACTCAAGGATGTGTATAAAAGCACAATAGTCGATTTGGCGCGGTTTCGGAACGCCCAGCGTCCAAGCGGTTTGTTGGGTCCTGATACGGCAGTAATGCCAGAGCGAGTGATCGATAAACCACCGTCCGCCGAATTGAAATACGATCAAACGGATCAGGATTCGCTGCCGCCCTACGGTCAACTTGACTCTATCCTTGAGCTGCTGATCGAACAAAACTCTTCGATCGAGGAAGTGGTCGCGGCTGGGCACGACCATGCGCTCGTTGCGCGGGTGTGGCGGATGTTGGATCGCGCTGAGTACAAGCGGCGACAGGCCCCTCCAGGCGTGAAGATAACCGCCCGAGCGTTCGGGCGGGACAGGCGCTATCCGATCACTAATGGGTTCACCTGTTTGGTAAAGTAGGCGCCCTCGTGAGCCCAAAGGCCGCAAAGCTGCGGTTTGGCATGCTGCCGTTTCTATCCCAAAGTGGCACATCCTTTGCGGCGCCCCTTTGATCACAAAGCTGGACGCGCACAAATTTCGGCAAAGCATTGCCAAGGCTCGCACATGCATGCGAATCGCTCGTCGCGTACTACCGTTTTAAACGCGCTATGTAAGAGGGTATCATACAGCTTGACGTTATAGACGTCCCCGATTTTCTAATTCTCGACAAGGTCTGTTCATTAATTTTTTATGCGGAAATCACGTCATATTTCCAGGGCTTCTTGGTATAAGTTCAAACGTCCACGTATTACATTAGAGTCAACAAGCGCAAGAAAGACCTCGTAAAAAATTTTACTGGAGTTGCGTAGGACGTTCTGTTTACCGATCAAAACACAACAAAAAAAGAATTTTTCATTTTTAAAGCCATGGCACACGGCACGTTAGAATGGCAGTTGCGACATTTAAGCTTCTTAATATACTCACTAACGACAATTAGATAAAACACTGGAGCTCTCACGCCTATTCTGGCAATGAAGGACTCATAATTTCTGCGCTCTTTCACCATCAGACGGTAATTTTCCACGCCATCCACGTTACCGACTTCGGTTCTTTTAACGCACCTCAGAACGTGCACGACGCCTCCGGATCAGTATTCGGATTGCACCAGGATTGCCTGAATGCGGATGCACTAGAGCTAGGATCAGATCCTGCAGCGGCGCCATACTAAGCCACAACGGTACCTCGCGCCGCAGTGCTCCGCCCTCGCTGTCGCCTGCCCGTCGACCATAACCGGTGATAATCTCGACGCAACGATCGCCGCGTATGGCAGCATTCTGGACGAGGGTACTCACAGCCGAATGCGCTTGCGCAACCGTCATCCCGTGCAAATCGAGAACCTTTGCCGGCGGAATCTTATTCCCTCGGAAGCGTTGCCATGTCACGCGATCAAGCCCCGCAGGT
>DAIDMG010000051.1 GCA_027449105.1 Acidiphilium sp. | reverse complement strand
GTTCCGTGTTCCAGTCGAAGGCGGCAGTCCTCGCCGAATTGGTGCGCCAGTTCGGCGAGCGAAGGGTGCGAAGCACCCGATCCGGTGGGAAGGGTTCCACCGCCGACCCGAGATCGACCACCCCCTACTTCGGTGGGACAAACCCGATCACGGCCCGGATGTCAGGTCAGACCAAAGCACCAAATCTGGTGCCAATTGAACCAACTTGATAGTTCCCTTTTGTTTTAACAGCTTAGTGGGCTGGCATCTGGGCCTTTCAAGATGCGGTAATTTGACGCAGTACTATAAGCTGAGTCTTCAGCCTATTCTGGGAGGCGCATCGTGGCCAACCCGATCAATGTCAATATTGCGGTCATCGGTGCCGGTCCCGTCGGAGGCATTCTTGCCTGCCGCCTTGCTAATGCCGCGCATTCAGTTCTGCTTGTGGATCGCGCCGCTCCGCCTCACATGGAGCGCTCCGGTTTCGATGGGCGCGTGTATGCCGTCGCAACCGGATCGCGCCCTCTTCTTGAAGAAGCAGGGCTCTGGCAGCGTCTGCCTTTCGAGCCGTGCCCAATCGACCATATAGGGATTTCCGAGGGCAAGCTCCCCCATTCCAAAACCTCGATATTACTGCATTTCGACCATCGTCAAGCAGCCGACAACCCGTTCGGCTGGATCATCGAAGCCGGATCGATCCGGTTGGCGCTGAATTCCGCCCTGAAAGATTCCTCGCGCATAGTGCTTCGCGCGCCGGCCCAGGCGAATGTGGAACGGTACACTGACCGAGCCCTGATAAAATTCGCAGGAGGTGAAACGTACAGTGCCCGTCTGGTCATCGCTGCAGATGGCCGCACCAGCACTCTCCGCGCGAGCGCAAAAATACCTGTGACCCGCTTGGCCTACCGCCAAACCGCTCTCGTCTGTGCCATCGCCCATGAAAGACCACATAATAATGTGGCACTGCAGCTTTTTTTCCCGGGAGGACCTACTGCTCAGCTTCCGATGACCGGAACAGCCGAAGCAATTCATCTATCAGGAATCGTGCTTACCGAAAGCCACGACGTTGCGGACCAGCTAACCCGCATGGAAATTACCAGATTCAATCGGGAAGTCGGAAGGCGGCTCGGTGATCACCTTGGCGGCGTGCGCCTCATCGGCCAACGCTGGAGTTATCGACTTTCGGCGCTACACGCTCACCGCTATTTTGCGCCTCGACTTGCCCTAGTTGGTGACTCGGCACACACTGTCCATCCTATCGCTGGCCAAGGCCTGAACCTCGGATTACGCGATGCAGCGACCCTTGCCGAACTTATCGACGCAAACGATGATCCGGGAAGCCTCAGGTTGCTCGCCGCCTACCAAACAGCGCGACGGCCTGACAATCTGCTCATGCTTGCCGCAACGGACAGCCTGAACCGTTTGTTCTCTAACAATCTTCAGCCGGTTCGTGTGGCTCGGGACCTAGGCCTCGCCGCCGTCGAACGTATGCCTTGGCTGAAGCATCTTTTCATGCGAACGGCGATGGGGCTGAACGCATGAGTCCCGAAACGCGTTGTTCAAGAGTCTTACGCAGTTTGGCAAGCTCCCCTGTCTCCCTCAAACGTCGGTCGAGGAACGACATTGAATTCTGATAGCCTTCCGACCCATCCTGCAGCCAGAAGAGTAATGTACTCCAATAGACGCCAGCGACCATGATCCGCTTGGTGTACCAACTGAAATCAGAGGAGGTGTCTCCCGCGGCGCGCCAAATCGAGTCGGCAGTATTCCATATCAGTCGAAAAGCAAGCGAAGCGTTTATAGGTAATGCGAGAATCGCCACAGCTCGCCGGGCCGCCTCCCTGTGCAACGCGCACAACTCGAGTCGTATCATGACGATCAATCGAACCCGTGCAGAAATGCGATGAGCTTCAAGCTCGCCGCCCCTAGCAGCCGCAACCATGTCACGATCCATCAACAAGGACCATGCCTCGATCATCTCAGTCGCCCCCCGCGGGAACATAAGCAGTGCATCCACCGGATCCTCACCAAGATCGACCAATGCCCGACGCACCGCGCGCCCAGTCCAACCGTCAAAACCGACGTGCCCCAAAATCGCCCCTAGCAAGCGCTCTCGAAACGGATCAAGCGCCGGGTTCATCCCTCGAGTATTATCCAAGCTCATGCCACGTTCCCCCCTTCGTCAACCGCTGCCGCCAGTGCTTCGATGCACAGCCGATCACGGGCGATCTCCTCATTAAACCCCATCAAGCGCCAATCGGTCAGCCGTCCGATAGTCAGGAGTCCTTCCAGATGATCGAATTCGTGTTGAATGACACGCGCATGAAAACCTGCGGCCTTCCGCGTGAACCACGCGCCGGAAACATCCTGGCCACGTATCAAAATCCGGGTGGATCGTCGCACCCGAACTGACATCCCTGGAATCGACAGGCAACCTTCCCAGCCATCCACCATTACCGGGGAAGTTTCGACAATTTCTGGATTAATCACGACCGAAAACGGTTGGGCCTCGTCATCCGGCACGCCGCTTGCCCGCGACTCAGGCACACGGTAAATGAAACAGCGGAGAGATTCATGGACCTGTGGTGCAGCGAGACCAACTCCACCAGACTCAGCGAGCGTCTCGATCATGTCAATGACCAGCTTCCGGATCTCGGGTGCCAACGGATCCGTTACCGGTGCGGCTCGCCGAAGTAAAACAGGATTACCCAAGCGAGCAATTTTGAGGATCGCCATGAAACAAACATGGCGTATCGGGGCAATTTAGCCAAGCGTCGCGAATTTGGCGCTTACCAGCCGGAACGATTTGGCAACCGGAAAAATTTGCTATAAGACTACGAACCAGCGGCGCGTTCGGCGCGTGTTCTGCTGAGCCTTTTGGCTCGGCTTTTTGTTGTCTAGTGAGTCGCCCACAATGCCAGATCAGCCAAGGAGCTAAGGAGTAAAAGTGCAAGTTCTTGTTCGTGACAACAACGTGGATCAAGCCCTCAAGGCACTTAAGAAGAAGCTGCAGCGAGAGGGGGTATTTCGTGAGATGAAGCTGCGCCGCCATTATGAAAAGCCCTCGGAGCGACGTGCCCGTGAAGCCGCAGAGGCAGTGCGGCGTGCCCGTAAAATGGAGCGCAAGCGCGTAGAGCGTGAAGGCTTCTGAGCAAGCCCGTTCGTGGCGCGAACCAAATCGTCATCCGGCATCACCGATGGACAATTTCGCTACGGTTCTTGACTTCGACCGGTTGCTGGCAACCCCGGTCGTATCAGACCCCTTTCCCCACGTTGTCGTCCGCAACTTCGTCCGCTCTGCCCTCATGACCGAGGTCGCTGCTGCATTACCCGAGATCGGTGCTCGAGGGTCAGTTCCAGTCGAAGCGGTACGGTTCGGCCCCATGGCTGCCAAGCTTATAGGAGAGATGCAATCAGCGGCTTTGCGCCGAGCGATCGCGGACAAATTCGAGCTTGATTTGTCCGATGCCCCCGCCATGATCACGGTGCGCGGGCAAACGACGGTACGAGATGGCCAAATTCACCGGGATTCAGCCGCAAAGCGCGTCACTATCTTGCTCTATCTGAATCCTACGACTGCCGCTTGGGCTCGCCAAGAAGGTTGCCTGCGTCTCCTCCGGGGGCCGGATAATCTTGAAGATTATGCCATCGAAGTTCCGCCCGTCGACGGAACGCTTCTGGTTTTTCCGAATGGTGCCAACACATGGCACGGCCATAAGCCATATTCTGGTCGACGATTTACAGTACAACTCAACTACATGACGACTGACGCACGCGCCCGTTATGAAATGCGACGGCACCGCATTTCTGCGTTTTTTAAGCGACTGACTGCCCACCCAATGCCTCACGCGACCTGAGGTCAGGCCAAGTGCTTGTTGGCAGAAGGATCGCAATCGTCCTACCTGCCTACAAGGCCGCTCGCACTCTCGAGCGTACCGTTTCCGAAATCGATCGGAATATTGTTGATGATCTGATCCTCACCGATGATGCCAGCCCTGACGACACCGTCGTGATCGCTCGGGCACTCGGGTTGCACACAATTGTCCACAACCAGAACCGTGGCTATGGGGCCAACCAGAAAACCTGCTACGCAGCAGCTCTCGCACGGGGCGCCGACATCGTGGTCATGCTTCATCCCGACTATCAATACTCGCCGAAACTGATCCCCGCGATGGCTGCAATGATTTTATCCGGCCACTACGATGCCGTGCTCGGATCACGTATCCTTTCCGGCGGGGCTCTGGCTGGTGGTATGCCTGTGTGGAAATACGTCGCGAATCGTGGCCTCACCTTGATTGAGAACCTTCTGCTGGGCCAAAAACTGTCAGAATACCACACAGGCTACCGCGCGTGGTCACGTACGGTACTCGAACAACTCGCTCTTGAACGGTGCTCTGACGACTTCGTGTTCGACAATCAAATGATCGCTCAAGCTATCCATGCAGGTTTCAGGATCGGCGAGATCTCATGTCCCACCCGGTATTTCGAAGAGGCCTCGTCGATCAATTTTCGCCGGTCGATCAGATACGGGCTAGGCGTTCTACACACCGCCTGGCGCTATCGCCTTGCTCACGCCGGTATACGTCGTTGGCCACTGCTCGAGCCAAAATTGTGACCAAACTCCCAAGCAACGCCGCGCACTCCCTGAAACGTGGGATATTTTTGCTGTCGATCGTGCTCGCGCTTGCCGCAGTGTCGACGGGCGTCAATCAGGTAAAAGGCTGGACTAACGCGATACTGCACCTATTGGATCATTTGCATAGAGCCGGTTGGATCGGCTGCCTTATTTTTTTATTGCTGCAGACGATAGTTGCGCTGATCGGTATCCTCCCGGCGTCTCTGCTCGGGATCGCTGCGGGAGCGGTCTATGGCATTGGCACCGGCTTCGGTCTCGCCGCGACAGGCGTGCTGTTGGGTGCTGCCATTGCCTTTGCATTAAGCCGCTCAATGTTGCGCGCAAGTCTCGCCCCTTTTTTTGTGTCTGGTGGAAAACTCGACCAGATAGACAGCGCCGTCAGTGCCGATGGTTGGCGCCTTGTCCTGCTTCTCCGAGCATCACCAATTGTTCCATTTTCAATTACCTCGTACGCGCTGGGGCTGTCGTCCGTCACCGTGCGAGATTATGCTCTCGGCACCTTGGCGGCTCTTCCGGCTCTGTTCCTGTATGTCTTGCTGGGGACTGTCGGAACAGTCGGATTGCGAGCATTGCACGATCAGGATTCCTCATTGCGCCTCGCATTGATCTGCTTAGCAGTCGCCGCAACCGCATTGCTGAGCATCCGGATCGGACAGTTGATTGCTCTCACCGCACGCACAGACAAAAGATCGAACCAGCTCGGCAAAACCGGGCTACGCCAGCCGACAGACCCAGCTTAACCGCAAGGCAAGCCGCGTCGCGCAGACGCGCCTTGGTGGAACAAGCGCCTGGAACAAAGGCGGCAACAAACTATGTTGCCTCCCATAAAGGAAAATCTGCATGTAGTATTCGATTGCATCTGACGTGACTATATGTTGTTATTCGACGGTCGAGCCAATGGGAGAAAGCAGCTAATGAACGCGATCACCAAACCGGGCCCAAAGGGTGCCACCGCTGAGCCTTCGCTCCTCGACACCGTGCAGATGCCGGGCCGGCATCCGGTTGCCGTCGACCGATTGCGCGACGCTCTGCTGAGCGATTTTGGTCGCGCCACGTTAAATGATCGCTATCTATTGCCGGGTGAAGGCTATCAGGATCTTTTTGCCCGTGTTGCCTCCTATTATGGTGACGACGCAGCCCATGCCCAGCGCCTTTACGATTATATCAGCAGGCTTTGGTTTATGCCGGCAACTCCCGTACTCTCCAACGGCGGCACTGATCGCGGGCTACCAATCTCATGCTTTCTCAACGAAGCATCCGACAGCCTTGAGGGCATCGTCAGCCTCTGGAACGAAAATGTGTGGCTTGCGAGCAGGGGAGGCGGTATCGGTTCGTATTGGGGCAACCTACGCTCGATCGGCGAAAAGGTTGGACAAAATGGCAAAACCTCCGGAATCGTACCGTTCATTCGAGTGATGGACAGCCTGACCCTCGCCATCTCCCAAGGCTCCCTCCGCCGGGGGAGCGCCGCTGTCTATCTACCGATCTCGCACCCGGAAGTTGAAGAATTTATCGAAATTCGACGCCCCACGGGCGGTGACCCAAACCGCAAGGCACTCAACCTGCACCATGGCATTCTGATCTCAGATGCATTCATGCGCGCCGTAGAATCCGATGAGGCGTGGTCCTTTACCTCGCCGAGAGACGGTACGCCGATTCGGAGCGTTTCGGCACGCAATCTTTGGATTCGCATTCTTACTGCGAGAATCGAGACCGGTGAGCCTTATCTCATTTTCTCCGATCACGTAAATAATGCACGCCCCGAACATCACAAGTTGGCGGGCCTCGAAGTCAAAACATCGAACCTATGTGCCGAAATCACTCTTCCAACGGGTGTTGATCAGTATGGGAAACAGCGCACTGCGGTCTGCTGCCTGTCATCAATCAATCTAGAATCCTGGTTCGAATGGCACGACAATCCCCAATTCGTTGAGGACGTCATGCGCTTCCTGGACAATGTCCTGGAGGATTTTATTGAACGCGCCCCAGATTCGATAAGCTGTGCACGTTATGCAGCCATGCGGGAGCGCTCGGTCGGACTCGGAGTAATGGGGTTTCATTCGTTCCTACAGGCGCTGAACGTCCCCTTCGAGAGCGCTATGGCTAAAGCGTGGAATATCCGAATATTCAGGCATCTCCGCGCTCAAGCAGACGCTGCATCGCGCAAACTGGCCGATGAACGCGGACCGTGCCCGGATGCCTTCGATTATGGAATTATGGAGCGCTTCTCTAACAAGATTGCCATCGCGCCAACAGCGTCAATTTCGGTCATCGCTGGAAATTCGAGCCCAGGGATCGAACCGATTGCCGCCAACATATTCCTGCAGAAAACCTTGTCCGGCAGCTTCGCAGTCCGCAACCGGCATTTAAAAAAGCTCCTTGCGGAAAAAGGGCGTGATGATGAGGAAACTTGGTCAAATATTACCATCACGAAAGGGTCCGTCCAGCACCTCGATTTTCTAACCAATGAAGAAAAGGCTGTATTCAAAACTGCCTTTGAACTGGATCAACGTTGGGTAATCGAGCATGCAGCTGATCGTGCGCCATTTGTGTGTCAAAGCCAGTCCGTTAACATTTTTCTTCCTGCAAACGTCCATAAGCGCGACCTCCACCAGATTCATTACCAAGCGTGGAAAAGAGGCGTGAAATCACTCTATTATTGTCGCTCACTGTCAATCCAGCGCGCCGACCCGGTGAGCGAAAAACTCTCTATTCTAAACGACAGTTATACTATCCCCCGCATTCCGGCACCGCTTTCTGCGGCACCAGAACCTGCAAGTACAACAAACTACGAAGAATGCCTTGCCTGCCAGTGATCGGCTTTTGGTAGAATGATTGCCTTCCTTGCGTCGTTAGTGCTGAAAGATGTCTGAATCAAACCATACAATGGCGGCAACCCACTACTCGTCCGCCCGCCATCGTTTCCCCTAAGAAACTGGCTCACCTGGGATCGCCGACACCCCTTGCGCTGCAATTAGCGCGCCCGCTTCCCTGATTGCCGCCTCGAGCGCTTCAGGATCGGTACCCTTGGCAACGATGGCCACTCCCAAACCATTTACCCCGTAAAACGGGTACGAGCCGAGGTCGAGGGTGGAATATTTTTGCTGTATGGCACCAAGTCCTGCGGCAATGCTGCCTTCACGCACCCCCACCCCATGGACCGCACACATCAAAATGGGGATGCCGTGTTTCAGTTCCGACACAAGAGACAAAAACATCGATTGCATTATGTTTGGCACGCCAGCCATGACGTGAACATTGCCGATCGAGAATCCTGGGGCAATCGAGATTTCGTTCTTTATTGGTTTCGCCCCTTTTGGCATCATCGCCATCCTCTGTCGGGATGCGTTGAAATTTTCGCCGAGGCGGTTGGCCAGCAGGTTCCATGTGGCAGGGTGCTTTTCCAACGGCAAGCCAAAGGCTGCGGCAACACACTCGCTCGTGATGTCATCATGCGTCGGGCCGATACCGCCCGTCGTGAAGACGTTATCGTAGGAGGCACGCAATTCGTTAACCGCCTGGATGATCCGCTCAGGTACATCGGGAACGACCCGAACTTCCTCTAGACGATGACCAATCGCTGCTAGCTGCCTTGCTAAGAATTGTACATTTGCATCCTGGGTGCGGCCTGAAAGAATCTCGTTGCCAATGATCAAAATCGCAGCGGTTGGATTTCCGTCGCTCATCATGGCCTCACTTGAACTTGCTAGAGAAAGTCGCGAAGCATAGGAATCAGCGGCCGATCCGCTGGCGGCATGGGATATTCGTCAAGCCTTTCTGGTGCGACCCAGGCTAATGCCTGTCCCTCGCGTCCTACAGGTGTGCCAGACCAGCGCCGGCAAAAAAATAACGGCATTAAAAGATGAAAATCAGAATAGGAGTGGGAAGCGAACACAAAAGGCGCAAGATCCGATTTAGTGACGCATATTCCCAGCTCCTCATCGAGCTCGCGCACCAGTGCCGACTCTGGAAGCTCGCCTGGCATCACCTTACCCCCCGGAAACTCCCAAAGGCCGGCAAGCTTTTTTCCAGCAGGCCGCCGGGCCAGCAAAATTCGCCCATCTCGATCTACAAGAGCGCATGCGGCGACGAGCAACATGTTTCCCTCGGGCTCTTGGATTGCCGCAGGTGCCACAACCTTTCTCGACTCTCGGTCGTGATTTTCTCTGGAAAAAGAAAAATGCTGCACTACCAACCGTTCTCCTGGCCGGCCGATGAATTTTGCATGACCCATGCCGGTTTCGATAAAGCCGAGACGTCGTAGCACGGCGATCGACGCGACGTTATCCGCGGCGACGTTGGCTGTTACGGTGCTGATCGGCAATTCCGTAAACCCCCAGTCGATCAAAGCTGCTACCGCCTCACGTGCATAACCCTGCCCCCAGAAGGCTCGGCCGATCCAGTACCCCAAGGATGCGGTGCTGCCTCGCCGTGCTGGCCGCAGACCTGCGCTACCGACCAGTGCCGAGGTGGCCCGCTCAATCACAGCGAATTCAAACGCAGTCCGTTCCGAATGATCTTCAATGGCGCTCGCCACCCAGTCGTCTGCAAGCGCAGAAGGATATGGGAACGGGGCTTCCGGCAGTCGGCGACAAATCTCCCAATCGTTGATCTGGTGATGAAACGCTGCCGAATCCGCCTTAACGAATGGGCGAAGAATCAACCGCCCGGCAGAAGCCGACGGTGTCGAGTAATGGGAAGAAAAATTAGGCTCACTCATGATCATCGAATAGCCGTTTCAACGAAGAACTAAAAGTCCGTTCATGAGATCTCCTTCGCGTCAGCTTCGAAACGTCATTACCTGCCCAATCGGCGTAGCTAACACCTCATCGTCGCGCATCACGACGTTGCTCCGAACGATAGTCATCGCTGGCCAACCCGTCACGCGCTCGCCAGCAAATGGTGACCAACGGCACGGGCTAACAAGCCATGTGTCTTCAATTCTACGATTCTTTTTCAAATCAACGATGGTGAAATCAGCGTCATAGCCAACCGCGATTCGTCCTTTGCCTACCGCACCATAGATACGGGCCGGGCCGGCAGCCATGAGGTCGACTAACTGTCCGAGCGACAGGCGGCCTTTTTGAACTTGATCAAACATGACCGGCGCAAGCGTCTGCACGCCCGAAAGGCCGGCTGCTACATCGGGCCAATCTTTTGCCTTTGCGGCATGCGAATGGGGTGCATGATCCGATCCAACCGTATCAACGAGCCCCTCGGCAACGGCCCGCCACGCAGCGTCGACCTGATTTCGGTCACGAATGGGGGGATTCATGACCGCGTAAGCCCCGAGGCGCTCATACGCATCAGGTGCAAATTGCGTGAGATGGTTGACAAGCACTTCGACGCTCACGAGGTCATGATGATCGGTCAAAAACGAAAACTCTTCTTCAGTTGAAACATGTAGGATATGAGCGGGTCGGCGCGTCTTGCGAGCTAGCGCTACAATACGGCGAGTCCCTAACGCCGCGCATTCCGGGTCGCGCCATAGCGCGTGCTTGGAAAAGTCGCGGCCGGGCGCAAAGAGCCGCCGCCGAGCCTGCAAGCGGTATTCATCTTCGGCGTGAAATGCAACGCGGCGCCGGCCGGACCGCATAACACGTTCAATGGATGCATCGTCTTCAACGAGGAGATCCCCGGTTGTCGAACCAGAAAAGACCTTGACCGCGCAGACGCCCGGTTCAACTTCCAGAGCGCCCAAGCACCCAGCATTCTCCTTGGACGCGCCAACGTAGAGTCCAACATCGCACCACGCCCTGCCGCAAATGGAGTCGCGCTTAACCCTGAGTCGAAGCGAATCAGTGGTCGGTACCGAGGTATTTGGCATATCAAAAACCGCAGTGATTCCGCCAAGAACTGCGCCTCTAGTACCCGTTTCAAGCGTTTCGACCTCGGGCAATTCGGCGTTGCCTGAGTCCCGGAAATGCACATGCGGATCAATCAAACCAGGCAACACATACAACCCTGTGGCATCGATTTTCTGTTCCGCGTCATCTCCCCGAGCGTCAAGCGTTACAATCCGGCCATGGCGCGTGCCGATTCGTACGTCCGCAGTGCCTCCTGGAAGGATGAAAGTGCCGTTTTCGATAATTAGGTCATATCGGTCGGTCATCGCCCTTGCTCCGCCAAGAAATCAAATACGTCGCCGTCGGCGGGCCTACCAAGAGCATAGCGACCATGCCACACGGCAAGAAACAGCAAACGCCAGCAAGCAACACCCGCGCCCTTTTCCCCCGCGTGAGAAAAAAGCTCCTTCACCGTCCCTGGTCTCGCCAGTTGTTCAACAATGGGCGCTCGCGCGACGAGATCGCCAAGTTTGGCGCTTCGCGCCTCAATCCACGCCCCGATCGGCACATCAAAGCCCTGCTTAGGCGCGAACGGTCGAGCCGCTGGCATATGTCGCTCTAACCAGAGACGTAGCAGATATTTCCCTACCCCCCGCCGCGCACGCAGCCGGTCTGGAAGTGAAAAGGCAAAGCGGCCTACTTCCCGATCTAAAAATGGTGTACGGCCCTCGACACCATGCGTCATCAAGCATCGATCAAGCTTCAGTAAGAGATCATTAGGAAGCCACTCCGCAATATCTTCACGCTGCGCACGCGTTAACTTCGTTCCGCTTACTCTGCCACGAGTGCGATCAATGCCTGTACGCCATTGATCGTTTTCATTCCTCAGCACACCAAGGCCAGCAAACGGGCTATTTTTGCGCATCGGCCGTACAAAAGGCCACGGGCGTGCAGCGCCACGATAACGGCCATAGCCTGCGAAGAGTTCGTCTCCCCCTTCTCCGGACAATACAACTTTAACTGAACTACGTGCAAGTTTTGCGAGAAACCAAGTTGGAATAATTGCAGGATCCGCCACCGGATCGTCCATTGCACTGACAATCGCCGGAAGATAGCGCCAGACCATCCTTTCATTCACTTCTACCCGCTCGTGGCGCGCGCCCACCGCTCGGGCGCAATTTTCGGCCGCGTCACGCTCATCCGCAACTGATGGATGATCGAAACCAGCCGTAAAAGCCTGAACTTTCTGTTCATTAATTCGCGCCATGACGGCAAGAATCGTGGCGGAATCGATTCCACCCGAGAGAAACATCCCAAACGGAACATCGCTGCGCTGGTGGAACTCAACGCTCTCAGCCAGAACGGCGTCGAGCCTTGCTAACGCCGCCTCTTCGTTACCCGGAGAATCCCCTAACTCGATGGGGTCGTGAATTGTGGAGCTTTCAACAACGCCATCCCGGAGCCTTACGGTCGACCCTGGAGGCAAGCGGGAAATTGTCGGGAATACCGTTGTCGTTCCGGTACAGAACTGCAAATGTAATAATTCAACGAGCCGCTGCGGATCTATCGCCGCAGGAGAGAGTTTTGCAGCAATTAGCGCTTGTGGTTCTGATGCGAACGCCAATCCGGACGCCGATTGGCCGACATAAAGCGGTTTGATCCCGAAGGGATCACGAAAGAGAAAAACTACTCCCCGTTCGGAATCATCAAGGGCAATAGCGAACATTCCGCGAAGCGTCAGTACAATATCTGTTCCTTCCCGGTTCAAGAACAACGGAGGCTCGCAATCGCTCAACGTCGAAAAATTTGCGTCCGGCAGCGATTTTCGTAGCTCAGGATTGTTATAGATCTCACCATTGGCAATCAGAGTCGAGCTGGCCCCGTACAGGGGTTGGTCGCCGGTGGCAACATCAACAACCGCCAGGCGCCGGTGCACGAACGCAACACGCTCGTTAACATACATACCCGATCCGTCCGGGCCACGATGCGCCAGTGCTTTGTCCAACATGCGTAGTGTATCGATACCAACATGGGCGCCCGGCTTCAGCGCCAGACCCGCTATTCCGCACATCAGGGCACAAGCTTCTGGAAGAGAGACAGCCACGCAGAAACCACTACGGGCTCTGCGAAATCACTTTCGTAACGTACGCGCCCAGCTTCCACCACACCATTCGCAAGCGCCCGGTCCCTGATCAATCGTGTAATTGCGTCAGCCATAACGCTCGCATCGCCAATCGGCACCAGGAGCCCGTCAACACCATCGCGGATAATTTCACGAGGCCCCTCCGCCGCAGCGGCAACAACCGGTGTCGCAGACGAAAACGCCTCCAGTATCATGTTACCGAGCGGTTCATGGCGCGATGACGAGACAAACACCGTCGCTGCTTTCAAAAGCCCCCCGATGTCGCGTCTCCACCCAACCAAGTGCACACGCGCCGCGATGCCCAGTTCCTTAATCAAGCTGCCAAGCGCAGCGCGCTCGGGTCCCTCACCTGCAATTACGAGGTGCGCCTCGGGTACGAGCGTCATGGAATGAATCAAAGTGTCAAAACCCTTAACGGTATGAAGCCTACCAAGTGCCAGAACGATTGGTGTGCCGGAAGGCACACCAAGCTCTGCCGGATCAGTGGGCCGCGCAAACGCGAAATCCTCGACGAAGTTGGGCAAGTAGTAGGTGGAATTGGAAGAAAAGCCCTGTTCAACAATCCAACGAACGATGCCATGTGTGTTGCCAATCAGAACGTCGCACCGCCGAAAGTACTTAAGATCGTAGTAACCACCGAGCCGACCGATCAGCGTCCAGTCACCACGCGGCGCATGAGCGGCGGCGCGGCTCATCCAGGCGATAGCAACATCCGGTGCGAAGTCGCGCAATACCGCCGCCACACGGGGCGTCGTAAAAAAATCAAGCGCCCCCCCGAAGCGCAAGGTAACAGGGGCAAGGCCAGCGTGGCGCAGCCTTGCTATCCTTGCCGGTTCTGAACGGATTATCGGCAGCACGGTCTCCCCGGCGCGCGCAAGAGCAATAGTCATACGTTCGAAGAACAGTTCGGCGCCACCGTGCGCCGCACCCGCCATCACTTGCGCAATTCTCATCTCACACCTGCCCCGTATGGTGGAGCAGTTCTTCCGCAGCAGCCACCACTTCGTCGACCGTGAGCCCCTCCATCGGGGCTTCACCCTCGGGTCCCGGAGCCACGACCGAACGGGCCAATCTCCCAGCAGGGGCGTATTCGGCAGCACGAGAACGACCGAACAACCCAAGCGTGGGCACCCCTGCAGCTGCAGCAAGATGCATCAAACCAGAGTCATTGCCAACAAACATAGCACAGCGCTTAAGGCACGCAGCGGCTTCGGGTACGGATAGTTGGCCAACCAAGTCGATCGCTCCGGGCAAGTTTTTGATAACGGGCATTGCTCTGCTGTGTTCGATTTCTCCCGGTCCACCGAAAATTGCGATACGCTGAAAGTCGAGGCGCCTGGCCAACCCAACAAAGTACTCGCTTGGCCAAATTTTTCCTTCCCAGTTGGCGGTCGGACCAAGGCCCAGAACGGCTGCCCCCGCCGGCAACAAATTCTCGGCCCGAGCCTGATCTGCTGCGTCGGTCCACACAACGGGCAAAGGGGCAGAATCAAACCCGCACGCTTCTCCGATCTGTTCGTAGCGCCTTCCCGGCCGCCGTCCACCATAGACAATGATTCGGCGCTGTGCACGCAACACAAAAGGCAAAAAAGACCCTCGGAAATCAACAATTATGTGCCAATGATCACGCACCAACCGTGACCATAGAGAAAGCCAGTGCCGATCAAAGGCCAGCTTCTCAAACACGATCATCCGTTCCAGACTGGGCATCCGGCTAAACAAACCGGCTGACGCAGCACCACAGGCGACAGTCAGGCGGGCGTTCGCGTGAGCCTTCCGGATACGGTCTATAGCGCCGGAAGTAATGACGGCATCACCCAGACGAGAAGAAACAATAAAAAGTATACGCATGTCCGCCGGCTCTAGCACGGCTTGCCGTTAAGAGGGCAAGGGGCCACATCCTAACCCATGACAATACTGTCCTATCTCCCCGAACGCGGTGTAATCGAGATCAGTGGCCCCGACCGGGTGGCATTTCTGCAGGGACTCGTTTCCAATGACGTAACCCAAGTCGCCCCTGGCCGAGCCGTTTGGTCGGCCTTGCTTACGCCACAAGGCCGATACCTCGCTGAGTTTTTTATTTTCTCTGACGGAGCCTCTCTTTTTCTTGACGCCCCGCTCGCCGCCATTTCGGACATTATGATGCGCCTCTCCCGCTTCAGGTTAAGAAGCAAAGTCTCCCTATGCGATCAATCCAGCAGGTTTGCCGTTCATGCCGGCTGGGACGGTGATCCCGAAACCGCCAGCCTCATGACGGCACCTGACATGCGCACCCCGCATGCCGGTTTTCGAATGCTCGCAAGCAAACCGGCAGTGGGAGCCGTCAACGCCGAAGCGTATTTAGCTCACCGTCTGGCATTAGGGTTGCCTGATCACGCAGACCTTGAGCCAGACAAAACTCTCCTTTTGGAAGCCGGGTTCGATGAACTTCATGGGATCGACTGGGGCAAAGGGTGCTTTATGGGCCAAGAGCTGACCGCCCGCACCCGGTTCCGAGGGCACCGCCCCGGTGCCGGCGGCGGCGGGTGCAGCCGGTCGCTCCTCCTCGGGCATGGACGGGAGTCTCGCAGGCGCGGTCGCTCCCGCGCCCG
>DAIDMG010000050.1 GCA_027449105.1 Acidiphilium sp. | reverse complement strand
CGTCGCAAGTCCCTAGATAACGCACGATAGTTCGGAGCTTGCGCAGGTACGCCCCGGCTTCTTCAGGGCTACGCATGTCGGGTTCGCTGACAATTTCCATCAATGCAATGCCCGATCGATTTAGATCCACGAGCGACTTGCTTGCGTGCTGATCGTGCATACTCTTGCCGGCGTCCTGTTCGAGATGCAGGCGTGTGATAGCGATCGTTCTTACATCTCCGGACTCGAGGCGGATTTCGATTTTGCCGGCGCCGACGATCGGGTGTTTAAACTGGCTTATTTGATAGCCTTGAGGAAGATCCGCGTAAAAATAATTCTTTCTATCGAACCGTGAGACGAGATTAATATGGGCTTCGAGCCCCAATCCGGTCCGAACCGCCTGGGTAACGCATTCGCGGTTGATCACAGGCAGCATCCCGGGAAAACCCGCATCAATGAAGCTAACCTGACTATTTTCTGCGGCACCAAAATCGGTTGCAGCACCGCTGAACAACTTTGATTTGGAAATTATCTGGGCATGTACCTCCAATCCGATGACCAGTTCCCATGGGCCTGTTGCACCTTCGATCGTATAGCTCATGGGATCGCTCCTTCGCGCAGCGCGGGAAGAGATCGGAAGTCGGCGGCGCGTTCGAGCGCCGCCGCTATCGCAAAGACACTCTCCTCATCGAAGTGACGTCCAATCACCTGCAGTCCCAGCGGCAATCCGCGCGAATCTAGACCGGCTGGAATACTCATTGCAGGCACCCCAGCGAGAGACGCGGGAACGGTGAATACGTCATTTAGATACATTGTTACCGGGTCGTTCATTTTTTCCCCCACGGCAAACGCGGCCGAAGGCGTTGTTGGCGTCAGAAGCACATCAACATTTGCGAACGCCTCTCGGAAATCGCGTAGGATGAGTGACCGGACTTTTTGCGCCTTCAGATAGTAGGCGTCGTAGTAACCCTCTGACAGCACATAGGTACCGATCATGATTCGGCGTTTGACTTCGGCGCCAAATCCTGCGGCGCGGGTACGTTCGTACAGCTCGATAAGGTCTTCTCCTTCCACACGTGCTCCAAACCTAACACCGTCGTATCGCGCTAGATTCGATGATGCTTCGGCAGGGGCGACAATGTAGTAGACGGGCAATCCATATTTCGTGTGTGGCAGGGAAACATCGAAGATCTCAGCCCCTTCTTGCTTGAGCCAGTCGATCCCTGCTTGCCACAATTTTTCAATCTCTGGCGCCATACCGCTGACACGGTATTCAAGTGGAATACCGACGCGCATGCCGGCAATGTTGCGTCCACAGGCGGCCCGGAAATTGGGGACCGCCCTGGCAGCCGACGTGCTGTCCTTCGGGTCAAAACCGCTCATGATTTCAAGCAGTATTGCACAGTCCTCAACACTTCGCGCCATCGGTCCAGCTTGGTCGAGCGATGAAGCAAAGGCGATAATTCCGAAGCGGGAGCAGCGGCCGTAGGTTGGTTTGATACCGACGATACCGCAAAATGACGCCGGTTGGCGAATGGAGCCACCGGTATCGGTTCCCGTCGCTCCCATCGCAATACGAGCCGCGACAGCTGATGCGGAGCCGCCGGAAGACCCGCCCGGCACCAGTTTGACACCGTCGTCCCGTTTCCAAGGATTCATAGCAGGACCGTAAGCCGAGGTGATGTTTGAAGATCCCATTGCGAATTCATCGAGATTTGCCTTGCCCAGCATCACTGCGCCAGCGCTAAGGAGCTTGCCAGACACAGTGCTCTCGTAAGGCGGTATAAACGGCCCAAGAATTTTTGATCCCGCGGTTGTCCGTACATTTTCAGAACAGAACAAATCCTTGATAGCGAGAGGAATACCGGCGAGGGCAGGGGCGGCTCCTGCACGTCGGGCCACGTCGGCCGCGTGCGCCTGCTTTCGCGCTATCTCAGGTGTTATCGTAATGAACGCATTCAGGTGCGGGTTCAACGAACCAACTGCGGTAATATGCGCTTCGGTCAATTCAAGTGCAGAAACCTTTGCTGAATCCAGCGCAGCCAACGTCTCCACGATCGTCCAATCAAGCATCTTCATTCCACCACTTTTGGCACTGCAAAGAAATTACCGATCCGGTCGGGCGCATTGGCGAGAATCTTCTCTGGATAACCACCATCGCTGACCACGTCTTCGCGCATCCGCATGGCAGTTTCCGAGCCTCCAGAGAGCGGGATCACCCCTTCAACATTTACCTCGGCCAATTGTTCGACATATCCAAGAATCGTGTTCAATTCCTTTTGCAGGCGTGGCAACTCATCTTCGTCGAGGTGGATACGCGCGAGCTTAGCGATCCGGCGTACCGTCGCGGGGTCAAGTGGCATCGTGAATTCCTTGCTTTCCAGTCAAACGTGACCATAAACGTGACCATGACACTGTTCAACCTGACCGACTTCCTATCGATGTTGCCTCGCAAAACTCGCCTCATCGGGCTTGACCCCGGTTCGCGGGTCGTTGGAATTGCCTTGTCGGATGTTTGTCGGCGGCTGGCGTCTCCCTACGGTTCTATGAAGCGCGGCAAGCTTGCGCAAACAACAGCAGTGATTCGAGACATTGCAGCAAAAGAGGGGGTGGGAGGTATCGTGGTCGGCCTCCCGCTGTTGATGGATGGTTCTTTCGGACCTTCTGCCCAAGCGGCGCGCGATTGGGCTCATGCAATATCGGGCGTCGTTTCTCTTCCCGTTGCGATGATGGACGAACGTCTCTCTTCGGCTGAAGCAAATCGAGCGATGATTGGAGCTGACCTAACTCGTGCCAAACGCGCCGGACGGGTTGATGCTCTGGCTGCGTCGTATATGTTGCAGGCGGCTCTCGATATCTTGCTGATCGCAGACGGCACATGAAACACGTGGCTAGTTCTGTAGCTATTCTTTCCTTGCTCTTACTGGCGGCCTTTTTGGAGGTTGGTGGCGACGCGCTAATGCGGACCGGCCTTCATGCGGCTGGTACGACACGAGTCGCACGGCTGCTCGCGGGCACAGCCGTTCTCGCCGCGTATGGTACGCTTATCAATCTTGGTCCCTGGGATTTTGGGCGTATTCTTGGGACCTACGTCGTGCTGTTCTTTATTGTTGCGCAAATCGTCAATTGGGTTGGTTTCGGTCATGCTCCGGGTTGGCCTGTCTTACTTGGCGGTGTCTTGATCTTTAGCGGCGGAGCCGTGTTGGTGTTCCTTAGGTAAGAGTTATCGTCAACTGAACGACTCTTTGTATCGTTGGAGGGGTTTATACCGGTGATGCCGATGAAAAGGTTCGGCCGCAACCGGACTTTCTTGTACCCAATCGAGGCAGTTGATGTTTAATCCGTGCCTATCCGTTTAATGCACCCACCTACTAGATATTGTGAGGACTTAACATGATCGACATCACCGTTTCTAACGATACAAACCTTCCCACAGACGCCGCCGATGCATTGACGCTTATCGCCGCTATCTCAATGGCGTGTGACTGTATGCGCCGCCTTGGTCTGACCAAGGACCAAGCTGTCTCCCGTATCGGGAAGGCCGTGGAAACCGCTTGGGCGATGACACTCCCCATAGTGGCTGTGTGTGAAAAGCGGATAGGCATGGTCTCTTCTTGTCTTCTTTTCCAGTCAATCGGCGTCAGAATACAGTATAGGTATAATATACGCGACAGAAATTGCTCTTTTGTCAATGACAATCGTGAGTCCTCCTTTCAAATTTGCGATGTGCATCTGGATCCCCTTAGTTATTTGCGGATACACGACCCTTTATTCTATTGACTATACGTATAAATCGACACTGCTTATCTTTATGACCATATACGCGGTGTTGACGTTCCTCAGCTGTCTATCAATGGACCGCATGGTTTTCCAGAAGTCGCTTTCAACCATTGAAAACCGCAGACAGGCAGAAACAATTTCGATTCTTCTCAATGAATTCGCCGAGGAGAGCAAAAATTACCTTTGGGCCATCGACGGGCAAATGAATTTCAGCAACATGTCGCCGAGCCTCCGCAACATGCTCCATGGACTCGATCCATCCGGTGGGATCGCTCTCCTTTCGTTCCCAGAACTAATACGACGGTTCGTTGCCAACAGCCCAAACACCACGTCATCCGAGACCCTCCTTTCGAAAATAACTTCCGGCGATGTTTTCCGAGAGCTTTTGGTTTCGGTCCGCTCTGTGTCAGGCATCCGCTTTTGGTCGATAACCGGACAGCCGATCCGGGACGTTTTCGGTGGCTTCGCCGGCTATCAGGGCTACCTTTCTGATCGGACGGATGCCGTCGTGGCGCGCCGAGAGCTTGAATTCCTCGCAAATTTTGACTCGGTCACGAAGCTGCTCAACCGTCACCAGTTCAAGCGCGCGCTGCGTGACCATACGAAGCCAAGCGGCTCTATGCCATTTGCGCTGATGTTGATCGATCTCGATCGTTTCAAGGAGGTCAATGACTCACTTGGTCACCCGGCTGGAGATCAAGTACTCGAGGTCGTTGCGCGCCGTCTCCAACACTGTGTCCGGGAAGGTGATCTCGTGGCGAGGATTGGAGGGGATGAATTTGCAATTCTGTTGCAGTCGCAAGAAATCCGATTCATTGCCGAGGTTGGGCAGCGTATCATCGCCGCCATTGACAAAGGCTGCGTCGTCGATGGAAGAACAGTTCCGATAAGTGCTAGCATCGGTATCGCGATTTGGCCTTTTCATGGCTCAGACGAAAGTGGCCTTTATCGTAATGCCGATGCTGCCCTTTATGCTGCAAAGGCCGGGGGCAGAAACCGTATCTCGATTTTCGGCGAAGACGCGGAAACTGGTGACCGTCTTGGTGACGTTTTTCCTACCCTTCGAGCCCCTTCAAAAAACGAGCAAAAGCGTGCAAGCTGACGTCCGACACATGATGCTCGATCCCCTCAGCATCCGCCTCGGCCGTCTCCGGCGGAACGCCGATTGCCTGAAGAACCTGAACAACGAGACGATGTCGGGCACGTACCCGTTCAGCCATGATGCGTCCAGCCTCCGTCAAGAAGACACCCCGATAAGGCCGTGATGTGACCAAGCCTTCGCGTTTCAGTCGGGCAATGCTCTTGGTAACCGTCGGATGCGAGACGCCGAGCCGTCGCGCGATGTCGATCAATCTTGCCTCGCCATTAATCGCCAGCAAATCCGCAATCAACTCTACGTAATCCTCCAGCAGCGCGCCGGCTTGAGCGCCCCGCGCCTTCCCGAACCGCCGTGCTTGAGTTGGTTCCTCAGGAAGCAAATCCACTGTCGCACGCCGCGCCGTCACCGTCATCCAATCTACTCCTCCATATCCTGCCACTGGGGAGGGCCGGATAACCAACACCTACTCTGCGACAGCATCAAATGCCACCGGTGAAATCGCACGCGGTGGCTCGGGCAAAAAAAGCGCTGCAAGGCCAAAAACTGGCAGAAATGCACAAATTCTGTAGACCATGGTAATGCTGCTCCAGTCGGCGACCAGACCAAGCCCAGCCGCTCCTACCCCAGCCATTCCAAATGCCAGACCGAAAAATAGACCCGACACCGCACCGATGCGGTGTGGCATCAGCTCTGTCGCGTAGACCACGATTGCTGCAAACGCGGAGGACAGAATGAGGCCGATTACCACACTCAAGACAATAGTCACCTCCAGATCGACATAAGGTAGGACCAAGGTAAACGGTAAAACGCCCAGAACTGACACCTGGATAACCGCTCGCCGCCCAATCCTATCGCCAATTGGCCCACCTGCCATAGTCCCCACGGCGGCAGCCGCGAGAAACACAAACAACGCAAGTTGTGCGGAGTAAACCGGAAGGTGGAACCGCTGCATCAAATAAAAAATATAGTATGAATTAATGCTGGCCAGATAGAAAAACTTCGACATCACTAACGTGGCGAGCAATGTCAACGCGATCACAACATGCCTTCTTGGCAGCTCGTCTCGCGTTCTTTCATGGTGGCGAAAACGCGAACCGGCATCGACATGCCTATGAGACCACACAGTCAGCGCGCTAAGGAGTGCAATGGCACCCATGGCGATGATAGAAAACCACGCCATGCTCTCGCGACCGCGAGGCAGGATAAAAAAAGCTGCAAGCAGAGGGCCAAGCGACTGGCCAAAACTTCCACCCACCTGAAAGACTGACTGAGCAAACCCGAAACGCCCGCCAGACGCGAGACGGACGATTCTGGATGATTCTGGGTGGAAAATCGCGGACCCGACACCAAGCATAGCGGCACCGATCAACAGGCGAGAGTAAGACTGCGCCATTGCCACGATAATGATCCCGCTCATGCTGAACGCCATACCGGTCGGCAGCAGAGCCGGCTTGGGTTTGGCATCGGTGGAGATACCGATTAGCGGCTGAAAAAGGGACCCGGTGGCCTGATACACTAGAGTAATCAGTCCGATCTGGGCAAAATTGAGATGAAAGCCTCCTTTCAACAACGGATAGACTGCCGGTAACAACACCTGCAGCATGTCATTCAGCATATGACAGATACTGATACCAATCAGTACGGCCATCGCCATCGACCTGGCCGACCGAGGGTGTAGCTCGGCTGCAATGCTCACAGTCACCTCATTTCGACTCGACAGCATATAGGGCAGGATTTTATCAGTCGGCCACTCGTGATTTGCATGCAAGCCGTGCTACTAGCCAGGCATGACTCATGTCCGCTTCGCCCCCTCGCCAACCGGGTACCTGCACGCCGGCAATGCCCGGCTCGCTGTGCTAAATTTCCTTTCCGCTCGCGCCAACGGTGGAACGTTTCTCCTCCGGATCGACGACACTGACTCCGAACGGTCGCGTCCGGAATATGAGGCTGCCATCGAGCAAGACCTCCATTGGCTCGGCATTGACTGGGATCAGAAGGTTAAGCAATCCAGCCGCATGAGCCGTTACGCCGAGGCTGCCGAAGCATTAAAGTCTTCTGGCCGACTTTACCCCTGTTTTGAAACGGAAGACGAACTAGCGGCTAAGCGGGCACTGCGTACAAAGCACAAATTGCCCCCAATATATGACCGCGCAATGCTTTCCCTGACGCGCGAACAACGCGAAGCAGCCGAAGCTGGGGGCAAAAAACCATATTGGCGCTTCAAGCTGTCAGATGGCACCGTCACATGGCAAGATCTTGTACTTGGCCCCCGCGAGGTTCGGTTGAATACATTATCGGACCCTGTGCTGATCCGGGCTGATAGTACGCCGCTCTATACTTTCACGTCGGTTGTCGACGACCTTGATCTTGGTATTAGCGAGATCATCCGTGGCGAGGATCACGTTACCAATACTGCCGTCCAGATTGACCTCCGGCATGCACTTGCGCCGCATGCTCCACAACCTGCCTTCGCCCATTTACCGTTGGTTTTGGATGTGAAAGGCGAAAAGCTGTCAAAACGCTCGGGTAGCGTCTCGCTTCGGGCACTTCGACGCGACGGAATCGAAGCTGGCGCCATTGCGGCGTATCTTGCACGTGTCGGTTCCCGGCGAGATCCTGAACCTCTGACGCTTGCAGAACTGGCTGCTAGTTTCAATCTGGCAGAATTTTCCCGCGGGGCGCCGCGTTTCGACCCTCGGCAATTGCTCGCCCTAAATCGCAAATTCGTTCATAGGCTTCGTTTCAATGATGTCGCGGATCGGCTGCCTCGCGGAGCCACCGAGACGTTTTGGAACGCCGTACGGGGCAACCTTGACCTGTTGTCCGAAGCTCGACATTGGTGGGAGGTCGTTCAAGGTGACATTGAAATACCTGACCTTACCGAATCCCGTGACGTTCTTCAGGCAGCCCGGGAATTGCTACCTCCCGAACCGTGGGATGAAACGACGTGGAAATCCTGGACAGGCGCCATTGCGCAACATACCGGTGTCCACGGTAGAAACCTGTACCAGCCGCTCCGCCTAGCCCTGACCGGCGATACTCACGGCCCGGAACTCGCACTGCTGCTCCCACTCATCGGCGCCTCCCAGGTAACACGCCGTCTGAGCATGGCCTCTGGATAGAATATCTCTTATAATCAGTATTTCGCCATTTAAATTTAAAGTTGAATGAAAGTGTATGCTAAGGCTCTCATCGTGTTTCCGTCAAAACCTCGCGCTATCCATCGATCGTCGCGCGCCCTCCATTTGAGATCATTGATAGAAACTCACGCCGCGTAGACGGGTCGTGACGAAATGCACCCAACATGCGACTAGTAACCATCGAAACCCCGGTCTTATGGACGCCCCGCGTTGACATACACTCATGGTTCGCTTCTATTACAACTGCTACTCCTCGTGGTTGCAACACCTCATTAATCGTGTTGGCGATCTGCGCCGTTAGTTTCTCCTGCAGCTGCAATCGTCTCGCATAAGAGTCGACAATGCGTGCCAGCTTACTGATGCCCACGACTCGGCGATCCGGTAAATACGCGACGTGTGCCACTCCGATTATCGGAACCATATGATGCTCGCAATGGCTCTCGACCCGAATATCACGCAACAGGACGATCTCATCGTACCCCTCGATCTCTTCGAAAGTGCGCGCCAGGATCGCAACAGGATCTTCTGCATAACCCGCGTAAAATTCTCCGTATGCTTTTGCAACCCGTGCCGGCGTTTCATGCAAACCTTCTCGGTCGGGATCGTCGCCAGCCCAGCGGATCAACGTCCGGACCGCGGCCTCAGCCTCGGAACGGCTGGGCCGTTTAGCTCCGACATCATGAGCCAATTTGCTGGTTGGAATATTGATATTCACCAACGTCTCCATTGCAGTTAAACTTCGAGCGCTGTATTCGCTCGGACGACAAAACGATGTGCATATGTGTGGTCCGCTTGGAGCACACAACCCATGGCTGGCAGGCGAAGCCACGTCAGTGCAATCGACCCGTCTGGTAAGGGCTGTCCAAACTAAAGGCCGGGATCGCGACGTCAAATGACTCGCCACTGTCGACAGCAACCATAATATAGATGCCTCGCATGAAGCCGGTAGGTGTCTTTAACGGCGTCCCCGACGTGTATTCGAACACGTCGCCCGGGTCTAGAACCGGTTGCTCACCTACAACGCCTGCACCGTGGACATGTTGAACCTGCCCCGAACCGTCAGTGATTTCCCAGGCACGCCGCATTAGCTGGACAGTGGCACTTCCCCGATTCTCGATCCTGATTCGGTACGCCCACAAGAAATGCCGGTCTTCGGGGTGCGACTGATCTTCCAAAAAGAACACTTGAACCCGGACATGAATTCCGGCGGTTTCGGCGACAAACCCCTCCTGGCCATGGTCGTGAGCTGGCATTGCCTCCGGACGATAGCTCCGTGCTAGGCAAGCGACAAGGCAAACATGACCGCCTGCCGTCGTTTGACCGTCTAGAGAAGCCTGCTTACTTAGGGGCAAGCCATGAGGAACAACCAGACCCACGCCCGAAGCTTTTCGATATCCGGACTCACCACACTCGTGCTCTTGTTGCTGTTCCCCTGCGTCGCGGTTGCTTCGCATTGGGCTGCCACGGACAGAGCCGTAGGTAGCCATCATGCTTCGCGGGGGGCTCTTTACGGCGACCTGTTGGCAGGCCAATACGCTGATCGATCTGGCCACCAGCGGGCGGCAGCTCATTATTTCATCGCAGCACTCCAACAGAACCCAAACGATCGTGCGCTGCTCGCGCGAAGTTTCGTTGCTAGCCTGATTGCGGACAGCCCGGATCGATATACCCTCGCCCGCCGGCTACCCGAAAGCTCCCTCGGTGCAATGATGCTCGGAGATTACGCGATTCTTAACGGAACATACTCCGCAGCAAGAGCAAAATTTGCCGGCATTGCTCTCCATGGCCCGCTTGGTCTGCTACGCCCGCTCCTAATTGCTTGGAGCGATGAAGCGAGTGGCCACACGGATCGAGCCATAAGCGTGCTTTATCCCCTAACTGACACATTCCCATTCGGCTCTATTTATGCGCTGCACGCGGCGCTAATCGCCGATCTTGCCGGCCGCGACGCACAAGCCGCAAAATATTACCGTTTAGCAGAGCAAGATGGAGGTCAATCCAATCTGATATTGGCCCAAGTTCTCGCGAGTTGGCAAGCAAGACAAGGTAATAATGCTCGCGCTGAGGAGATCATTACAAGAGCCGCGACGGATCACCCGGCCCTGAACGTCGCCATCAATAGTCTGAAAAGGAATCTTGCCAATCCTATTATCACAACTCCGCTCGCTGGCGTCGCGTTGGCGGAGTTCCAAGTTGCCGGCGAACTCAGGAGTCCAGATCAAATCGCTTATCCGTTGGCGCAACTGGTTTTGCTCGACGAAGCCTTGACGCTAGATCCGCACCTGAGTCCGGCCATCTTGCTGCGAGCCAGCATCGCTGAGGAAACAGGCAACATACCTTTGGCCGAACGCCTTCTCAGATCGATACCTTCCACTGATTCCCTGTATCCAATTGCCGTGATGCGTCGCGCCGCCTTGGCCGCAGACTTCGACTCGGGGCTTGGTATGTTACCGGATTTGCTCGCCATCGCGATCGCCGCACCACAAGACGCGGCCCCACTCGAGCTTGCCGCCGACATCGCGAGCAACGCCAAACGATACAGCGAAGCAAAAGAGCTTTACACCAAGGCCATCGGCACTTTTGGGCCAAATCGCCCCGAATCGGCCTGGAGACTCTATTTTGGGCGTGCAATCACCGAAGACAAGCTGGACAATTGGCCCGCAGCAAAGGCTGATCTTCACCGGGCGCTCGCGCTCGCGCCAGACCAGGCAGATGTGCTCAATTACCTCGGATACTCAGAAGCAATTCGCGGCGAGGATCTCCGCGGTGCGCAAAAACTTGTACAGCAAGCTGTGCAGACTTCACCGGAAGATGGACAGATTCTGGACAGTCTTGGGTATATCCTGCTCAAGCGAGGGATGATCGCCGATGCGCTGGCCGTGCAAATCAAAGCAGCCGAGCACGCGCCCGATGACCCTGAGGTCAACGCCCACCTTGCTGAAATCTTTGATGCTGCTGGCAACCATCTGGCCGGTCTTTACCAGTGGCGGCGTACGCTGGCACTTCATCCGGATCCTCGCGAACGTGCAAAAATCGAGGCGGCCTTGAAACACGATTCCATTCCGAGCGGCATCTGATATCCATCATGGTCGCTGCCGAGTTCGCCCGTGCCAAGGTTAATTTGTTTCTTCACGTCACTGGACGAAGGAGGGACGGCTATCATACCCTAGATAGCCTTGCGATTTTTCCACCGGTCGGTGATTTGCTCCGAATGGACGCTGCGCCCAAGCTATCACTGCATGTGAGCGGCCCGTTTGCCTCTGGCCTGAACACAGACCAAAATCTCATTGTTCAAGCTGCCCGTCTTTTCAGCAAGGCAACAGGTCGAGTGGCAGCTTGTTCATTTTCGCTGCATAAAGCCCTTCCTGTCTCGTCCGGTATCGGTGGTGGCTCGGCGGACGCAGCTGCAACCTTACGCCTCCTCGCACGCCATTTCGCAGAGGCTATACCCACAGATCTGCCTCTTAAACTTGGCGCCGACGTTCCGGTATGTGTGCTGAGCGAACCAGCCCGCATGGCCGGAATCGGGGACATTCTGACCGAGGCACCGAAGCTACCTGACATAGGGATTGTCCTTGTCAATCCCGGCTTACACGTTTCAACGCAAGCTATTTTTCAGGCTCGCTGCGGGCCTTTTTCCCCCCCAGCGCGGCTGAGCTCAGTCTGGTTTACTGCCGAATCAATGGCTAAGGACCTTTCTTGCCTTTCCAACGATCTCGAAGCTCCCGCAGTCGTGTTGGCGCCGATCATCGCCGACGTGCTAGCCGCCCTAAGGATGAATCAGAACTGTCTGCTGGCCAGAATGAGTGGTTCGGGAGCCACCTGCTTCGGATTGTTCCGCTCCGCCAAAGAAGCCACTGAAGCAGCAAAATCCTTCGCCTATCCGGGTTGGTGGGTGTGGGGCGGCAGTGGAAAAACGCGGTTAACTGACCCTTGCTACGATCATGATACAGACCAGCAGAGTTAAAGCAAGCGACGTATCCAGTTGCAACAAGAACCAATGCGCGGCAAGACCTAGCCGCATAGGAGTGAACCATGCGCGCTGGCATCATCTTGTTCCCCGGCATCAATCGCGAGCGTGATATCGCAATCGCACTTGAAGCGAGTCTTGGACGTAAGCCGGCCACAATTTGGCACCGCGAAACTGAACTGCAGGGCTTGGATCTCGTGGTAATTCCTGGGGGTTTCTCATACGGAGATTATTTGCGTTGCGGTGCCATGGCGGCCCACTCGCCGGTGATGCGCGCCGTCGCCGAACATGCATCGCGGGGCGGTTACGTCTTAGGGATCTGTAATGGGTTTCAGATTCTTACCGAAGCACAATTGCTCCCCGGCGCATTGCTCCGCAACGTCGGACTACGGTTTCTCTCAATGGATTGCCATCTCTATGTCGAGCGAAACGACTCCGTATTCACAGCGCATTTTCGCCGCCATGATGTCTTTCGAGCTCCAATGGCTCACGGCGATGGCAATTATTATGCTGACAAGGAAACTCTTGATCGTCTTGAAGGAGAAAATCTCGTCGCATTTCGTTACTGCGATGCCGACGGTAACATCTCCAACGACGCTAACCTGAACGGTTCGGCTCGGAACATTGCTGGCGTTTTTTCTTCGAATCTCCGCGTTCTTGGCCTGATGCCACATCCAGAAAATCTCGTCGATCCGCTCTTAGGCGGCACAGACGGCAAACCGCTCTTCGACTCCCTCAATACTATTGGTGGAACCAACTGATATGGACCAACCGTCTAACGCCCAGCTCGCTCGCCGCTTCGGGCTGTCTGACGAGGAATACGATCGTACGCTGACCATCATGGAACGAATGCCTACCCTGACAGAGCTCGGCATTTTCTCGGTCATGTGGTCCGAGCACTGTTCTTATAAGTCGTCACGGTACTGGCTAAAAACTCTGCCGACTCAGGCACCGTGGGTAATCCATGGTCCAGGTGAAAACGCTGGTGTAGTCGATATTGGCGACGGCCTCGCAGCCATTTTCAAGATGGAAAGCCACAATCATCCTAGCTTTATCGAGCCTTATCAGGGGGCTGCCACTGGCGTTGAAGGAATTCTTCGCGATGTATTCACAATGGGCGCTCGGCCCATTGCCAACCTCAACGCCTTGCGCTTTGGCGACCCTTCTCTCGGTATCACCAAAAGCTTGGTTGATGGGATTGTTCGTGGAATCGGAAGTTACGGTAATTGCGTTGGAGTCCCCACCGTAGGTGGTGAAACCAATTTTCATCCCTCTTACAATGGCAATCCACTCGTGAACGCGATGACGGTGGGAATCGCGGACAAAAATAGGATCTTCCTGTCCTCCGCTGCTGGAATCGGAAATCCCGTCGTCTACGTTGGCTCCAAGACAGGCCGGGATGGAATTCACGGCGCGACGATGGCGTCAGCTGAATTCGCGGCGGACACCGAAGAAAAACGGCCAACGGTGCAGGTCGGTGATCCCTTTATTGAAAAATTGTTGATCGAGGCATGCCTCGAACTCATGGCAACCGATGCAATCATTGCGATCCAGGACATGGGTGCAGCAGGTCTCACCTCTTCTTCCGTCGAGATGGCCGGCAAGGGAGGAGTTGGAATTGAACTTGACTTGGACCACGTTCCCCAGCGCGAGCCAAACATGAGCGCCTATGAAATGATGCTTTCAGAGAGCCAAGAGCGAATGTTACTGGTTCTCAAACCCACCCATGAAGCGATGGCACGCACTATATTCGAAAAGTGGGAACTCGACTTTGCGGTCATTGGCCGCATCACTGACAGTGGGCGCATCGTGGTGCGTCATCAAGGGCGCACCGAGGCCGACATCCCCCTGCAGCCCCTAGCCGACCACGCGCCGCTCTATAAGCGCCCGTATACCGAACCCAAAAAACCGGCTTCTCTTGAAAGTGTCGAGGATCCTGTTGGAATCATCCCTGCATTACTTACGTTGCTCGGCTGCGGCGACCTTGCTGCCAAAAACTGGATCTGGGATCAGTATGACAGCACTATAGGAGGCCAAACCATCAAGCGTCCTGGCCAAGCCGATGCCGCAATCGTTCGCGTCCCGGGTTCAGGACGCGCACTGGCGCTTACAACCGACTGCACGCCCCGCTACTGCTTTGCCGATCCTGAAGTTGGCGCCTCACAGGCAGTTGCCGAAGCCTGGCGCAATATTACTGCCACGGGCGCCACCCCTCTCGCGGTCACAGACAATCTAAATTTTGGCAATCCTGAAAAACCTCTCATCATGGGTCAGCTCGTTGCCGCAATCCGTGGCTTGGGAAGCGCTTGCCGCAGCCTTGAATTCCCAGTCGTGTCCGGTAATGTTTCGCTGTACAATGAAACCGCGGGAGAAGGTATCCTGCCAACCCCCGCGATCGGTGGCCTAGGCGTCATTGATGATGCGGCAAAAGCCGTCGGTATTGCCGTCAAACCAGATCATGATCTTCTTCTGGTTGGTGCGCCGCGTGGCGAACTCGGCCAATCGCTCTGGCTCCGAGAAATCCTTGGTCGCGAAGATGGTGCCCCACCGCCGATCGATTACGCTGCTGAGCGTCGCCACGGCAATTTCGTGCGGACACTGATTTTGTCAGGCAAAGTACAATCATGCCACGACGTGTCGGACGGCGGCATTTTGGTGGCGATCGCGGAAATGGCCCTCGCGGGCAATACTGGCGTCAGGCTTCTGCCCCAACCAAAACACATGCCGATGCATGCATTTTGGTTCGGCGAGGATCAAGCCTGCTACATCGTTTCCACGGCTAATGCTCGCGATATCCTTGACCAAGCAAAGACTTCGGGGGTTCCTGCGGTGCTCCTTGGGTATACGGGCGGCGATCATTTGACACTCGCCGATGGGGACGCCATATCCCTCCACAAGTTGAGGCTCGCGAATCAGCACTTCTTTGCTGACTGGTTCGCCTAGAATCATAGGAAAAGGTTCGGACCATGGCCATGTCGGCCGCCGATATAGAGGCGTTGATCAAAACTGTACTGCCAGATGCAAAGGTAACGGTGGAAGATTTGGCGGGTGATGGGGATCATTACGCCGCCACCGTGATCAGCGAGCGCTTTCGAGGCCTGTCACGGGTCCGTCAGCATCAGATGGTATACGGAGCACTCCAAGGACGCATGGGCGACACGCTCCATGCGCTCGCCTTGCAAACCTCCGTGCCGGATTGAACGGGCCGGGACATTCAGGAGTTGGTAATGGAAAACAGTAAAGTCATCGACAGAATTAAGAGTGAAATTTCTGAAAACCCCGTCATGCTGTACATGAAGGGGACGGCAATGTTCCCCCAATGCGGTTTCTCGGCGCGGGTGGTACAGATTCTTACGCATCTTGGCGCGACATTCAAAACCGCAAACGTTCTGGAAGATGCCGAACTGCGTGAAGGCGTCAAACAGTTCTCCAACTGGCCGACCATTCCGCAGCTGTATATTAAGGGAGAATTTGTAGGCGGTTGTGATATCGTAACAGAAATGTTCCAGTCTGGTGAATTGCAGACGATGCTGGAGCATCAAGGTATCAGCAAAACACCTGCAGCTTAAGGCGCCAAGTGCCCGTTTCTGATGGATTTTTAGAACACATGCAAAACTCTCTCGGAAAGAAGCCGAGAGCACGACTCTTTCTGAAGC
>DAIDMG010000049.1 GCA_027449105.1 Acidiphilium sp. | reverse complement strand
CCGCAAGTCGGCGATCCGGCCCGTGGCATCGTGTTGTCGGTCCCCCCATTCGACCAACTCGCGTTCAGCCTGTGTACGCCGTTGCGTCGCGCGTTCGACCTTGTCGCGGAGCTGCGCAAGATGCATTCGTGCTGTCGACTCTGTCCGTTGCGCTTCCGCAAAATTATGGCGGGCCGCCGCCAAAGCCGTTTCCATTGCTTCCGCCGGTTCAATTGCCGCACGTTTGGCTTCCGCCTGATGGCGCAGTGATTCGGCAGAGCGGAGCTCTATTTTGTGGCGCTCGGATACCTCGATGAGCAACTCGATACGGCTGGCAGCACGCTCGGCCTCGGCCTCAAGCTTTCCTATAACGTTTCGCGCCGAGTCAGCTTCAGCTCGGCATTGGTCGACGCGCTTTTCGGCATCCTGACGCGCCGAATGAACACGTTGTTCCTCAAGTCGCGCCGCCGTTTCCGCCTCTTGCGCCAGCCGGCGGGTCGTAGCCGCGTTTTCTGCCATTGCAGCCGCTTGGTCATGCTCCCGGCGTAATATCTCGAGTCGGTTGCGCTGCTCCAGCCGCGCTGCCGCCTCGTTGGGCGCTCCCGGGCGTATCGTATAGCCATCCCAGCGCCAGAGGGCGCCATCTCGGCGAACCAATGCTTCGCCGGGTCGTAAGCGTGCCTGTAGCTGTGCACCATCTTCATTGTCGGCGAGAAGTCGGATATGCGCGAGGGCACGTCTCAAGGCGGGAGGCGCCTTGATGCATTGTGTCAGAGCCGGCGAGGAGGCGGATTGTAAAGGGCCTGACTCGCCATTCTTCAAGTCGTCAGGAGTTGGTAATTGCCGCCAATATCGCGACGCTTCCGGATCGATCCCGGCGGACAATTCCTCATTGAGCGCGGCTCCGAGGGCTTTTTCTAGTCCAGGAGTGATCTCCACCTGATCCAGAATAGGTGCGGAATCGCGACCAAATTGCTGCGCCAGCAATCCCATCAATGCATCATGCTCTGCCAGCAAGCGCCTAGCCGCTGCTTCGGCGTTGGCCGCACCCTGCCGCGCCTCCTCATGTGCGATCTGGGCGGACATCCTCCGCGATTCGGTATCCACCACCTGCCGACGGAGAGCGGCCAGTACTGACGCTGCGTCGGCGGATGCCTTCTCAGCTGTCAGAAATGATTCACGAGCGCTTTCCAGTCTTGCTTCCGGAACCAGCGCGCCTCGGGCAGACTCGACAGTCGATTCCGACTCCTGTACGCGCCGCCGCGCTTCTTGTTCCGCATGGCGAGCTGCGACGAGCGAACGTTCGGCAACATCTTCCGTTGCCTTATGTCGCGCCATCGCTTCCGCGACAGTACGAACGTTATCTTCTGCCTCTCTGACGCGGGGGGCTATTTCTTCCAGAGACTTTTCCACCGCGACGATTAATGCGGGTGCTTCGCGTAGCGTTTCATCCAAAACAAGCGTCTCATCGCGAAGACGGGCAATGGCACCCGCGGCGTCATTCTCGACCCGCTGCGCATGTGCCAAGTCGCGGGTGAGTTGCTCGATCTGCTGCTGAGCGAGGGTGCGCGCGGCTTCGGCCGCGCGGACCGATGCGACCGCCTGATCCACCTGCACGCGGGCGCGCTCCAAAGCAGACCGGAATTTGGCCTCGGTTTCACGCAACTCTGCCAGGATTTTGTCCCGCCGCTCGAGTTCCGTCCGTGCAACCTCTTGCGCTCCCAAAGTTGTCTTTAGATGATCGCGCGCCTGCACAGCTGTTGCCCGCATCGTTGCGCGTTGTCGCGCGGCCAAAGCATGTTCGATCGCTATCGATTCCAGCTCCGCTGCCTTGATCGCGCTCGAGAGGTTTCGATACCGGGCGGCTTGCCGCGCCTGCCGACGAATTTCGGAAAGCCGATTTTCGTGATCGACACGTGCTTCCTCTGCCCGCGCCAGGTTCTGCTCAGCTGCTCGGAGTTTGAGTTCCGCTTCATGCCGCCGAGCGTGTAACCCCGCTACGCCGGCAGCTTCCTCGAGAATGGTCCGGCGCTCTTCCGGCTTTGCTTCCACTAATGCGGCTACACGGCTTTGACTTATGATTCCAGCACTTCGCGCGCCGGAGCCGAGGTCCGCGAACAGTGTTGCCACGTCACGTGCCCGCAGCTCGCGGCCATTTACCCGGTACGTGCTGCCGGAACGGCGCTCCAGTTGCCGCGAGATGGCAATTTCGCTCTCGTTTTGGAATGGGGCCGGCGCAACTCCGGTTGCATCGGCGATGAGCAGCGTCACCTCGGCGATATTGCGCGATCCACGACTCGTGGTGCCTGCGAAGATAACGTCGTCCATCTCACTGCCACGCAATGACTTTGCGCTGGATTCGCCCATCACCCAGCGTAACGCCTCAACAATGTTCGATTTCCCGCAACCATTCGGGCCGATCACGCCGGTCAGCCCCGGCAGAATATCCAACGTCACAGGGTCGGCAAAACTCTTAAATCCGGCAATCCGAAGCTGGGCGAGGCGTGCAGCCAACGGTTCCTATCCCTCCCCGATCATCGCCGAGAATTGCTTGAAGTCCATCGCTCCCGGATACTTCTTGTCGTCAAAGATGAATGTCGGGGTGGCGTCGACGTTATACTTTTGTTCAGCCTTCCGGCGTTCTGCAAGAATAAAATTCGAAAGTTTTTTGTCGGCGATCGCTGCGTCGAAGCGATTGCGGCTCATGCCTGCCAGGGCCGCATATTTAAAAAGTGCGTTTTCATAGTCTCTCTTGGTCTTAAGCTTTGGCGCATAGGCCCATTCGAGTTGGTGCGAAAACAAAATCTCGATAAACGGAAAATAATCATGCGCAGGAAGGCTACGTGCCACTTGTGCAGCCATTAGCGAGACGCCATCGAGCGGAAAATCACGGAACACGTAGTACAATTTGCCTGTGTCGATAAAAGACGGGACAATCTTTGGCTTCAGAGTATGAGTCGCGAACTCGGCGCAATGCGGACAACCAAGCGAAAAATATTCGATAATCTTCTTTCCCGCATTTGGGTTGCCAAGGCTTCGGATACCAAACGGATTATTCCGATGGCTTGCCGTTACACCCGCAAAAGCGGATGTCACGCTCGCAGCAGCAAGTCCCACCCCAAGAAGTAGTATGTCGCGACGTTCTATAGCCATTTTATCCTCTACATGTTGTATTAACGGAATCGCCAACAAGCGTCGAGCCTCATTTGTCTGATTCCCTGCCGCTCCAGTTTACTCTCTTCTTTTAAGCAGAACGAGGTGCCGGAAATTCCATGACGATCAATTTCTTGCGTCTTGCGGTTTGCTTTGCGTGGTGTTTTGTTGGGTCGTAGGTCGACAGGCGTCTGACCGCCATACAGCAGGCGCATTCATGCCACCAATGGTCGATCGGAGGCGGTCAGTCAGCCAGTGCATTCCGGCCTCTTTTGCGTCGTTCCAGATGCTTGCCTTGCGCCGTTTAGCCGCTCCGCTATACGGATCCAATGGATCTCAAGGACCACATTCGAGGTATACCGGACTTCCCAAAGCCCGGCATCTTTTTCTACGATATTTCCACGCTCCTGAATAATGCCGATGCGTGGCAGGTCACTGTCGGGCGACTTGCCAGCCGGGTTCGTGCCTATCACCCCGACCTTCTGGCGGGGGTCGAATCGCGAGGTTTCCTGCTTGCGGCACCTCTCGCCCTGAAACTTGGTTGCGGCTTCATCATGCTGCGAAAGCGCGGTAAGCTTCCTGGTGCAACGGTCGGATTTGATTACCAGCTCGAGTACGGGACGGATCGTATCGAAGTGCAGGCAGATGCGGTGCAGCCCGGGCAGCGAGTAGTGGTTATTGATGATCTGTTGGCCACCGGCGGTACGATGGCGGCTGGCATCGCATTGTTGCGCGAGGTAGGCGCAAATGTATCGGCTGCGGTGGCGTTGATAGAACTCACGTTCTTGGAGGGGAGGAGGCGTCTAGATGTACCGTTCGAGGCGCTGGTTGAATACGATTCATAGGTATCAAGCAGTATCAACGATCATGGTGTGGCGCCCCTCGTTGCCGGGTCTTGATGGGAAAAAGACGCGGCTTCCTGCAAAAAATCCAAGATGCCTGAACGTTGGTTGTTGTCCCAGTTGCTGGACCACCAGATGATTCGGCGCCGGGCTCTTCTCGCGGCGCTTGGTATGCCCCCGTTAGCAGGGGCTCGCGCGATGGCCCAGATGGCCCACTCGTCGCCATCACCCGCGCCGGATTACACGATAATTGCCGGTGGTCCGCCGGGTGGTCGAATTGATCGGTGGTCGCGAGTCTTTTCTACGGTGTTGCACCCTTTTTTAGGCGGCCACTCCTCTGTGCGGGTTGCTCCGACAGGAGGTCTTGACGGGGTCACTGCTGCAAACCGACTTCAGGCATTGGTGGTGCCTGATGGCATGACTGCGGCTGTGCTGCCGGGCGAGGCGGCGATCGCTTTTCTTACTGGGGATCCGCGTGCGCATTTCTTGCCTGGCGACTGGATTCCTGTCGTTGCTGGGCTTGGTTCGTTATTGCTGGTTGTTCGTGGCGGGACCGCGCGGTTATCTTCCTCGACACCTCTCCGGTTTGCTGCGGCTTCACTGGAAAGCCCGGACCTGGCCGGGTTGCTCGGATTGGCCAAACTTGGTGTCCCCGTCGCGCCGATTTTTGGCCTCAATGACCCTGCGGCCGTGACTGCGGCATTCGCGCAAGGTGAAGCTGACGCCGCAATATTCTCAGGCGAAGACGTTGCCGCGGATGCCGCACCGCTTTCGGCTGAAGGTGGGGTTGTCATTTGCACGCTGGCGGGTTCCGGTTCCGGGAGAAAGACTGCTCGAGATTCCGGGTTCATGGATGTTCCGACGCTTGACGAGCTTGCAGCCCAAAGGTCAGCGCGCCCGCTTCCACGACCGCTTGATGCCGCATATCGGAGTGTCGTTGCGGCTAGCCGGATCGATTTCATGATGGTTCTGCCGCGTCTCTCCTCTCCTGCGGCGATTGCCCTTTGGCGTTCGGCTGGGGCGCGGTCAATTGTCATTCCGGCAGTTGAAGATGCCGCTTCTGCGAGTGCGGTGCGCCTCGTTGCCGGCGCTGACGCGGTGGCCAACTTGGCTCCTTTGACGGTCGGGAGCGATGCCGTCCTGGCTCTACACGCATTTCTGGCACGTGAATATGGTTGGCATCGCTCATGACCACGATGTCGTGCTAACGCATGGCCCGTCAAGCCCAGCGTTACATCTGTGCAGAGTGTGGTGCCGTTTCGGCAAAATGGGTGGGTCGCTGTGACGGCTGCGGTGGGTGGAATACACTAGCCGCCGAAAGTGCCACCTTCGAATCTGCGCGAACCCGACATCGTTCACAAGGATATAAGCTCGATTTTGTTGGCCTTTCTGGGGTGGCTGAGCTGCCGTCGCGGGTGTCGTTAGGCATTGCCGAATTCGATCGCGTGCTCGGTGGCGGTATCGTGGCGGCATCCGCAATCTTGGTTGGCGGTGATCCTGGCATTGGCAAATCAACTCTGCTGCTCCAGGCGGCTGCAAAATTAGCTCGCACCGGCCGCCGTGTCCTGTACATTTCGGGCGAAGAGTCGGTTTCTCAGATCCGTCTGCGTGCTCAACGACTTGGACTCTCAGATTCGCCAGTCGGGCTTGCTTCGGCGACGGCTCTGTCAGAGATTGTAACCGCTTTGGAGCGCGAGCGTGACGCTGTATTGATCGTTATCGACAGCATCCAAACCATCTGGGACGACACCGTCGAATCGGCGCCGGGGAGCGTCACACAAGTACGAGCAAATGCGTTTGCGCTGATTCAGGCAGCAAAATCAAGGGGGTGCGCGCTCATGCTTGTTGGGCATGTGACGAAGGATGGTATGCTTGCAGGCCCGCGTGTTCTTGAGCACATGGTCGACGTCGTGCTGCATTTCGAAGGCGATCGAGGCCACCAGTTCCGCATTCTCCGCGGCGCTAAGAATCGGTTTGGCGCCACGGACGAGATTGGTGTCTTTGCGATGACTGGCGAAGGCCTCGTTGAGATTGCAAACCCATCAGCCTTGTTCCTTGCAGAGCGGCGCGGGAATGTGGCGGGCTCCGCCGTTTATGCTGGCCTTGAAGGGTCAAGGCCGGTGCTCATGGAAATTCAGGCGCTGCTTTCGGCCACTGGCACAGGTTCGGGCCGCCGCTCGGTGGTTGGCTGGGATGCTGGTCGCCTGAACATGTTGCTCGCTGTCCTTGATGCACGCTGCGGGCTAAAGCTTGGCGGGCATGACGTCTACCTTAATGTAGCAGGCGGGCTGAGGATTGCCGAGCCGGCAGCGGACCTGGCTATCGCTGCGGCATTGATCTCTGCATCTAGTGGCGTTCCGACTGATCCAGGCATGGTCTTTTTTGGAGAAATCGGCCTTTCTGGCGAACTCCGCTTGGTTGCGCAGACTGAATTGCGGCTGAAAGAGGCAGCTAAACTTGGTTTTTACTCGGCGGGCGTGCCGCGTGGTGCTCCCAACAGAAATGGTCGGCCACCACCAGAAGGAATAACACTTACCGAATTTGGCCACCTCAAGGACCTGATTGTTGCTATGGTTTCTGACGGCACGGGGAAGGAAGGCTAGGGATGACTTGGGCGGATCTCGCAACGCTTCTGATCGTTGCAATTTCGGGGTTACTTGCTCTTGCACGCGGCTTTGTGCGCGAAGTCCTCGGATTGGCAGCTTGGGTAGGAGCGGCTATCGCGGCAGCAGCTTTCTATCCTTCTGTTGAGCCTACGATCGTCGGATTGATTCATGATCAGAAACTTGGCCGGCCTATCGCGATTGGTGTTGTATTCATCGTGGTCCTTATCATGCTCTCTGTCATCGCCGCCTGGGTAGCGTCGTTGGTACATGCGTCCGTCTTTTCCGGCCTGGACCGAACTTTGGGCCTTCTGTTCGGGCTGATCCGGGGTGGCTTTGTTGTCTGCCTGATTTTCATCTTTTTATCGATGTTTTTGCAGCCGCCGGAATGGCCGCAAGCCGTTACACAAGGTAGATTCTTGCCGTATGTCGAGTCTGGCTCCGCGTGGTTAATTGGCCTGGTGCCCAAGCCTTACCGTCCGGCGGCCATATCCCCGGGTGCCGTGAACGTAAAGGCTAGGGACAATGGAGGTTCTTCGGCATCTACAATGTCAAAGTCGCCAGCTTCTCCATCGTCAATGCCCTCGAGTCAGTAGGGTATGGTTTTGGCCACCTCGAGCGCGGCTATGAAGGGCCGCCATGCACGCTATGGGGGTTGGCACTGCAACACAGAGACGTCACATGCCGGCAGGCAGTTAGGGTAAACCGATGACAGGCGATAATGTGATCAACGGTCTCGACGACGATAAGCTGCATGAGGAATGCGGCGTTTTTGGAGTCTGGAATGTAGCGGATGCGGCAGCAATTACCGCGCTAGGACTTCACGCGTTGCAACATCGAGGCCAAGAGGCAACGGGCATTGTCACGCACGACGGTGTCCGGTTTCATGCCCACAAGGGTTTGGGTCTTGTGGGTGACAACTATAGCGACGCAAAGGTGATTGCGGATCTGCAAGGCGCTCGCGCCATCGGCCATAACCGCTATTCCACAACAGGCGCCACACTGCTGCGTAACGTTCAGCCACTATTTGCTGAATTTGCCTTTGGTGGTTTTGCCGTTGGGCACAATGGCAATCTTACGAATGCCCATAGCCTAAAACGCACTCTTTCACGACGAGGCTGCCTGTTTCAGTCCACGACGGATTCCGAGGTGTTCGTTCATTTGATCGCGATCAGTCTCTATGCGACTGTCCTAGACCGTTTGATTGATGCACTGAAACAAGTCGAGGGTGCATACTCGTTGGTTGCGTTGACCGATACCATGCTGATCGGGTGTCGCGATCCACTGGGCGTCCGACCGCTCATCTTGGGACGGCTGTCGGGTGCAGACGGCAGCAACCCAGGCTGGGTGCTTGCTTCCGAAACGTGTGCGCTCGATACGGTTAGTGCTGAATTTGTCCGTGATGTTGAGCCGGGTGAGATCATCGCTATTGATGATCGCGGCATCCATAGCTTCAAGCCTTTTGCGGTCCACGAGCCACGATTTTGTGTTTTTGAATATATTTATTTTGCTCGTCCAGACTCGGTGATGGAGGGCAACTCTGTCTATGCTGTTCGTAAACGTATTGGCCAAGAACTGGCACACGAGTCGCCAGCTGAAGCCGATATTGTTGTGCCAGTTCCCGACTCAGGCGTTCCTGCGGCGATGGGTTACGCGGAGGCCGCCGGCATTGCGTTCGAGCTCGGTATCGTTCGAAATCACTACGTAGGCCGTACATTTATCGAGCCGACCGACCAGATACGGCATCTCGGCGTGCGCCTCAAACACTCGGCCAACCGGGCGATTATTGCCGGCAAAAGGGTTGTTCTGGTTGACGACTCGATTGTGCGCGGTACCACGTCCTCCAAGATCGTCGAGATGGTCCGAGCTGCTGGTGCCCGAGAGGTGCACATGCGGATTTCTTCTCCTCCCACGACGCATTCCTGCTTCTATGGCATTGACACGCCGGAACGAAGCAAGCTTCTTGCCGCACACAATGACGTTGAAGCAATGGCAAGGTTGATCGGCGTGGATAGTCTCGCGTTTATCACGATGGATGGTCTCTATCGTGCGCTTGGCAAATCAGGCCGCAATCCTGGACAACCAGCCTTTTGTGACGCGTGCTTCAGTGGCGACTATCCGATTCCCGTCACTGACAGTCACGGTGTTGAAGCTCGCCAGCTTTCCCTGCTTGCAGAACTGGCATAAACAGGATCTTTCCAACTTTCGCGAGGCTGGGCGATACTACGCTACGAAGTCAAGGCCAATATCTAACGCTGGCGCGCTTTGGGTGAGCCAGCCTGCCGAGATCAGATCGACGCCTGTCTCCGCAATTTCCGGTGCCGTCTGAGGTGTTATGCGGCCTGACGCTTCGGCAACCGCCCTGTTCTTGATTAGTTTCATTGCTTGGCGCAGCGTCTGAATTGACATGTTATCGAGAAGGACGGCGTCAACGCCTGCGTCTAGCGCTTCGTCGAGCTGCTCCAGTGTTTCAACTTCGCATTCGATTTTGACCAGGTGGCCAGTGGCTTGCTTTGCACGGCGCACTGCTACGCCGACCCCTCCCGCGATTGCAATGTGGTTGTCTTTAATTAGTACAGCATCATCGAGACCAAAACGGTGGCTTACGCCACCGCCGGTCCGAACAGCATATTTCTGAAGCGCACGCAGTCCAGGAACGGTTTTCCGCGTGCATGTCAGCCTGGCTTTCGTATGCGAGATCGCCCTCACGATTCCAGCAGTGGCGGATGCAACTCCCGAAAGTTGGGCAACGAAGTTGAGCGCGACACGTTCAGCAGACAGGATCGAACGCGCGGAGCCGGAGCAGGTGGCGATTACATCGCCAGCTCCGACGCGACTACCATCTGGCACGACAATACGGAAATCGAGTTTGGGATCCAAGATCGAGAACGCGAGGCGTGCGCAGTCAAGGCCCGCGATCGTGCCAGGTTCACGTACCGCAAATGCGACGCGAGCGGTGGTGTCAGCGGGAATTACGGCATCTGTGGTAATGTCGCCGGCCCGGCCGAGGTCTTCGGCTAGTGCCGAGCGGACAATTGGCTCGAGCAAAAGATCGGGAGGTGAAATCATGCGGCAATCCCAAGGGCACGGATCGAATGAGCGCGGGCGAGGGCGGTGTTCATTGTGAGGAAGGAAGGCTTGGCTGCGGTGTCACGATCCGGAAAATCAAGGCGTGTGTGGGCCCCGCGACTTTCTTCGCGATCATGGGCAGCAACGGCGATCATTAATGCGATCAAGGCACTATCATTCGCTGGTGCGTGAGGAACAAGATCTGCAATTAATGAGGCCAAGCCATCCTGCTTGCGCTGGACGAAAAGATGCCGATCCATAAGGTCGGGCACGAAGCCCGTGTTTGGAACACAAACCGTACATCGAGTGCCGGCCATCGAACCCCGGCTTTCGGCGTCGCGGAGCATGAGTCCACAATCGTGACCGGTCTGAAATGCCTCAAGGAGAGAATTGCTTGCTAGCCGATTGGCGCCGTGAAGGCCAGTGCAGGCAGCTTCTCCGGCGGCGAACAAACCCTCGATAGTACTGCGCCCGGCAACGTCCACGGCGATTCCACCCATGTGATAATGCGCGACTGGTGTGACCGGGATTGGTGTCATCGCAGGTTCGATGCCGGCCGCTTGGCACACAGCATGGATCGAGGGGAAGCGATTTGCGAAGTATGAACCGATTGATCGAGCATCAAGAAACACCTGATGTCCGTCGTCAAGATGACGTTGGATCGCGCGTGCCACGATGTCCCGAGGCGCCAGCTCATCGGTGAAACGTCTGCCTGTCTCATCGATCAGTTTTGCTCCCTCCCCACGAACCGCTTCGGAAATCAAGGGTAACGGCGATATTCGGGCGTCGAGTCCAGTTGGATGGAACTGAACAAATTCAAGATCCCGCATCTCGGCGCCTGCGCGTGCCGCGAGGGCAAGGCCTGATCCTGTTGCCCCCGGGGGCGCGCTGCTTGAGCGATAGAGGCCAGCGGCGCCGCCCGTTGCAATCAGGACGGTTCCCGTCCGAAGCAAATATCTCGCCCCGCCTTGTTCGATCCAAACCCCGGCTATTGCCCCGGCATGCGTTGACAAGGCAACCGCACGTGTTCGTTCCATAACGGCAACGTGTGGAGCGTCACGTACAGCTTGAGCCATCGCGTGGGTGATGGACGCACCGGTATGGTCGCGAACGTGGGCAATACGCCGCCGTGAATGGGCGGCCTCAAGACCCAACGTAAACGCGCCGTTCAAATCCCGGTCGAAACGGGCGCCGTAGGCCTCCAGTTGAGCTATGACTGCCGGCCCTTGAGAGATAATACGCGCAACAGCATCCGCGTCGCACAAACCGTCACCGGCTGCGATCGTGTCCTGGATATGGAGCGAGATGTCGTCGTCGTCGCCAATTGCGGCTGCGATGCCGCCTTGTGACCAAAGGCTCGCGGCACCATCGCTTAGAGTGCCAGCAGTAAGTAATACGACCGGTCTCGGAGCTGCTGAAAGCGCTGCGGCGAGTCCGGCAAGGCCGGCGCCAATGATTACAGGCTGGTCGAAAAGTTCGGTCAAACTCATGGGATCGCGAGCATCCGCTCGACCGAAATTCGTGCACGCGAGGCGGTTACAGGTTCGATTATAACCTCTTTAACCATCGTTTCCAGGGCAAGACGAATATTGCCGAGAGTGATTCGCTTCATGTGGGGGCACAGATTACAAGGCTTCACGAATTCCGTTCCCGGAACCTCGGCGGCGACGTTATCGCTCATCGAACATTCTGTAATCAGTGCCACACGTGTTGGGCGATGTTTACGGATAAAATCCGCCATAGCGGCTGTTGAGCCGGAGAAATCGGCAGCTTCGACGACGTCTTCGGGACATTCGGGGTGGGCGAGCACGGTGACGTTCTCGTATTGTGCGCGGACATGTGCGATGTCCGCTGCCGCAAAGCGTTGGTGGACTTCGCAGGCGCCGTCCCAGGCAATGATATTTATGCTGGTGATGCGCGCGGTATTGGCGGCGAGATAACGGTCAGGAAGCATGATGACCGTGTCGGTGCCGGCCTCGCGGGCCGCAAACTCGACGACGCGTTTTGCATTTGCGGACGTGCAGCAATAGTCGACTTCTGCCTTCACCGCCGCAGAGGTGTTGACATAGGCGATTATGGGCAATCCTGGATGACGTAGTCGCAGATTTCGGACATCCGCCGCCGTGATACTTTCGGCGAGTGAGCAGCCGGCACGGGAGTCGGGGATCAGCACGGTTTTGCTGGGATTCAGAAGTTTTGCGGTTTCGGCCATGAAATGAACGCCCGCCAAGACAATGACCGCAGCATCCGCGTTCATCGCCTCTCGTGCGAGAACGAGTGAATCGCCAACGATGTCCGCGACACCGTAATAGATTTCCGGTGTCTGGTAGTTATGTGCGAGAATGATGGCGTTCCGCTCCTGCTTTAGCCGCATGATGGCGACAATGTCGTCTTGCATTAGTGCCCATTCCGCCGGAAGCATTCGCTGGGAAATGCTCGCATAGGCGCGGTCAGCGAATTTGTAATTGTCGGCGGATGTACTCGAACCCTGCATTTGAGACTCCATTATACTCATATTGAGTATAAATGAGATTAAAAAAACAGCGCTGATGTTCACATCGTTCGTGTTTCGCGCCTTGCTATTTATAATACTAAGTATGAGTATAAGCCTGTCAAGGCCGGGCGATTGGTAATCGGGTTCCGGCGATTGCGCGTTCGGCCAGCAGGGCGGCACGGAAGCGGAAAAGTTTAGCGGGCCGACCTACGCCAGGTGCGTAGTGAGCTGTTTCTTCCAGAAGATTCTGGCTTGCGAGCAGCCTGCGGAAGTTTGACTTGTGAAGCCGTTGCCCCGCCAATGCCTCAACGCAGCGCTGCAGTTCCAGAAGGGAAAAGCTTTCCGGCATCAATTCATAGACGATCGCACGATATTTGATTTTCGCACGTAGGCGGCTCAGAGCCGTGGCCAGGATCCGGCGATGATCGGCCTGCATCATGGCACCGTGTATAAATTCGCCACCCTTGGATTGCCCATCCCGCGCAGCTTCACGCACCAGACCCATCTCATAGAGTAACTCGTAGCGGGGTAGTGCAAGGTCTTCATTCCATGGCGAACCGTCAAGACCAAAACACGCATTCACACGAGCGGCGCGTTCAGCGCTTGTGCCAACCCATCGGCCCATTTCCGCACGGATCGTGCGCTCTATTAGTGTTGGGTCCGATCTGCGATCTTCCCAAGGGAAATAGCGGTAGATGTCCTGCCACGAAACGGTGTCGCCACCGGACGCAATTTCGCGGGTCAAACCGAGGTACGAAATCGAGATACTGCGCTCTGCCTGATCGCCCGCGACGGTTGCTCCCCGGGTTGGGTCGGCAAACGTATACAACTGCTCGATATAACCAAGCGGATGATGGGTCTGCCGCTCGACCCAGGCCCTGACACCTGCCTGTAGTGATCGATGGGTTAGCTCGAGTGGCCCAGCAGGGAGCGCGCTACCGTCGGCCAGCGTGAGCACGCGCGGCACTGATCCCGTAACCGCGACGAGGACCGCAATCAGTTCGGCGTGGATGGTCTGTTGTATGCCAGTTTTCATAGCGGTACCGGAAGCGCGTTTTGCATTATCGTATGACATGTGGTCGTGGCGGCCAAGCCATTTGGACGCTTTGGGGCAGTTGCTTGATTGCCGCCGCGGGCCCTTAATTGCCGATTGCGCGCCCATGGACAGGGGTTGTGATAGCGGCGATGATGCAAACATGATGTTCGATTTTGCCGATCTGAAACCGGTTGATCAGTATAAGTTGCTGGCATCTACTATCGTTCCCCGACCAATTGCCTGGGTGGTTACCCTGAGTCCGGATGGTTCCCCGAACGCTGCGCCTTTCTCATTTTTCAACGCGTTCGGCGCAGGGCCGCCGATTATTTGCATCGGTATTGCGTCGCGGGCGGCCGGCGATCCCAAGGACACAGGTGGAAATATTCGTCGAACCGGTGAATTCGTGGTTAATCTCGTTGGCCACGCCAACGCGATGGCAATGAACGTCACGGCAATCGAGTTTGGGCCGCAAATCAATGAGCTTGCCGAGGCAAAATTGAGTACTATCGCTTCCGCGAAGATTGGCCCTCCCCGTATCGCCGAGAGCCCCGCGGCGATGGAATGTCGTCTCCACTCAGTTCTGGAGTTCGCGGAAGACCGTCTCCTCGTGGTCGGTGAAGTTCTTGCGTTGCATGTTCGTGACGATGCGGTTCTTGACGCCAAGCGCTGCCAAATTGATACCCCCAAGCTTGACCTGATTGGTCGCATGCACGGCGGAGGCTGGTATGTACGGGCCAATGAGGGATTCGAATTGCCCCGAATTCAGGTTGAGGATTGGTTTCATTCGTGATGGTACCACTCGCACTGACAATGGGGGATCCGGCGGGTATTGGAGGCGAAATTACGGCCGCCGCTTGGGAGGAGTTGCGTCGTACCGGTCCGACTTTCTGCCTGCTGGGTGACCCCGATTGGATTGCTGAATTCTGTCGTTCCGTCGAAATAATCGACCGGCCAGCTAAAGCCAATGCGGTGTTCCACAAAGCGTTGCCGGTGATTCCTGTTCCGTTAGCGGAACGTGTCCATCTCGGCGTACCTGACGTGCGGAATGCGCCTTCCGTCATTCGATCAATTGAACAGTCGGTGGAACTGGCACTTCTTGACGAGGTAGGAGGCGTGGTAACCAACCCTGTTTCCAAATCCGTTCTTTACCAGGCGGGCTTCAGGCACCCTGGTCATACGGAATTCATTGCGGCCCTGACTGATTGCACGAATCCGGTGATGATGCTGCTAGGACCTGAACTTCGCGTGGTACCGGTAACCGTTCACCTTTCCCTTCGCGAGGCGATAGAGAGTCTTTCGACCGAGGCAATTATAGGTGCAGGTTCGGTTGCGGCCTGCTCGCTTAGGCGTGATTTCGGGATTCACGCGCCTCGTATCGCCATAGCGGGCTTGAATCCTCATGCTGGTGAATCCGGGTCGCTTGGCGACGAGGAAGAATGGATAATAACGCCCGCCGTAAGCGGCTTACGTGCAATGGGGATCGACGCTTGCGGGCCATTGCCTCCCGACACAATGTTTACTGCAGCCTCACGTGCAACGTACGATGTCGCATTGTGCATGTATCACGATCAGGCCTTAATCCCGCTGAAGACCATTGACGTGGACAATAGTGTAAACATCACTCTCGGCCTTCCGATCGTCCGTACATCGCCTGATCATGGCACTGCTTTTGATATTGCTGGGTTGGGTTGTGCTATGCCCGGGAGTTTGATCGCCGCCATTCGCTTGGCCGGCACGCTTCGGGAGCGGCGCAAATGAGCTTTGTCAGGCTCGGGGTTAATGTTGACCATGTTGCATCCATACGGAATCTGCGTGGAGGAACGCATCCCGACCCGATTAAGGCTGCGCAGCTGGCAATCGAAGCGGGTGCTGACCTCATTACTATGCACCTGCGCGAAGACCGTCGGCATATTAACGAGGATGATATTAAACGAGCCCGTAGCCTGCCGGTGCCGCTGAACATGGAAATGGCACCGACGGAGGAGATGAACGACCTTGCCTGCATGATCCGCCCCTATGCCTGCTGTCTCGTGCCCGAGCGCCGCGCAGAACTGACCACCGAAGGCGGGCTTGACGTCGTCGGGCAAATTGCAGTGCTGAAGCCCCTGATCGATCGTCTCCAGGGGGAAGGTATTCGCGTGGCCGTCTTTGTGGACCCAGAGCTGGAACAGATTGAGTCTGCAGTGTCGCTGGGCGTTCCCGCCCTGGAACTTCACACCGGCGCTTACGCAGGCGGCAAGGACGGCGAGCTTGATCGCCTCCGTGCAGCAGCTGGTCGGGCGCATGAATTGGGGGTTGAGGTGCACGCCGGCCATGGCCTCAATTTTGCCAACGTCGGATCGATTGCAGCGATCCCCCAGCTTCGCGAGTTAAATATTGGCCATTTTTTAGTGGGCGAAGCAATGTTCATAGGCCTCCTCGACGCTGTCCGCAGAATGCGTTCGTTAATCGAGGCAGCGCGCCGAAGTCTGGGTGTCCTCTGAGCGCTTGTAGTTGCCAAGCGGCGGCCCTTATAAGACGACAAAGGTACCAAAAACGTGCATGATAACAGGAGGGTGCCTTTTCGCAAAAAAAAGCAATAAGTGTCGGAAGAATGTTAAAGTAATAGGGGCGCCGTCGTTGCGAACGAGCGTGATTCACGTTGTCCGGCTTGCCATCGGTATCAGGCCCGGCCAAAACCCGGAACATGCTTCGACGGATGAACCTGACTTGGCTTGACCGATATATCTTTCATCAGCTCGTGGTCGGCACCGCGCTGGTGACAAGCGGCTTGGTGGCGCTGGTCTGGATGACGCAATCCTTGCGGTTCGTACAGCTAATGATCCAGCATAGCTTGTCGCCGATCGTATTTTTTCATCTGACCGGGCTCCTGCTGCCAAGCTTTATTGCTGTCGTTCTGCCGATTACGTGCTTCATCATCATCCTCTTCGTGTACTCGCGGCTATCAGCTGACCGGGAACTTACCGTGATGCGGGCTGCCGGTTGTTCGGATTTAATGATCGCCCGGCCTGCCCTAGCACTGGCATTTCTGACATTTGCTGCATGTATGGTGCTCAACGTCTGGCTGGTTCCGGCGAGCCTGGGTGCATTCAGCCGGTACGAGATGCAGATCCGTGACAGGGTGGCGGCGTTGCTTCTGGAACCAGGTGTCTTTAATCCAGTCGGGCCTAATATTATGGTGTATGTCC
>DAIDMG010000048.1 GCA_027449105.1 Acidiphilium sp. | reverse complement strand
TCTTGCTCGCCTTGCCGCCGAGATAGATTTCGTCAGCCTCAACGATGCCGTTCAGCAGGCCGTCCTTGTCCTCCATCATGCGGCGGATGCGCTAGCCGAGGAACCACGCTGTCTTCTGGCCAACGCCGAGATGTTTGCCCAGCTTGACCGACGAGATGCCTTTGCTGCTGGCCGCGATGAGATAGAGCGCCGTGAACCACGACCGCATCGGCAAGTGCGTGCCTTCCAGCGCCGTTCCGTGGGTTACCTTGAACTTCGCACCGCAAGGGTTGCATTGCAGGTAGTGCGCCCGTCCGACTTTGTGCGCGTTGTCGATGCTGCCGCATTTGGGGCAGACCGGACCAGACGGCCAGCGCAGCGCTTCAAGATGCGCCCAGCACGCCTCGTCATCCGGGAACTGCTTGAGGAGGGATAGCAGCGACATGCTGCGATCATGCCAGATCAACCACGAAAGGCAATGGGTCTGAATCCATTTATCACCTACGTGAACTTGATAGTTCCGATGTCAAATATCGCACACGCCGCCCTCGCCGTTTTAAGTGCATGCCGATGCATTCCATGCCGATGCGTTCGGCGACTGCCTTGTAAGCACGGTCCACCAAGTGTATCAGGGCGCCTGTGTCATTGGCGCCTCGGGGGGGAGGTCTTACTGCTTGGCCGAGCAGGCTACGCGCAGGGCAGACGCAATGGAATCGCGAGTTGCTGCAGTGTTTCTGGCACGCATCCTGCCAACCCCCCGTTCTAGGTACGTGGCCTTGATCAAATTGATTCATTAAACCATGGACTGGATATTTAAGGTATGGCCGAACAGGCAGAGGACAACAGTACTATTTTAGGCGAAATTCGGCGCCTTGCACGGACATCTGGTGCAGTAACGGGCATCGCTGCCCGGATCGCCGGTCAGCGTGTGTTCGGTATCAGTACCGACCGGGCACGTCATGCTGAAGATCTGAAAGCAATCATCGGCGGACTCAAAGGGCCGATGATGAAGGTTGCACAGATCCTTACGACCATTCCCGACGCGCTTCCAGATGAATACGCGAGAGAGCTCGCGCAACTGCAGGCCAACGCACCTGCAATGGGGTGGCCTTTTGTACGCAGACGAATGACGACGGAACTTGGTTCTGACTGGGAAAAGAAATTCCTCGATTTTGGACGCGACGCGGCAGCAGCCGCAAGCCTAGGTCAGGTTCACCGCGCCCGGCTTCTCGATGGGAGGGAAGTTGCTTGCAAGCTGCAGTATCCAGACATGGTCAGCACGGTCGAGGCTGACCTAAGACAACTTAAGCTGGCGATGGCCGTATACAAGCGAATAGACAACGCTATTCATCACGATGATATCTATATCGAGCTCGCGACCCGGCTCCGCGAGGAACTCGACTATCAACGCGAGGCAGCACAGTTAAGACTGTACAGAGTCATGCTCGCCAACCAATACGACATTGTCACGCCTGCACCAATTCCAGAATTCAGCACTAAACGGCTACTGACGATGAGCTGGCTCGATGGCACATCGGTGCAAAAATGGCTCGCCACAGATCCTGACCAAGAAAGCCGAAACCGCGTCGCTCGCGCGCTGTTCCGCGCTTGGTACGTACCATTTTACCGGTATGGGATTATTCACGGTGATCCGCACCTTGGCAATTACCAGATTAGCCTCAGTGGCGGCATAAACCTTCTGGATTTCGGATCTATTCGCGTCTTTCACTCAAGTTTTGTTGCGGGAGTCATTGAACTCTTTGAAGCGATCCGTGATGGCAACGACGAGCGGGCACATCATGCTTACACGATCTGGGGATTTACCGACCTCACAAAAGAAAAGCTGGACGTACTTAACCAATGGGCGCGCTTCCTGTACGAGCCACTGATGCAGGATCGCGCACGACGAATTCAAGAAACTAACGACGTTACGTTCGGCCGCAGCATCGCCGAGAAAGTACACGAGGGCTTGAAGCGCACGGGCGGCGTCAGGCCACCACGCGAATTTGTGTTGATGGACCGCTCTGCAATCGGGCTCGGTTCGGTCTTTATGCGTCTCGGCGCCAAACTTAACTGGCAGAGCCTGTTCCAGGAGACGGTCGTGGACTTTGATGCAACAGCACTCGACATACGACAGCGTACTGCCCTGGAGGCGGCAGGCGTTGCACCTCCTCTTTAAAACCTGATCGGGCGGTAAACGATAATGGCGATTCTTTCCCGTGGTCTGCGTTCTGGCTTGCTTGGCCGCGCCTATCGGAAAATCCTGCATACCTGGTACGCCAACGATCTAGCAATCGACCTTCGATTACACGCCAAGCGTGAGGCAATCGAGTATATTCTCGCGCATATGCAAACCGCGACAATGCGGCGTGATCGGTTCGATCTACTCCGCTTCGCGTTAGCTCGGGCGCCAGCCGACGGTCTGGTCTTGGAGTTCGGTGTAGAGAAAGGCCTCTCGATCACATGCCTCGGACAGGCAACATCGCGTGACGTACACGGCTTCGACTCATTCCGTGGACTACCAGAGGATTGGGCTGGAACGGCAGAAATTCGTGGGGCATTTGATCGCAATGGCAAACTACCGAAAGTGCCCAAAAACGTCGCCCTTCATGTTGGCTTGTTTGACGCCACACTCCCAGCTTTTTTGGCAACGACCGATAAAAACGCCGCACTTATCCACGTAGATTGCGATATCTACTCGTCGACTCGAACGATTTTCGAACTACTTGGGCCGCGTATTGTTTCTGGAACAGTGATTGTTTTCGATGAATACTTCAATTATCCTGGATGGCGTCAGCATGAACACAAGGCCTTTCAGGAATTCATTGCCCTCTCACGCCAGCGCTATACCTATCTCGCATATGCCGGAGAGAAAGGGCACGTAGCGGTTTTAATCGAATAGCCGTCGGCTTCAACGAAAACGATGAGTAAAAATTTATCATAGCAATATGCTGACTTGCCTCGTCGAACACCAATTCCCGGCACCTAACGCCAAGCCGGAAAGCAATGCTGGAACAGGCCAAAAAGCAGATTTTTTGCCTCGATATTTCTAATTTTTTACAGTCTTCGATTGGGCGATTGTCCGTATCAGGTTCGAGCTCTGCTAATTGTTGTACAGAAAAATGAGGACCGCCCGCGTGCTGGCACCCGTTCAGGCGCATTGATACATGATGTATTTTGAAGCGGAGGACGATTTGGCCGACCAATTGAATCACATGATTACCGACGAAGAGATTATGGCCGCAGAAAAGATTCTCGGTGTACATTATTCTCGAAGCGAGCGGCCATTGATGGCCCCTATGCTCGCCAAACAAATCGTCCTCGCCTTAGCCCGGCGGCACCACACGATCGATGCGGACGCTTCGCCAGCGACAGTGTTTTCGCCGCGCTTGCAAGGCTTCGTCGTTAGAAATCGCCCCTCCTTGCACATACCTTCGTTGGAGTGGCCACCACCAGAGGGCGACGAGGAAATCGCATTCGCGCCTATTGCTGCCCAGATCGGCTGGATTAGGAACCATCAGCTCACGGCGCGCCGCTTAACCGAAATTTACTTGAATCGCAGCTCGCGATACGGTGAGTTATTGCGATGCTACGCGCGGCTCAATGACCACGCGCTTGAACGCGCCGATGCTCTCGACAGACGTGCGACGGATGGCACGTTTGCTGGCCCGTTGCACGGAATTCCCTACGCCTGTAAGGACATCATCGACACGGAAGGTTTGATCACGGATTGGGGCGCCGAACCTTATCGTGGAAGAATCCCAACACGCAATGCCGTCGTCGTTCAGCGCCTTCACGACGCTGGCGCTATCCTGCTCGGCAAGTCTTCTGTAGGTGCACTTGCCCATGGCGATCTCTGGTATGGTGGGCAAACACGAAACCCTTGGAATCCGGAAGAAGGGTCGTCCGGTTCATCCGCCGGGTCCGCGGCAGCGACAGCAGCCGGCCTATGCAGCTTTTCACTTGGCACTGAAACCTACGGATCCATTATTCTCCCATCCACGCGCTGTGGCGCGGTAGGCTTCCGGCCGACATTCAGCCGCGTCAGTCGCACCGGCACAATGGCGTTATGCCCCAGCCTTGATAAGATCGGCTTAATCACGCGTACAGCCCACGATGCAGCCCTGATTCTGACTGTAATTAACGGTGGTGACGACGCAGACGTCTCCAGTTGCGACGTACCCTTCTCAGGAAACTGCGGCGCCGATCCGCGCACACTCCGGGTTGGCTATGTCGCGGCTGATTTTGTAGCGGACGGCGCAAGGCCCCATGACAAGGCGATACTTGATCAATGCAAAGCACTGGGCGTCTGTCTCATCGAGCGGGAGCGCGCACCGCTACCTTATGAAAGCCTCGTGTCGATCCTGATGGCCGAAGCTGCAGCACATTTCGAGGATCTAACACTGAGTAACCGAGACGATCTTCTGACCTCGCAATCGGCTACTGACTGGCCCAACCAATTCCGGGCAGCGCGCTTTCTTTCAGCAGTGGATCATGTACAGCTCGACCGGCTACGCCGACAGGCAATGGTGGCGATGGACTATCTCTTTCGTGATATCGACGTTCTTATCGGCCCCTCGCTTGCTGGACCAATGCTATGCGCGACAAATTTTACTGGCCACCCTTGCCTATCCTTGCCCGCATATTTTATCGACCCCAGCGAGCGAAGCACTCATCCCGTTGCTGCGACGCGGACTGAGCCCGATTCCGCGGTACGAACAGTTCCACATTCGATCAGCCTCTGGAGCGGCTTATTCGACGAAGCACCCATGTTCGCTCTTGCTTCAGCATTAGCCAATCAGCTTGGACTCAATCTGCGGCCGCCAGGGTTTTGAACGCGCAAAGCGTCATGGTCGTGCTTTGTTCTGCCTGTCGTGATCTAATTAGCCAACCAGATAGTTCCGCCAACATTTACCGACGCAGATTTCAACTATAGATGAACCAGTCTGGGAAGGCTGACGGCGCTAGGATACGACCACCCGCGTCGCTGACCTGAACAGCTTTCTAGGTGGCATTCTCCAAACATGTGATACTTTTCGGTCTTACGACAGGTAGCCGAGAACAAGATCAGTGCACCACTACGCATTGTCGAAACGCTACAGGACTGCTTTAAGCTTTTGCCGAAGCGCTGAGTCCAACTCACCCGTCATTCACGACCGAGAGCTGCTAAATACGTCGTTCCGATGTGCCGCCAACAACAGGATGCTATATGAGATTTTTGATCACCGGAGGCTGTGGCTTCATCGGTTCGGCGGTTGTAAGGCAACTAATTTCTGAATCGGACCATACGGTCGTAACACTCGATAAGTTGACATACGCTGCTTCCAAAGACGCTTTGGGGCATTGCCTCCACCATCCTCGCCATACATTGATTCCAACGGATATCGTTGACTTTTCAGCTCTGCAAGCCGTGTTCTCCACACATGAACCGGATATTGTCATGCACCTAGCGGCCGAGACCCATGTCGATCGCTCAATCGACAGCCCGCGTAATTTCATTGAAACCAACATTATCGGTACGTTTTGGTTGCTGGAAGCTGCCCGAGATTATTGGCGGAAACTGCCGCCTCCGAATCGCTCTACGTTCCGGTTTCACCACATTTCCACCGATGAGGTATTCGGTGCCCTGAGCCCTTCCGACCCGCCGTTTACCGAGCTGACGCCCTATGATCCGCGTAGTCCTTATTCCGCGACCAAGGCATCCGCTGACCATTTGGTTCGTGCCTGGTATCACACCTACGGATTGCCGACACTCGTTTCCAATACCACAAACAACTACGGCCCCTGGCAATTTCCGGAAAAGCTGATCCCTTTGACCATAATCAGCGCATTGGAAGGTAAAGCGCTGCCGGTTTATGGCGATGGCTTACAATCTCGCGATTGGGTGTTCGTCGAGGATCATGCGAAAGCTCTGATTGTGGTCGCTACGCGCGGTGCACCAGGTGCCACCTACGCGATTGGGGCGAGACAGCCGCGCCGCAATCTCGACGTTGTACAAGCGATTTGCCAATTGCTCGATGCAACGCATCCTGATCCTGGCGGCCCGTATGAACGACTTATCCAATTTGTCACGGATCGTCCAGGCCACGATTTTCGGTACGAGATCGATCCATCCTACGCTGAAGACGTGCTTGGTTGGCGCCCGACCCGGGATTTCGGAGCGGGACTGGCGGAGACAGTCAGGTGGTACCTTAATAACCGGCCATGGTGGCAAGAAATTCGGGAGCGGCGGTACTCTGGGCAGCGCCTCGGCATTGGCGCTTGACGTAAAAGGCTCCTTTGCGCCATCCGGCGGTGCGACAAGGAAGGAATGACCGGTTGTGATTCGGAAGGGCATAGTTCTTGCTGGCGGTTCGGGGACGCGCTTGCATCCCGCAACTGAGGCTGCATCAAAGCAATTGCTCCCTGTCTATGACAAGCCGATGGTGTACTATCCACTTTCGACACTACTGTTGGCCGGGATACGCGATATCCTCTTGATCTCAACCCCGGCCGATTTGCCGCAATTCCGTCGTCTTCTGGGTGAAGGTGAACAATTCGGGATCACCATATCCTACGCCGCGCAAGCTCGACCAGAGGGGATCGCGCAGGCATTTATTATTGGTGAGAACTGGATCGACGGCCAGCCATGCGCTCTTGCCTTGGGAGATAATTTGATCCATGGTGATCACCTATACGCCATGCTGCTTGCTAGCGCGCAGCGCACCAAGAGCGCTACCGTTTTCGCCTACCAGGTTCGCGACCCAGAACGCTATGGCGTCGTTTATTTCGACGCCGACGGTCGCGCCATCGATATCGTCGAAAAGCCAGTGGCGCCCACTTCGAACTGGGCGATAACCGGCCTCTATTTTTACGATGAGCGGGTAACCGAGTTCGCCCATGCGATAAAACCATCCCCCCGAGGGGAGCTTGAAATCACCGACCTCAATCGGCGTTACCTTAGAGAAGACTCGCTAAATGTCGAGCGGCTCGGACGTGGCACCGCCTGGCTCGATGCGGGCACTCCCGACTCGTTGCTGCAGGCGGCAACTTTCGTCCAGACGATTCAGGTGCGGCAAGGCAATCTCGTCGGATGCCCGGAAGAAGTCGCTTACCGGATGGGGTACATCGATGCAGCCACACTGCGCCGGCGTGCCCTCCAGTTGGGCAAGACGGAACTTGGTCGAATCATGGCAGAAATTGCGGATGGGTTACACGACTAGCGATGTCCTGCCCTGACTGATTATTTTGATGGGCAGCGAAGATCCACGATGCTGAACCGACCTACTGTTTCACCGAAATCCAATCAAGTTTAGAGTACTGTCGTGCAAATCAAACCGCTAGCCATCCCCGACGTCTTGATGATTACCCCAGCCCGTTTTACAGACAGCCGCGGCTGGTTCAGCGAAACATGGAATGAAGCATGCCTTGCCAGAGCGGGCCTTGTACGCCACTTCGTGCAGGACAACCACTCTTACTCGCACAAGCTTGGAACAATCCGCGGCTTGCATTGTCAAGTGCATCCGTACGTGCAGGGCAAGCTTGTGCGCTGCGTGCGCGGTGCCATCTGGGATGTTGCTGTCGATATCAGGCGAGGATCAGCGCACTACGGTCAATTTGCTGCGGCCGAACTGTCGGCAGAAAATGGGGCACAACTCTGGATTCCAGAAGGCTTCTTGCATGGTTTCTGCACCCTCGCATACGATACGGAAGTATTTTACAAGGTAACGTCCCACTATGACCGGCTGGCAGAACGCGGCGTCATTTGGAACGACCCTGACCTCGCCATACCTTGGCCGATAACACCTGAGATGGCCTTCCTCTCCGAAAAAGATGCCATAATGCCCCGGCTAGCCGAGTTGCACGATTATTTCAGTTTCTGAAATGAGCGACCGTCCGATATTGATCACAGGTTCCACCGGGCAACTCGGCACAGCGTTAGTGACCTGTGCCGCGGCAGCCGGCCTGCAGTATGTAGCTTCCGACAGGTCAGTGCTTAATTTCGACAAGCCTGACACAGTCGAGAGCCACTTCTTCCGAACGAAGCCCTCACTCGTGCTCAATGCCGCCGCATGGACCGATGTAAACGCTGCCGAACGCAATATCGAAGCCGCGTATCGCGCCAATCGGAATGGACCTGCAATCCTTGCTGCGTTATGCGCGCGCGCCATGATCCCCCTGATCCATATCTCAACTGACTACGTTTTTGATGGCACAAAAGGCATCCCTTACGTCGAGACCGACGCAGTGGCGCCACTTGGTGTATACGGAGCAAGCAAAGAGGCGGGAGAACGCGCAGTACTCCAATCCGACGCACGCGCCATCGTTATCCGCACAGCCTGGCTGTTCTCCGCCGGTCACAGGAATTTTGCCCGTACGATGATTCAGGCAGCACGAAGCGCGCCTCAACTAAGTATTGTCGCCGACCAGCGTGGTACGCCAACCGCTGCTATCGACTTGGCATCTGCCGTTCTGCACATCGTCGACATCCTGCGGCGGCGTGGCTGGCGTGACTCAGACCGCGGAATTTTTCACGTCGCCAACCGAGGCGATGCAACTTGGCATGAATTTGCCAAGCAGATCTTTAACGTGGCGGAAGCGCATGGTGAAGTAAGGCCAAAACTCCTTCCGATTACATCCGCCGACTGGCCGACTCCAGCGCAGCGTCCAGCCGACTCGCGTCTTGATTGCACCAAGCTAAGACAACACTTTGGAATAGACTTACCTAACTGGCGCGATGCTACGCGACGGGTAATCACCGAAATGCTTACCGCCCGCGAGGGCCAGGTTTCTCCGTAAGAAAGGATCGTCTACGATCCTTTCGTCGCCCTGTATCTTCCAAACAGGGCCTTGGAGGCTTGACCGGAAAACGTTGTGCAGCCTGCAACAATGTGGCTGTCACGGCACGGAATAGTGAGCGTACTTGCGGAGAAGCCTCTTTGGTTTCGACAACGCATCGCGCCGGAACGGATCACCAAGTTCCTTCGTAACCAACATCTCTAAAACCGTCGTTTTGCCATCGCGTTGGGCACGACATGCCTCGGCCAGCGCATCACTAACATCTGAAAGGTCCTTGATTACGTGACCTTCTGCACCCATAGAGCGTGCGATTTCAGCAAAACTCGGATTCTTAAGATCGGTCCCAACAAATCTGCGATTGTAGAAGTCAACCTGATTTTTTTTCTCAGCCCCCCATTGGCCGTTATTGAAAACAACCGCCGTGACTGGGATGTCTTCTCGAAGAGCGGTCAGTATCTCTCCAAAACTCATGGTCCAGGCACCGTCTCCGACGTACGCGACGACCGGCCGATCAGGAGCCGAAACCTTGGCTCCAATCGCGACAGGAAACGCATAGCCACAGTTACCAAAGCTCATTGCAGCTAGCATGCTGCGCGGGCGCTCGAAGCGCAAATAGCTGTTTGACACCGAACAAATATTACCGATGTCTGTTGAAACAATAACGTCATGCGGCAACGCCGTTTCCATTGCCCGCAGCATCTGCCGTGGGTGCATGCCAACAGCTCCTTCACCAACCTCACGACTGAATGGGTCGGTCTCACATGTCCATTGGCGAAGCTCCTCTTCCCACTCGACTTTTTCGTTTTGAATCATCGCGAACCGTTCTTGACGTGACGCATCCCCCGCAAGCATGTGATTGGCTAATGCTTCAGCTATCGCCACCGCCACCTCACGCGCATCACCGCATAGTCCAACCTCTATTTTCTTGACCAAACCAAGCATACCGGGGTCTGCATCAACCTGAATGATCTTCGCATTCCGTGGCCAATAATCCAGACCATGCTGAGGTAAAGTCCCGAACGGCCCAAGCCGGGTACCCAGTGCCAGCACGACATCCGCCCGCGCAATCAGCCTCATCGCTGCCTTTGAACCCTGATAGCCCAATGGTCCCGCCCACAGCGGATGACTAGCTGGGAAGGTGTCGTTATGAAGATAGCTTGTCGCAACCGGCGCACCAATCCGCTCGGCTAACGCAACGCACGCCTCGCCGCCATCTGCAGAAATAACTCCTCCCCCCGCGATAATCACCGGGAATTTAGCATTCGCAAGCAATTGCGCTGCAGTAGCTAGACTGTCGCGCCCACCACTCCCCCGTTCGATCCGATTTGGCTTCGGAATTTCATAATCGTCAACAGCGTAAAAATAATCGCGTGGAATATTGAGTTGAGCCGGCCCCAGATCAAGCAGCGCGCGATCAAAGCAGCGGGCCGTGATTTCGGCTATACGGCGCGGATTGTTCACATGCCCCTGATATTTTGTGATTTTCGAAAAAATCGGCAGCTGCTCAGTCTCCTGGAATCCTCCTAACCCTGTCAACATCGTCCCAGCCTCGGGCGTAATCGCAATAACGGGGCTATGCGCCCAGTAGGCCGCCGCAATTCCCGTCACAAAATTTGTGATTCCAGGACCGTTCTGCGCGACACAGACACCGTGCCGTCCAGAAATCCTCGCATACCCGTCTTCCATATGTGCCGCCCCCTGCTCATGGACGGTAGGAATGAAACGAATTCCCGCCGCAGGAAACAAGTCGAGAGGATCCATAAAAGCCGAACCGACGATTCCGAACACGACCTTAACATTGTGCGCTACAAGCGTTTCCACGAACGCTTCACTTGCCGTCATTTCCGTCATCCTACCGCCTCCTCTCCAATGTATTCCAATTCACCCTGAGCGTGCCCCTACTCCCAAACGTGCGTCACTAACGAAATGATAAGCCACCACGAAGCACCCATCCTCACCCGCTGGATACGCTGCCATCCTCGTATTGACATACCCGAGCGATTCCGGATCAACTCTGTCCATGCAACGATATTGACGCTGCTTCACGGGCGGACTCTCATCGTCATCTTTTCCGCCCGCAAGATGCTGGTTCACCGGATATGATCGTGGTTGCTCTTTCATGTTAGACTGGAGGCTTTTTTGAGATTTAGCAACTTGCGCTTCCCTACGAGCCCTCTCAGAACGACCTATCCGATCTTCTCCTAGCTGGTAAGTCTTTATGTGGAAGAGGGAGGAAAGGTGCGATAGGCAACCTATTCCTCCGGCATGGTCGGGACACGCAGCCTGACAGCCACTGAGCGTGCCGTCACCCTCATCTTTTCTGGCGTTTCCGGCCGACCGCTGCGGTCTCTGGTGGCCCAGCTTATTCCCATTACTGTGCAAACCGCCATAAGCCAAGAGCAACATCACTCGTTGTGCGGTCCCAATGGACTGCGATAATCGCCATCGCCCGCGCCAAAAGAACGCAACATCTTCGATAGCTTGACAGAGCGTCGCGCCTAGCAAATCAAGGCCGGCAACGGCAGCCAACACCGCCCGGCTGCTTTTCCCGACACGTTCTCCGAGTAACGCTAACAACCGTTTGAACACCTTCGGCTCGCGCCCCGATCTCTCCAGTATCCACCGCCGCACGACGTCTCTTCTCGCGTTGCACCACTCGCGCCCTCCGTCCTTCGCCCGCGGACCAATCTTTTGGCGCACCAAGCGAACCTACCTAGCGAGGCGGCCCCAATCACGAAGCCGTCACCATCATTACGAGAGGCGCAACAAGTCAATCAATGAGGTGCTGTGCTGATGTTGTCAAGAACATTTCAAACCTATTATTTCTGCATCAAGGCAATGTGCGGCGCTCGCCCCGTGCATACGATTACATGATTTTCCTGAAGAAAAGATGGAGCGGCTGGCCAAGGCGTCACTGCACTCTCGATGATGACATCTCAGCGGTCACTCTTCGTTAGCTACTCTGATCTCGCGCCTTGCACTGCGCAATCTGAAACTCCGCTTTCGCTAGGACATATCGAGATCGCATGGCTTACTCGTACGTGCTCCCCGCACCACTCACTTCCGACCGTGGGAGGGAGGAGGTCAATTTTATGGTGATGGCCTGTCGTCGAATTGGCGCAGCGTGGTAAGGTCAACCGCCGAAAGAAATGAATATTTTCCTCGCAAACTCGGAGCCAGCAGTCGGTCACGATTATGGCCAACGTTATGCCGAGTTAACATGCTCACTTCGGGGCGCAACATCTGGTGGCAAATGCCGCCGCGGCCGCAGCCACTCGTACCTCGAGGATACCTCACTGCGCGCAGAAAACTCAAAACGCTGCCGCTGACATTCTGGCTCTGCGACAAAGTCTATGTTAACATTATGTTACTACTTTATGACAGTCCAACAAGCCGGCTGATAGGATTCCATACGAACGCCGTACGCCGCGTTTCGACCCCACCGACCAAAATAGTGTCATCAGCAGCGAGTCTTCCGCCAAGCCTGGCATAAAACCAGCGGGAAGGATTGGCTGACAACACCCAGACCACAAGTGATCTCGTACCTTTTGCGGCCAAATCACCGGCAGCAGCTTGAACCAGCAGGCGACCATACCCACGATTGCAATAGTCGTCGAGCAGATAAAGCGTTTCGATCTCGCTATCCGCAAGCAGAGTCTGGGTACGGCGCGCCGTGACAAAGCCGATAACACGTCGTCCGGCTTCAGCTATTTCGATATGCTCCGGCAAGGAATCAACAGCGACATGGACCACGCCACCGGACCGGATCATCCGTCTATAGAAGCTGGTCAGCCTGTGAACCGACAAGCCGGTAAGGACATGGTCTGGCACCATGCCCGGATATGTCGCCCGCCAGCTTGCGACGTGCACGCCGGCAATACCGTGTGCGTCGTCGGGCATCGCCCGGCGAAGTACAATCATTTCTTCCGCTCCATTCGGCAACAAAAGAAGCCATCCGTGTTATTACGCGCGGGCGTCAGCCGCAACGCATCTCCGTTTAGATCGGCGGTCTGCATCTCTGCGATCTTCACCAGTTGAAACTCGGGGTAGCGTTCCAAAAACGCTGAAATCTGTTCCTCTCCCTCCTCAGTCAATAGCGAACAAGTGGCGTATACAAGCGCCCCCCCCGGCCTGACTAAGCGTTGAGCTGAATCGAGAATTGATGCCTGCTTCGCCACAAGTTCCGCAAGATCCACCGTGGTGAGCCGTAACCTCGCGTCCGGATTCCGTCGCCACGTGCCGGTTCCGGTGCAGGGTGCATCGACCAGAACAAGGTCACACTTCTTCTCCTGGCGTTTTAACCTTTTATCTCCCGTTACCAGCAGATGCCGCTCGACATTGTGAACATTTGCACGACGCAACCTCTTTATTGCCCCATTCAATCGATGCTCTGAAACGTCGCACGCGGTAATCCGACCATGATTATTCATAGTCATCGCAAGAGCCAAAGTCTTACCGCCGGCGCCAGCACAATAATCAATAACACGCATCCCAGGCTTCGCGCGGGCTAGCAGTGCTACGAGTTGACTACCTTCGTCCTGAATCTCAAACAAACCATCGCGAAACAGGCGCGACCGGCTAACATTCTGGCGACCAAAAAGCCTTAATCCCCAAGGACTTAATTCGGTAGGCTCGACGTCAAATCCTTCTTCTTTCAAGGCAGAGAGGGCTGCCGCGCGCGTTGTTTTCAATAAATTAACTCGAAGATCAGTAGGCGCTTGTTGCATCAGTGCAACGCACTCGTCGTCAAGTCTGTCACCAAAATGTGCCCGGAAAAGAGGCTCAACAAAATCAGGGATTTCCAACCGCACATTGTCGCTCATCGTTGGATGATTGAGCGTATGCTGGTCGAGTTGTGCCAATGCCCGACGTTCATCATCTTCAAGTGCAGGCGGTCCGAATCGCGAGCTGCCGCAAGTCGCAGCGACCCGGTTTGTACTGGAGCCACTCAGAATCCACAACGCAAAAACTAGCAGGCGCGGCGTTGCTGCCGCGCCAACCCGATTCAGCCACCAGTCGAGGCGGTAGCGCGTTCGAATCACAGACCAAACGTTCTCGCTGATTTCCCGCCGATCTCCAGCGCCAATGAACCTGCGAGCCCGAAAAAATTCGTTAGCGACCGCGTCGGCCGGACGCCGGTCAATCTCAATCGAGCCAAGCAGTTCAATTGCCGCCTGCAAACGCCCGGCAGAAGTCATCAGACTCTAATCCTGCCGGTAGTTCGGGGCTTCGCGCGTGATCGCAACATCGTGGACATGGCTTTCTCGTAAGCCTGCGACGGTTGCCCGACGAAACCGCGTAGTGCTCTTCAAGGCTTCGATAGAAGCTGATCCAGTATATCCCATGCCAGCTCGCAACCCGCCGACGAGCTGATGCACCACGGCAGCCATTGCTCCCTTGTAAGCCACCCTGCCCTCGATCCCTTCGGGAACGAGCTTGAGAGCATCCGTTATATCCTGCTGGAAATACCTATCCGCCGAGCCACGCGCCATCGCACCGAGGCTGCCCATCCCGCGATACGATTTGTACGACCGTCCTTGATACAGAAATACCTCCCCGGGCGCTTCATCCGTTCCGGCCAGCAACGAACCAATCATGACGCAATCCGCTCCGGCTGCAATCGCTTTGACCATGTCACCGGACGTCCGGATACCCCCATCGGCAATAGCAGGAACGTTAGCGTCACGGCATGCCGCTGCTGTCTCTAGCACCGCGGAGAATTGCGGCACGCCGACACCGGCCACCACACGGGTTGTACAAATGCTGCCAGGCCCGATCCCGATCTTGATGGCATCCGCCCCGGCCGAAATAAGAGCGCTTGCGCCTTCCGGTGTGGCGACATTGCCCGCAATAATTTGTACCGCGTTCGAAATTTCCCTTACGCGGGCGACGGCTCGCAGGACACCTTCAGAATGGCCATGAGCGGTATCAACGACGACGACATCGGCGCCCGCAGAAATCAGTGCTTCAGCACGAGCAAAACCGTCCTCACCAACACCCGTCGCGGCCGCAACACGCAAGCGACCAAGTTCGTCCTTGTTAGCGAGTGGGTGCGCCTCGGCCTTATCCATGTCCTTTACGGTGATTAGACCAATACAGCGAAATTCCTCGTCAACCACCAAAAGCTTCTCTATCCGGTACTTGTGCAGCAGATGCTTTGCTGTTTCGGGGGCCACGTCGGCGGGCGCCGTAATAAGATTTTCGTGCGTCATCAGTTCTGAAACGCGCGAATTTGGGTCAGTTGCGAAACGCACATCGCGATGCGTCAAGATGCCAACCAAGCGGTTCGTTTTACGTTCGACGACAGGCACGCCGGAAATACCATGCGCGGCCATTAGGGCTTGGGCTTCAGCTAATGTTTGGTCCGGATAAATTGTGAGTGGATTGACAACCATTCCACTTTCAAATTTTTTTACCAACCGGACCTGCTCAGCTTGTTCGGAAATTGAGAGGTTCTTGTGGATCACGCCTATTCCCCCCTGCTGCGCCATGGCAATCGCCATTTTCGCCTCAGTGACGGTATCCATGGCCGCTGAAATCAGCGGGATGTTGAGCGAAATTGCGCGTGTGAGCCGCGTGGTGGTGTCAACTTCGGTCGGCAGAACCGTCGAATATTCCGGGACCAACAGGATATCATCAAAGGCGAATGCCTCAGTCACGCGGTCAACGCCAGTCCGCTGGTGCGGAAAAGCACCCACCACGTCGTGTCGCGGAGAATCATCAAAAACGAGGGCCATGGCACGTCCTTGGCTGGAGCAACCTTGGCGACCCCTAGTACTCGTCACCGACAGCTTCTGCAAGCGAGCAGAAGTTTACCCTGTTATTCCGTATGGTCCGAAACGCAGCGCCACATACGCCAGATGAGTAACCTTGGCCGGAGGGGGCAAAGGCGCACCAAGAAGTCATCTACATCGACACCATGGCACTGAGGCAGTTGTACCGTTGCTGGTGGCGATGTGAACGGGCCTCTCTCAGCGATTCAGCACAGGCAGAACGATGACGCTCAAAATGAGCCATTTGAAGACCACTCGGGTCATGTATAACCGTGATAATGCCACTGCAGACAGTTCCTGCTGCAGACATGCCCGTCGTTGAATTCGCTATGACGAAGCCTTGTGCAAGGAACGGGACCCATTGCGCCAAACAGCTTGCTGTGAGAGACCAGACGCTGCCAGAACCCCAGCCAGCGTCATAATCTGCGACTTCAGATGTCGGCCTAGGGGAGAGATCTCTGCACCAACGGCCGAGCGCTCGACCAGGCGCCTCAATGTCGCGGGATTGGAGGCTGGCAGGTGCCAGATAATTCGCTGAGGCGCTGAACCGCTGCAACGGCAGATCCTCGCCTGCGTAGTTCCAGCAGCGCGGCATGAATTATTGCCAAGTACGGCGTATCCAGCTGCCACCATGACCGCAGTGCAGCCGACAAGCACGTGGGAGCGTTCAGTTGACAACGTTGGGCAACCTATCAACCGCTCGGAAATGGCTTCCCGCATCTCCATGCGAGTCCGCATTGCCGCTGCCCTGCCATGGGCGTGCGAGGAAATTCAGATCACGAAATGTCATCATGAATGAATAAAAATTCAGCCTCAAAACGCGCAGGCTTCCATTAGTCCATCTCAAAACCGAACTCGGAACCGGCATCAATGTAACTGCTGCAGCACGCAAATCGTCTGAGCACTATTTCCGTCGCTAGTGCAACGACGCTGACATAGGATTCACATTTTTCTGAGTATGTGCGAGTCTGGTGACATGTCCCAGACCGTC
>DAIDMG010000047.1 GCA_027449105.1 Acidiphilium sp. | reverse complement strand
GTAATTTCGTTTCCGCGGAAGGGGTAACGACGCGCTTGTTTCGCGTAGTCGGGATACCCAAGCTTCATCGTGCGAGGTGGATGGGACTGTCGCGCTTGTCGGAGGCGACGGTCATCAAATGTAAGACCCACCCGAGTGGCCACCCCTGCAGGGGTGGTTTCACGGCGGCAGCCTTGAATTAGCCCCGATCACTATTAAGAGATATGGCGGTATGCTTTAATAACGGCCGCGCTAATTAAAGGATCGCTTGTGACGAACGGAGAGAAACAAAGGCTCGGGGCCTATGTCGAAACGAGCGCGGGAGGCGAGCGCGTGCGCGCCTATGTTCCTGCCCCGCTGCCGCCGAATCCGCCGCTCGAACTCGGGCGGTTCATGCAGGTCTACGAGCGCGCCATTGCCGCGGTCGGGCGCCTCGACGGCGTGACGACGATCCTGCCCTCGACGCCTTTGTTCCTCTACATGTACGTCCGCAAGGAAGCCCTCCTGTCCTCTCAGATTGAGGGGACGCAATCCTCGCTCTCCGATCTGCTGCTGTTCGAAAATCATGAAGCGCCGACGGTCGAACTCGACGACGTGACTGAGGTCTCGAACTACGTTGCAGCGATCGAGCATGGCGTCTCCCGGATGCGGGGCGGATTTCCCCTGTCGCTCCGGCTGATCCGCGAAATGCACGCCATCCTGCTTAAATCTGGGCGGGGCGCGGCGAAGCAACCAGGCGAGTTCCGCCACTCGCAGAACTGGATCGGCGGAGCCCGGCCCGGCAACGCCCTGTTCGTGCCGCCGCCGCCGAACCGGCTGGACGAATGCTTCGATGCGCTCGAGCGCTTCCTGCACAGCGAGGATACGGCGCTGCCTCCGCTCATCCGGGCGGGCCTGGCCCACGTCCAGTTCGAGACGATCCACCCCTTCCTCGACGGCAACGGGCGTCTGGGTCGGCTACTCATCACGCTGATTCTGTGCGAGACGGGGGTGCTGCGCGAGCCGATCCTCTATCTCAGCCTGTTCCTGAAATCCCGGCGCGACGACTATTACCGGCTCCTTCAGGAGGTCCGTCAGGCGGGGACATGGGAGACCTGGATGGAGTTCTTCCTGACCGGCGTCGCGGAAACCGCGGAACAAGCCGCCGCAACGGCGCGCGATCTGATCGCGATGTTCGACGTCGATAGGCAGCAGATCGCCGGCCTCGGCCGCGCGGCACCGTCGGCGCTTCGGGTCCACGAATTGATTCAAGCCAGCCCGATCGTCACCATTCAGACTGTCTCCGAGAAACTCGCGGTCTCCTTCCCGACCGCCAGCGCGGCGCTGGAAAATCTCGCGAAGCTCGGTGTCGTGCGCGAGACCTCGGGACGGCAACGCGGCCGGATCTACGCCTATTCGGACTATCTGGCCTTGCTCGATCGCGGCACGGATCCGCTGCCAACCTAAAAAGTTAAGAGCTTCTAAACGGCAGCCGCATAGCGTGCCGATTGACAAAGATCGCCCTTCGTGAGCTGCTTGAGACGGGTCGGATGCTGTTTTCTGCGCTAGATGGTCGGCTTTGCAGCGCAGCGGCTGATGAAACTCGAAACCGAGGAACTCGTGGTGCGGCGCATGGGACGAACGCACGGCCGAAGGTCGCAACCACCCCATTGGCTATCGCGACCGCGACTCGCAGACCTGCGCCTGCGCTGTCGAGCTGCGGCTTCGGAGCCAGACGACCGAAGCGCCGGCTGCACGCAAAGCTGTGGGAGGGCCACTGTCTGGCGACCGGCCGATTGAAACTTGGGAGCGGAGGAGCCGAAGGTTCCGACGCCGCAAAACGGCGTCAGCATGGCTACGGAGGGGCGGACTTTGTGCATGACCAGCTGGCGACGGGCCAAAAACTGCGGGTTCTGACCGTGGTTGACACTTTCACTCGGCTTTGCCCGACGCTTAATCCGCGGTTCGGTTACCGGGGCGAGGGTGTGGTGGTACCAACGCTGGAATGCGTGTGCGGTTCCATCGGATATCCACAGACGGCCCGGGTGAACCAAGGCTCCGAGTTCGTTAGCCGGGATTTGGGTCTGTGGGCATATACCCATGGCGTGACACTGGACTTCTCGCGGCCGGGCAAACCCGCGGACAATGCGTTCATTGAGGCCTTCAACGGCTGGTTCCGGGCGGAATGTCTGAACACGCACTTGTTCCTGACGCTTGCCGACGCGCGGGAAAAGATGGAGGTTTGGCGCAGATACTATAATGAGGATCGGCCACACGGAGTGATTGGCAACGTTTCGCCCGCTGCCTTGATGAACGTCGATGGCGACACCAGGCCGCCGTCGGAACGAAGCCGGAAACTCTAGCCTCCGGTGGCCCAACGATGGGTAGCAGCACAACTTCGTGCCGGACGCTACATGATCTCAGTCACATTTCATGGGAACACGTCTCACGAATCACTCGCCAAACGAGCCGTGTGGTCATTGGTTCTCTGTTTTCATACAAACGATGGTCAAACCCGCCATCTCCGTCGTCAACAACTCCGGAGACAACATCTCTCGACAAGTCACCCTAGGCAAATTTTTCTTCTGATGTCTTTTTCTCTCCCATAGCCGAACGCGACTATTTTATCGTAAGATCAAGATCAGCCTGACGCTCAAACGTTCTAGCCAGCTGTCTCTCAAGCTCTCTTTCAATTACCGGCTTCCCAAATAAATGCCCTTGTGCGAACTCGCATCCGAGCCGCCTAATATAGTTAAACTGAATATCAGTCTCCACGCCCTCTACCGTGACTGGAAGCCCTAGTGCAGCAGTCATGCCCATAATTGCCTCAAGAATCGGTTGTGTTTCCCCAGGCCTCCCAACTCTCGATATAAACGACTGATCAATTTTAACGAAATCAAACCTAAACATATCAAGATATGAAAGTGAGGAATATCCTTTTCCAAAGTCATCAAGAACAAGATTAATGCCCAACTCCCGAAGTTCATTTAGTATTTTCAAATTTGATGAACTCCTGGACATAAAAACCGACTCTGTAACCTCCAATTTCAATCTGCTTGCATCAAGCCGTGAGCTTTCCAACGCATCCAATACAACATGATATATGTTGCTTAGCTCGAACTGACGCGGTGAAACATTTACAGAAATTTTTAGCTCCGACGGCCACCGAGTAGCTGCCGCGCACGCTCGTTGCAGGACCCATGACCCAATTTCCGAAATCAACCCACTGTCCTCAGCGACTGGAATAAACTCCGTCGGCGAAACAGCCCCTCGCAATGGATGATTCCATCTTGCCAGTGCTTCGACACCCACGATCGACCTATCTGCCACACGAATAATTGGCTGATATACAAGGAATATCTCATTGTTTTCCAAAGCCGAAGCAAGATCTAATCGAAGCCCATAGATAACATTAAACGTAGCGGCCATCGCTGGCTGGAAAAACCGGTACCTACTAAATGCCGTCCCTTTAGCCTCATAAAGAGCCATATCGGCTTGCTTATACACCGTATCCGGCTCATCTAGTTCTGTCTGCGATATCGTCGCGCCGATAGATACGCTGATGCAAATCGAAGAACTGTCAATCATAAACGGTTTCTGCATCTCTGTAACGATGCGCTGCGCAACTGCCTCGGCATCGAGCTGATCTCTTACACCTATTTGCGCAATCATGAACTCGTCGCCCCCACTACGCGCCACAAGGTCATTCGTACGCAGCAGCGATTGAAGTCGAGAAACTATGAGTTTGAGAAGCTTATCTCCAACCGGATGTCCATACGCATCATTAACGTCCTTAAAGTAGTTGATATCCATGCAAAATAGCGCCACTCGTTCGCGAACCGTTTGTTTTGCCAGACACTCCGACAAGCGGCCAAAAAATTCGCGCCGATTCAGCGCGCCCGTTAGAAAATCATAACAGGCCGCGTAGTTCAAACGCTCCTGTGCCAATTTCCGATCAGATATGTCCCGCATAAACACCGACACATCCCTCGCGCTTGAATAAACACTGATTTCAAACCAAATTTTTCTTGGCTCCCAAAATACCTCAAAATTTGACGTCCTTAAGCTGCCAATGGCGCGTTTAATTGCCTCTCTGATTATCTTGCCATTATTTCTTTTAAAAATCTGTTCCGACGTCAAATTAATAAGCTTCTCTCCACCACCGATCTGCTCTATCGCTCTAGCGTTCGCATATTTTACCCTCGCCTCCTTATCGAAAACTATTACGGCGTCGCTTGTTGCTTCTAAAACCCGAAACGCCAGCGATTCAGATTCGCGACGCGCAGCTTCAGCGACATAACGATCTGTCACGTCTTCCAGTGTTCCATACCAGCGAATGATTTTCCCCGCTTCGTCAAAGCGTGCGGCAGCACGCGCCCGGAACCAACCAAATACGCCATCCTTGAGGTGCAGCCGGTATTCAATATCCAGCCTTTCTCCGCTTGCCAGACTCTTGTTCCACTCAGCAACGACACGAGCTTTGTCCCCAAAATGGACTGCATTTAACCAACCATAAGGAAGTAATTTGTTGTTAGGTATTCCCGTTATTTTCGAAAATCGCGGCCCCAGCTCCAAGATTGTTCCATCAGGAGAGGAAGTCCAGGGAATCTGCGGATGCAACTCGACCATGTTCCGATAATGATCTTCACTATTGCGTAATGCGGCCTCAATTTGCCTGTATGAAGTGATGTCCTGCGTGGTTCCTCTAACCTGAACCACCACGTCATCAGCTTCAAAAATTGGCTCTGCATGCGTTACCACATTACGTATGCTTCCGTCGGGCCACACTATTCGGCATTCGAGTGTAGTTGGGGTTTTAGACTTAACTGCACCGTAGTAACAATCCATTACGGGCAGGTAGTCATCCGGATGAATGATAGCTCGCACCCGCTCATAACTCACCGGATCATTTGATGGCGGCAATCCTACCGTGGCCCATGTCTCGGGCGAAAACCAAAGTGAACGTTTACGCAAATCCCATCGCCATGATCCCACTCGTGCAAGGCGGTGCGCAGCAGCGAGCTCTTCTGTTCGCTGCGTCAACTGCTTTGCAGTCTCCATCAACTGCTGAGAAATCTTGACAGCTTCTGCATGCTCTTTCTGCAATTGTGTCGCCAGCATCCGCGTCGCTGTAACATCCGTCGTTGTACCCACCATACGTAGCGGCCGCCCAGCTTCATCACGGCGGATAACCTTCCCGCGACTCAGGACCCATTTGTACGTCCCATCTTTGCAGCGAATCCTGTGCTCGGCCTCGTACGTCTCTGTCTCTCCCCTGAAATGAGCATCGATCGCGGCCTTAACGTACCCAAGGTCCTCGGGATGAACCCTCGTGTAACTGATCTCAATCGGATTCGGAGGTTGCCCTTCAGCATATCCGAGGATCCCGAACCAGCTAGCTGAATATCGAATTTCCCCCGTTACAACGTTACGGTCCCAAATCCCCGTGCCGCTGCCATCGATTGCCAGTTCGCAAATATCCGAGAAATCTGAAAATTCCATAATTCCCGCCAGTTTCCTGACTGCCAACGTTGGCAACTCTCAACGGTTAGTCAAGAGGACAGTCAAATGGCCTTTCCTGAGGGAGGGCTGAAATATCTGATTATCCAGCGTTCATTCAGATACGCCGACCGAAAACGGCAAAACAAAGGCTACCGGCAATGTCTTTTTCGAACAATGTTTTAAATATTTAGACACAATGGCGATTTTGTATTAAAACGCACCCATCTGTCAAAATTCACACGTTTTCCTGCCCCCCTCAAGTCGATTTAATTACGATTTTCTGGCGTACAAAGCTACATGGGCGCCCTGCAAAAAGCGATTGGCATAGGTGCCCTGCAACACGTTCCGCTTTAACGACTTTATTTAAAAGTCGGGCTATTGTTGCCTTCCCACTTTATTTTTCTGTAATTCTTCGATTCCTGTCATGTACAATAGGCTAAAGATAGACAATCCGTTGTTATCTAGTTCTGACTGTCCTCGATTTTTTGAGATAATTACCATCACACTTTTAAGACTACCGCCTTCCTAAGGCTGACATAAAAATGCATTTGTTTGACTCTGCTTCCGCACCACCAAACGGTACAAGACGGACGCCATACTTACCGGTTTTGGCAACGCCGATTTGAATTAATGGACTGCTATTGATGGTTCCAGCATTGCCCGCTCTAAACTGAATTGCATAAATAAGGTCGATGTCGAATTGCCAGTCAGTTAATCACGCTTTCCTCGCATGCCGCGACACTGCGGCAGCGCCGGCAAGACAAATTAAGCTGCTAGAAGAAGCATTGATAACATGATTTTTTTGCTCTGGCTCCGCCGCGGCTTAGGTCGATTACGAGGCAAATGCTTCTTTCCGTATCGCCCCCGAAGAAGGCCCTTCGCTGCCAATCGCTTCGATAGTCGTCTTAAGGATACGGACGGCAAAGCGCTCCGAGGTCCGGCACTGACCACCCGCTGGACCATCTCCGGTTCGAAGAACCGCCAGCGCCCGCGGCCATCGGCCCTGGCGAACCCCAAGGCGATGTGGGCGCTCCGGTGCAGAAGCCCGGCATTGCCGCCATCCTCCGGATGCGGTGCAAGCCAACACTGGCGGCGGCCACGATCTCCTCGCGCTCGATCGTGAACGGCTTGTCGAGGGCATCGATCACCCGCCCGCTAAAAAAGCAAAAATGGCTCCATCTTCGGCTACGTGATTGCCGGGAAAACGACTTGCGTTGGCTCGAAGGGCGCTTCCGTTGACATAGGAATGAGTGCCCGAGCCGCTTTCAAACAATCGGCCGTGACTTTTGGAGTGCCACTACCCAAACAATGAAGACCACTCCTGTTCTCCTGATTACCGATGCCTTAAGAAGGGCTTTTGGGGGTCAAAAAATTATTCGACGTTTGGGTTAGCTAGAATATTGGGCGGTCGAAGCAATTGAAAACAGTAATCTGGCGATACTCTGATAATCTTTTAATACTCTTCTATGTTAATTGTCGCTGCCGTCGTTCCCACGAAACAAACGAGCGCCGCACCGACCGTTTTGCCGCGCTCGCCACTCGGTTCATCCGCGTCGCTTCGGCAATGCCATTGTCCGATGCTTGTTCTCTGCGTTACCACCCACCCAAGTCTACGCAGCCAAGATACTTTTTTTCGTGCATACTATAGTGTTGTGGGCTAGGCCCACACGGGTAACTTGTCTGTTCAATCTTAGTATTTGATCCAAACGCTCATTAACTTTGCAACCCTAACGCCGAATTGACCGGAACTCAGTGATCAGCTTCAGTCTCACCCATAGTCATTTCGACATCGGGCATTACTCAATCCGTTATGCTGGCTCGGTTTACCCCATGGGCAATGCTCGTGGCTCTCGTTCCACGGAACGAGCTGAGTTCTTCTTTCGACAAAGACTCGAGCAGCCAGATTCCGGGGACTGTCGCACTCTGCTGAGCGACTTCTTAGGCTAACCATTATTCCTTGATCAATTCATTATCATGACAGCGGCGCTCCATCACATTTCATGACCATTAAAGCTGATGGACTTCCGCTCGCGGTCGCTTTAAATGTATTTTATTGGCCTCGAACCTTGGCGCCGCCCGGGAGAGCGTTTATGTTGTCCTGTGCTAAAACATATTGTCGTATCGTAACACTTACGCTTAATCCAGCGGTTGACGTTGCCTGCACCGCGCCCGCGGTCCGCCCCACCCACAAAATTCGGACATTTGATGAACGCCTCGACGCTGGTGGGGGAGGCATTAACGTGGCGCGCGTGATGCGCGTGCTGGACGAGAAATCATTGGCACTGATCGCAACAGGTGGCGTGACAGGCCGATTGGTGGAAGAGTTACTGGATGAAGCTGGGGTGTCCTGGCGATCCCTACCGATTATGGGGCGTACACGGGTTAGTCTGAACGTCTACGATCGCCAAACTGGCCTGGAATATCGTTTTGTTCCAGAGGGCCCTCTCATTACTGCGGATGAATTAAGCCGCTTCCGCAATTTATTGCTCGATATCAACAGTGAGTGGCTGATCGCAAGCGGAAGCTTGCCTCCAGGAGTCCCTGCCGATTTCTATGCGGGAATCGCCGAGCTCGCAACGAGCCGAGGCCAGAAATTCGTCCTTGACACGTCAGGTAATGCTCTCCGATCTGCGGTAGGCCGCGGCATACACCTCCTCAAACTAAGTCTTAGCGAATTTCAATTTTTGGTCGGAAGGGAAATCAGTGACCCTATTGAGCAGGAGCAGGAAGCGCGCGCGCTAGTGCAATCCGGGGCTGCGCGTCTCATCGCCGTAAGCATGGGAGCGGCCGGAGCAATTCTGGCAACTGGAACATCCGTATTCCGTCATCCATGTGTCGAAGTCAGAACGGAAAGCGCCGTTGGTGCAGGAGATAGCTTTCTGGCGGCGCTCGTAACCGGCTTGGCGAGGCAGATGGCCCTTAATGACGCCCTCGCTTTCGGAGTCGCAGCGGGAACGGCATCAATTCTGCGCCGAGGAACAGCAGTCGTGAATCGGCATGAAATCGATCAACTGATGTCGCAATCTCTTTTTGATGAGGGGCGGCGTTCAAAAACGTGAGCGGATTCACCATGGACACGTATCGTCATCAAAGCACTGATAACGGAGCATGACATTATGACCGAAAACAAGTTGCGAGATGGCCATGATACCGAAAATACTAGTGACATCGCTGCAAATGGATTTATGCCCTTGCACATCAGCCGCGGGTATCCTCTTCCTTTGGGCATGCACCGGCACCATGACGGATTTAATTTTGCATTGTTCAGCCGCCATGCTGAAGCAGTTAAGATTCTTATTTTTGAACACATAGCTGCTGCGGAGCCGATTTTTGTCGCTGAACTCGATCCGATCTATCATCGTACCGGCGACATCTGGCATGCACTAATTCGCGGCATGGACTGGAATTACGCCTATCTTCTTCATGTTTCTGGCCCCTACGCACCCGCAAAAGGACACAGGTTTGACGCAACTAGACCTGTTCTCGATCCATATGCGCATGCCATTTCGACGGCATCAGCCGCTTCGCCAACGACGCTCAACGCCGCTGGCGAAACCGTCGATCAACTACGATGCCTCATTGCTGAGCAGACCTTCGACTGGCAGGAAACCACCCGGCCAAAGCGCCCCTGGAACCAGACTGTCATCTACGAAACCCACGTCAGGGGCTTGACGATTCATCCTTCTTCTGCAGCCATTCATCCTGGCACATTCCTAGGCATCGTCGAAAAAATTGGCTATTTCTCCGATCTCGGCATCACGGCACTCGAGCTTATGCCAGTGCATAGTTTTGATGCCTCCATAACCACCGCCCGCGACCCAATCACCGGAAAACCACTCACCAATTATTGGGGTTACGATACCGTGGGCTTTTTTTCGCCCCACGAAGCCTATTCGACGCGCGGGCACAATGGCGCTCAAATCGCTGAATTCAAAGCAATGGTGCGTGCGCTCCATCGCGCGGGCATAGAACTTATCCTCGACGTCGTCTTTACACATACAGCAGAAGGCGACGAGAACGGTCCCATGTTCAACTTCCGCGGCCTCGACAACGCCGTGTATTATATTCTGGACCCCGACTCCGGCATATATCGGGACTTCTCCGGATGCGGAAACACACTCAACTGCAATCATCCAATCGTTCGAGACTTCATCATCGACTGCCTACGGTACTGGGTCGCTGACATGCATGTCGACGGCTTCCGATTTGATCTGGCATCAATTCTCGGCCGCGACGAAAATGGACTCTTGATATCCAATGCTCCACTACTCGAGCGAATTGCAGAAGATCCTATCCTTCGTGATATCAAGCTCATCGCTGAAGCATGGGATATGGGTGGCGCCTATCAAGTCGGTAGCTTTCCTGGGCTACGATGGGCTGAGTGGAATGGGCGATTCCGAGACGATATCCGGCGATTTTGGCGGAATGATCCAGGAATGGCGGCGCTCTTGGCAACGCGTATCTGCGGCAGCGCCGACTTATATCAGCGTAGTGGAAAGGAGCCAGTGAATAGCATAAACTTTATTACGTGTCATGACGGATTCACGCTCCAAGACCTAGTGAGTTATTCAGAACAACATAATGAGGCTAACGGACATCAGAATCAGGATGGTCCAGCAGAAAACTACAGCTCCAATTACGGAACTGAAGGACACACCGACGATGCTCATATTGACTTCATACGGCTCCGCCAAATTAAGAATATGCTTACAACGCTACTTCTGTCGCGCGGCGTTCCTATGATTCTTGGCGGCGACGAATTTCGGCGGACACAATGCGGGAATAACAATGCTTATTGCCAAGACAACGAGATTTCATGGGTTGATTGGCGCCTTCTCGTAACACATCAAGGTCTCTATCGCTTTGTACGATTTCTGATCGCGCTACGTAACCATCATCCGGCTCTCACCGCTGATAGTTTCTATACAAATCAGGAAATCGATTGGTTTTCTCCTGCAGGTTCATCTCCAGATTGGAACAACCCGAATAATTTACTAGGCTGCACGATCAGGCCAAACCCTTTTATAGCGGGTCAGCCCCAGGTCTCGGCTCTCGCCATTTTTTTTAATGCCACAGAAGACACCGTTGTATTCCGTATTCCAGAGGCGCCAAACTCCCAGTGGCGAATCGCCATCGATACCTCCGCAAATTCACCGTATGACATTTTTCCAATAGGTGAAGAACCACCCATCAGAGATGGAACATTTCTTTACGTGCAAGACAGAACGTTAGTCGTTTTGGTTTCAAGATAGTAATCGATAAATATTGCGCCGCTTGTTACTTTTTTTACAGCAATTGTTTACTATTCATTGACGTAGGTTAACGCTTTGCGCTTCTCTGCGTTTGAAATCGTAAACGGGCTTTTTTGCGCCCTTAGCATGTATAGCTTGATAGGTTCCGTCTTCTTTAAACACTTATTTTGTTAAGTGCCATTTTCCACTATCTTGGCGCTTGTATAAACTTCCCGGATTTTTCACTTACTTTAATTGAGGCCAACATTATATCAACATTCTTGACCTGAGAAATTTCTCCGAGGCCTTTGACATTCTTTTTCTTCCTCACAACATTTTTGTAAAGGACAGCCTTCGTTTATGTTCGCGCATGAAATGCGCGATTTATTTGGCCAATGCCGAAACAAAATTTCTAATATTTTTGTTGTTTGGAATGGAAATCTTGTAACAACTCAAGATAATATGGGGCCACGATCCGTATGACCGAAATATTCCTTCCGTTCCGGAACAGCAACTAGTTGCATCATGGTTTGCCAGGCGATTCACTATACAGCATTTCTAGGAAAAATTGGCTTCTGGTCCTTAATTTAGTCATCTTTCATGCTTGCCCGGTTTATTGATCTAGATCATTGTTTCTTGACGGTAGTCAGGTTTTTATCTTCTCCCCATTTTCGGAGACGATAATGACAACGCCCTTTATTCCCGTACGCTGGTTCCGTGAACTTAACTTGTCAGATGTCGCAGAAGTCGGTGGCAAAAATGCGTCTTTAGGCGAGTTAGCGAGCGGCTTGGGTGCCGATGATGTCCGTGTTCCGAATGGTTTTGCGCTCACCGCTTCCGTTTACCGCCGCGCACTGACCGAATCTGGCGCCTGGCCTAAACTCCACAAACTACTCGATCAGCTCGACGTGACGAACGTAGCAGCTCTTGCTCACGCTGCGGCTGAAGCTCGAACCGTCGTGTACAACGCAACGTCTACAACTGGCGTAGATAAGCTCGTTGAATCTGCATATGCCAAACTTGAGACGGAATACGGTTCTCGCGTAGCGGTTGCCGTTCGCAGCTCTGCGACTGCCGAAGACTTGCCGACCGCCAGCTTTGCGGGCCAACACGAAAGCTATTTAAACATCATAGGCGCGCCTGAAGTTACAGAAGCCTGCCGCCGATGCTTCGCGTCTTTATTTACCGACCGAGCTATTGTCTACCGTGTCAATAATGGCTTTGATCACTTTAAAGTTGCTCTGTCGGTCGGAGTCATGAAGATGGTCCGCTCCGATCAAGGCACAAGCGGAGTTATTTTTACGTTGGACACGGAATCTGGATTCCGTGATGTCGTCTTCATAACCGGCTCGTACGGTCTCGGCGAGAACGTCGTACAGGGCCAAGTCGACCCTGACGAATTTTATGTTCACAAGCCGACCTTTCGCCAGGGGAGTCGCGCCGTGTTGCGCCGCTTTCTTGGAGCCAAGCAGCAGACCATGGTCCTCGCAGCAGGGCACGTTGGTTCAACTACCACCCAAAAAAGCACTCCGCCGGAACGTCGTTCCCAGTTTTGTATTTCAGACGCGGATGTTCTAACTCTCGCCGATTACTCAATTCGCATTGAAGATCACTATTCTGCCGCCGTCGGGCACCCCGAACCTATGGACATCGAGTGGGCTAAAGATGGTATAGATGGGAAGCTATATATAGTGCAGGCGCGTCCAGAGACTGTCGCATCCCGCAAAATGCACGGTTTAATTGAAACCTATACGCTCAAGACCTCGGCCCAACCACTAGTGACAGGCAAAGCGGTTGGCGAAAAAATTGCCACAGGAACGCTTCGTGTTGTCCGAAGCATTGACGATCTCGCATCTTTCCATCCCGGCGAAGTTCTTGTCGCTGCGGAAACCCGCCCTGACTGGGAAGCAGTCATGAAAACAGCAAGCGCGATTGTCACCGACCATGGCGGTCGCACCTGCCACGCCGCCATCGTCGCCCGCGAGCTCGGGGTCCCCGCTGTCGTTGGCGCGGGAGAGGCAACTGCCCGTCTCACTACGGGGGACAGTATCACTGTCTCGTGCGCAGCGGGTGAACTCGGTGCCGTTTACGCCGGCGAGCTTCCATTCGAGGTCGACCAGTTTGATACCCGAACGCTTCCCGCCCCAAAAACTCAAATAATGGTAAATCTTGGCAACCCCGATCTCGCTTTTCGCACTGCCATGATGCCCAATGCCGGCGTCGGTCTCGCTCGGATGGAATTTATCATCAACGAGTATATCGGCATCCATCCGATGGCTCTAGTGCACCCTGAGCGACTCACCGCGCTCGACAAAACCCAGGTCCAAAAACGCTCCGCCCATGATTCAACCGCAGCAGAATTTTTTATCAGAACTCTTTCCGAAGGAATCGGAATGATCGCTGCGGCTTTTTGGCCTAAACCAGCAATCGTTCGTCTTTCCGACTTCAAAACAAACGAATACGCGGCTTTGGTTGGCGGCACCGTATTTGAGCCCGAAGAAGCTAATCCGATGCTCGGATTTCGTGGGGCGTCGAGGTACGCACATCCCGCTTATGCAGAAGGATTCTCGTTGGAATGCGCCGCGTTAAAACGGGTGCGTAGCGCCATGGGACTCACGAATGTCGTTATCATGGTGCCGTTCTGCCGTCGAATCGCTGAAGCAGAACTCGTTCTTGCTACACTCGCAAAGCATGGCCTGAAGCGCGGTGAGAATGGCCTACAGATATATGTCATGTCGGAAATTCCAAATAACGTAATTTTGGCAGATGCGTTTTCGAAACTATTTGACGGATTCTCTATTGGTTCTAATGACCTTACCCAGCTTACATTAGGTGTCGATCGTGATTCCGACGTCGTTGCCTTTGATTTCGACGAACGCGATCCCGGCGTGCTCGAAATGCTACGGCTAGCGGTTACCGGCGCACATCGCAATAACAGAAAGGTCGGAATTTGCGGCGAAGCACCAGCAAATTATCCCGAATTGACCCGCTTTCTGGTAGGACTCGGGATTGACTCAATCAGCGTGAATCCGTCGAGCCTTTTCCGTACTTTTAATATCGTGTATGATGCTGAACACAGCACACCGGAGCGAATGTCGTCGTCCATACCGTGATATTAACTAGTGACGTAACTAGGCGTCAAAGCCAAGGACTCGACGACACTGCGTGGCCTGACGTCCTTCGCTTCCCCAACCTGCATATACACTCTCGGTCGAAGCGCCCACTTTTCTTGCCCAAGCTCTTTTATGATCTGAGCGCATCGGTTTGTTGGCTTGCTGCTAGTGGTGACCAACCTGTCCAAAGAAAAGAAAGCCCCGCGCGACCATTTATATTTCACAAAATTGCGGGATACCAAATAAAATTTCTATCCTTTTCAACCCTCGTCGCCACCCGCACTCACATCGCCATTTTTTCCTGTTCAGTCCACGGCGATTGCTTGCATGACTGTAACGTCTTAATGTAATTTTTCTGCTTAAATTCAGCAGCGTCGCCAATATTCATACGGTTCATACGGCCGCGACGCCCGCCAAGCGACCCTACGCCACGCACTTCTAGCCACCGCTCAAGATCATCAACTAATATCTTCGTATATCCAACCCCATTGCGTAACAGCGAAGACGTTGTCATCACGACTTCAGCTCCTACAAGCAAGCACTTCAAAATTCCTGCAACGCTTCCCACGCCCGTATTCGCTGCAATCGAACCATTGATCTTTCCTGCCAAAGCCTCGCTCCAAAGTAACGGTAGGCGTATTTCATAGCTTCGACTGATTTTCAGATGTGAAATCTGTCGAAGTCGTGTTAGATTGACATCTGGCTGATTAAAGTGATTAAAAAACTCCGCGCCGTCCACAGCAGCCTGGCCCTTAACAAGCGCTACATCAAAATTTTTTCACCCAACTGGGCGATTGATCAACGAGCGGCCCAGCTAGGCAGTCAGCATGGACCGGGCCATGCAAGGAGCTGTAGATCGAGGCTGCTACCTTGAGGTCAATGCGCAGCCGGACCGACTAGATCTAAACGATGCCGGTTGTCGGCACGCCAAGGAGTTTGGCCTGAAAGTTGTAGTTTCTGAAGGTGCTCAAACCGTGGCAGCGCTCGGCCTTATTCGAGTTACGCTTGATCAAGCTAGGCGCGGTTGGCTGGAACCCACCGATGTTCTTAATTCGGTAACGCTGCCTCAGGTGCTAAAATGCTGCTCAAACGCCGTTAGCGCGAACTGGCGTAGCGCAAGATCCCTAATCGATAGAAAAACGTCCTTCAACGCAGGCTTCGAAAATCAACGTGTGTTCAATTCCTCAGAAGAACAGAAAAACGCCGTACTGTCGTTTCCCCAATAAGTGTCTCGTGGCGGTACCACTACTGACAGCGCTGACAGAGCGTGTAGCAGCGCTACTTGAGGGCCTTGATGGCGCTGAGGGCGTGTCGCTATTCGGCCCATCCGCGTCACCTGTAAACTTATTCATACTGATCGTTGGTGGATCCTTGCACGGTCGGAACGCGACAGGCTAAAGCGCGCCGACTTGCCGGCCAATCCCCTATTTCGGCACGTGGCAGCCGGGCTTGCAGCCGCGGACCGCCCAATGCCACAGGTCGACCGCCGCGAATCGTCATTTCCTTATAAGCGGCAACTACGCAGGTAATTAAATATAGGCCGTTACCCCACCGCAGAGGTACAACACGGGGTCCAACTATCATGACTCGGTCTTGATTTTTCACGAAGTGGATGACACGAAAGTGTGTTCAAGCATTTTTACGTATGTGGCTAGCAGGAGATGAATCGTGCGCAATGTTATGGCGTGCACGTCAAGGAAATGCTTTCGCTATCACGATATCTTGAAGTGCAATCTTGCCCTGCCCGCCACACCACCGTAAGACCACTACAGATTAAGGAGAAATCGACATGGCGAGTGACGCGAACCAGGTAAGTAATTTCGCGGCTTTGGAGCGCCAGAAGGACATTCTGGAAAAGCCCGTGAGCGAAGAAAGGCGAATGGCGAATGCGATTCGCGCACTTGCAATTGACGCTGTCGAAAAAGCCGGAAGCGGCCATCCTGGCATGCCGATGGGCATGGCTGACGTAGCCACTGTTCTTTGGACCAGATTTCTGAAATTTGATGCGGCCGATCCATATTGGCCTGACCGCGATCGCTTCATTCTGTCGGCGGGGCATGGGTCGATGTTGCTGTACGCACTGCTCCACCTTACCGGGTACGACGGAATGAGTATGGCGAACCTCGAGAAGTTCCGCCAACTGCACTCGGTCACGGCTGGCCACCCTGAACGCGGTGCACATCCGGCAATCGAAATGACGACGGGCCCACTCGGACAAGGCATTTCTACTGCTGTTGGCTTCGCGCTTGCTGAGCGCATGATGGCCGCTCGCTTCGGCAAATCACTGGTTGATCACCGCACATGGGTAATCGCCTCAGACGGCGACATGATGGAAGGTATCAGTCACGAAGCGTGCGCCATAGCCGGACACATGCGTCTGAACAAGCTCACGGTTTTATATGACGACAACTCCGTGTCGATCGACGGCAGCACGTCGATTGCGATGACCGAGGATGTGGTCAAACGTTTCGCTGCATACGGCTGGGCCACTAGGCGGGTCGACGGCCATGATTCGACCCAAATCGCCGAGGCCATCCAGTTCGCCACACGAAGCCGAAGGCCGACACTCATCGCATGCCGCACCATCATCGGCTTCGGCGCCCCCCATAAAGCAGGCACTTCAGGTACACATGGTGCGCCGCTGGGGGCCGCCGAAGCTGCAGCGGCCAAAAAATTGCTCGGCTGGACTGCTCCCCCCTTTGTGATCCCAGATGACATCATGAAACAATGGAGAGCTGCCGGTTCCCGCGGTGAAGCTACACGCCGAGCTTGG
>DAIDMG010000046.1 GCA_027449105.1 Acidiphilium sp. | reverse complement strand
AAACCACGGGCTCGGGTGCAGCAAAGCTGGGTAGAGCGCGAGGGCAACACCAGGCGGATGATAGGCACGCAGTCGCGGAAGGAGCACAAACGCGACACTGGCTGCGATTGCGGCAGTTGCAACGCCCGGGCCAAAAAGAACCGTAAATAGCGTACCGATCGCAGCTCCGCACGTTGATCCAAAAATGACCGCGAATGGTTGCGCGACAGATGCTGTGGGAAGGTAGAGAATGATCGTCATCGTTGCCGCAAACGGCGGGATCAGCAAAAGACCAAAATGCTGGTGATCCAGCCACGCTAATAGCAAAAGCAATGCCCCTGCCCAAAGAATCCCTGGCAGCGGCGAACGGTGGGGCGAGCCCCATCGCCCGGTGATCGTATCGAGCAAGTCAAGAATGCTCGAAGCCCTTGCGCCTACCGTAATGGAACCCTTTCGGGTAACCTCTCCTCTTTCGCCCCCAACACGCAGGTCTTCAATCGCTTCGGCTTCCAGCACTGGATCGTGTCGGGTACCGTTCATGCATCAGCGCCGTTCGTTTCGGAGACTGATAGGGCCGGTCGGACAATTCCCACCTTAAGAAGGATGCCAAGCGTTGCACCTTTGATCGGTCGCAGCAACAGCAGCGTCAATACAGCTGTTAATGGCAGGAAAATTGCTAAAAGCATGGTCGATGACATTGTGCTTGCACGTTCCGTGAGCACGGCGCCAGTGACAACGACATGCAAGACGACGAGGAGAGTGATATACGGAGGCGCGTCGTCGCACGGCACCCGCCCGAGCGGCGTGCCACATCCCGGGCATATTGGCCGAACATGAAGATAGCCGTCGAACGCCGGGCTCTTGCCGCAGAACGGGCACCGCATTGCCAAGCCACGACCAAGCGTAGTCAGCCAAGGCAATCTCCGTCGTAAGCGCGATTGCGCCGATGAACCTACGGTCCACATTGTCATCAGAGTCCCTCCCGGGTCTTCATGACTCTCTCATATAACAGCAGCAAATCACAGGTATCATGCAATCCCAACCATGCACAGATACACGTGAAACATATGATATGGACATACGTGGAAATTTCGAAGACAACTAATGAAGCTAATGGCCTGAAAGACACCAAATTCATATCACCATGCCTCATGTACCATGATCCACGAGCCGGCGAGCCGTTATTACAGTTGTGGCTTCAACAATTTTACGATACCGACTCACGATAAAATACGACGACTCCATAGATACGACATGAATCTAAATTCGTAAGATAAAAGAAAGACGAAACATCGTTCTCATAATGACCAGCCATCTGAACGTGGACAGCCAGCCCATCTGGCAATCGCCGGCACGGCCGACGCTGACCTCAGTAAGACCGAGATAGAGAATGAACAGTACGTTGATCAAGAATATGACGCACGATAAGCCAACTTTCGTCGATACCTACCTGATACAGTCACGTTCTGGCGTCATGGCGATAGCTGTCGAATCGACGGTAAGCGCACACGACCGCTTGGTCCTAGTTTCCAGATACAGTTCGTCAATTATGTAAAATTTTACCACCTACACGGCACAAGAAACCATAGCTTCGTTTTACATAAAGCATATTGATGTCAATGTGGGTGATTACTGAGATGATCTTGGTTTCCACATGAAGAAAAAAATAATGGGGCATCAAATATGTGCAAGAACGCCACGAGCTCAGCTAAGCCCGGCGTCTCTGGCTGCCAAACCGCCTATCGCCGACCAGTCAAGGGCTTCGCCTCCGTTAGCTAGTAACCTCAAGAGCCGGTCATGCAACAAACTCGCGAGAGGCAAAGGCACACTCAGTTCCTCAGCGGCTGAAAGAGCAAGCCGAATGTCTTTGTACCCAAGTGGTGCCGCGAATCCTGCAGGTTCAAATTTTTCGGACGCAATCAGCGAGCCGTAGGTCCTGTACACCGGTGCATCGAAGAGAGTCGACGTCAGAATATTGAGATATTGATCCTTGTTCACGCCCGCCTTGCTAATCAAGGCCATCGCTTCGCCAAGAGCCTCAATGACAGAAGCAATCAGGAAATTGCCGCTTAACTTTACTAGGTTCGCGATTTTTGGTGTTTCCGATACAATAAAGACTTTCTGACCTATCGATTTCAAAAGTGGCATTACTTCGTCAATGGCGACCGGCGCGCCCGCAGCAACGACAGCCAGTCTAGCCGCCGCCGCGGCATCAGGGCGACCAAACACCGGCGCGGCAATGAACCGCTGACCTGCGTCAGCGTGATCTGCCGCAAGGCGCTCAGCAAGCTCGACGCTTATTGTGCTTGATGAGATATGGACCGCACCAGCGCGCAATCGCGCCAAAATCCCGGCATCATCATAGGCAACGGCTTCAAGAGCACGGTCATCAGAGAGCATCGTAAAGACTACGTCAGCCCTGCACGCATCCCCAATCGTGTCTGCCCGTCGTGCACCAGCACGAACAAGATCCCTATCCTTTCCGGGCGAACGGTTATATACTGTGAGGCTATGGCCAGCTCGCTGAAGATTCGCCGCCATGCCAGATCCCATCCGTCCCAAACCGATAAACCCAATTTCCATCATCTTGTCCCTAATTGACATTAACTGCGATCCTGCTGAATCACATCAGCGTACAATAACGCGGTGGTCCGCAAGATCCTTTAAACAGCATCACCCTACCAAACCGGCAAAGCCCTGCTCTCGACGGAACGATCTGGTATTCGAGAGCCATGTTGCCTTTGACATCGATAATCACGTTGTAAAATGGCGACCCGAACCTTGACGACAGAACATGCGAAAAGGAGGTCGGGCGCTCGCCGCAGGCAAGTCAGAACAGTGCCCGAGCCGATGTTGCAGCGCGGGTACCGGTTGTACCGAGAATCGGAAGTGTTTGGCAGACACAGCAATTTTTTCTTTACACCTCGACAGGTAGAGCGGGGCCAGCACCTGCGCCGGTGCTACGGATGGCCGAAGCAATTGCGGCCATGTCGCCGTTGCCAAGCTGTAGATCAGCTGCATGAAGCCATCCATCCACCTGGACCTTACTACGCGCCCCGACGATAGCTCCGGAGACACCGGGCCAAGCCAACGTCCAAGCAACGGCAACAGCCGGGATGGTTACTCGGTGACGCTCGGCAACGGCGCGCAGAGCCTCGACCAATCTCAGGTTTCGCAAAAGCTTCTGGCCGGCGAACTCGTCATTGCGCGAACGCCAATCGTCCTTTGCCAGCGCCTTTGCGCGTTCAACCGAAAAACTTCCGGTCAGGAGTCCGGCCTGCATTGGGCTATAGACAATTACACCAGTTCCATGCCCATGACACCAAGGCAGTTCATGTTGGGCGGCCTCACGCCGGATCGCCGAGAACGGCGGCTGCAGGGTATCGACGTGGCCGAGGCGTTCGGCCACGCCGAGCTGTATAGCGTCATGATTCGATAGGCCAACGGCCCGCACTTTTCCCTGCGACTTAAGATCAAGCAGCGTCTGCCAATATTCCTCAAGGGGAGTACCATCCTTTGCCGGCCAGTGCATCTGATACAAATCGAGCCGTTCCACACCAAGGCGGCGCAGCGATGCCTCTACTTCACGCCGGATGCTTTGGGGCGCGCCAACCTGTCTCGGCATAGCATGACGATTGGCTTCATCCCAGACCAACCCACATTTCGTAAAGACATAAGGCCGCTCGCCTTGCGGAATGTCCGCCAGCGCCCGACAAACCACTTCCTCCGAATGGCCAAGCCCATAAATGGGTGCCGTGTCGATCCAGTTCACGCCGCGGCCGACGGCGTGATGAATCGCCGCGATCGAGTCGTGGTCATCTTGCCAACCCCAGCCCACCGCCCAATCGCCGCCGCCGATGGCCCATGCGCCGAACCCAACACGAGTAATCTCCATATCCGTACGCCCCAAGGGAATCTTGGTCAGAACTTTGTGTGCGCCCATCACGATGTCTCCACGTTCAGGCCCAAGACATAGCGATCATTGCCTATCGTTCAAATAGAAAATATAGATATGATTATCCTGTAAATTAGATGAGTGATCGATGGATGGAACTGAGACAGCTGCAATATTTTGTCGCGGTCGCCGAGGAGCGACAGTTCACGCGAGCCGCCCGCCGGGTAAATATCGTGCAGTCAGCACTATCGACGTCGATTCGAGCACTCGAAATCGAACTAGGTGCGCCGCTGTTCACCCGCAGCACGCGGCAAGTTAGACTAACCAATGCCGGCGAAGTGCTCCTCGACAGAGCGAAGCTCATTCTGGACGCAATTCGCAACGCACGGACCGCCGTCGCAGCCGTGCAGGGACTGAAGCTCGGCACACTAAAGATCGGCACGGTACAGAGCTTGCCAGCATTCCTCGATCTGCCATCGCTTCTTGCCCGTTTTCACGAGCGTCATCCTGGGATCGAGATTCGCCTTATTCAAGGAAGTGCAACATATCTCGCAAGTCAAACACGCTCGGGACAAGTTGACGTGGCATTCTTTCCGATGGGAGCGCCATTGCTCGATTTGCACACGAAGATAATCGCTTGCGACGAGATGGTTATCGCGTGCCAGTCCGGACATCCCATGGACGGGAAACTCGGGGTCACGCTTGAGGCGCTGCGGGAGTTTCCCTTCGTTGAATTTGAGGCAGGTTGGGGCACACGAAAACTGGTCGATAGCAGATTCAGTGAGGTGAGCTTCAGCCGCCGGATTGCGTTCGAGGTGAACGATCTTGACACCATGCTAAAACTCGTCAAGCGTGGTCTTGGCATTGCGCTGTTACCCGAAACGATCGTCGAGACAAACCGGGCGGGATTGGGGTTGGGGCACATGACACCGCCGGAACTTTGCTGGGAGCTTGTGGTCGCCCATCTGCCGATAGACATAGCACCAGCATCCGGTGCACGTACCGCGGCAGCTGCATTCCTGGCGCTGCTCCACGAAAGCCTGGATGTTTGAGAATAGATTCTATTGTTTTCTTTGAATAGGACAATTTCGCACCATTAGTGAGAATATATTTGTGCTCCCAATACTGGTGGATGTGGACCCTGGATGTGATGCGCTACCTAGCCATTAGATCCCAACGATAAAATTTTTGGCACGTGAATCAATAAGGCCACCTGCAATTCTGGCCCCTCGCCTTATCTTAAGATGAATTGTCAACCTACTGAGCTGCCATGCGCGCGCAATATACCTTAACACGCTCTTTGCTGAAAGTTAATGTTATTTATACCAATGTTCGCGAGAACCTCATTTGGCCGAGAGCTAAACAGCTGATCTGCAACCTCTTAAAGCATCTTGGAACTGCACATCGTACGAATTTTTATAGTACACGCCCATGCACAGCGTCTTATGTCGTCATTGATACCAGCGGCTAGAATCTAGCCGTATGACTCTTTCTCTGGAAGAGCAATGGCCCGATGCAGACCTTACACAACAAACACGAACAAATTAAACACCGGGTAAGGCCGATCATATCGCTAGGCCACGGCAGATCTTTAAGGTTTAATGAAAATGACTTTTTCAAAGATATGCAGCTATTTTGAAATTCACAATGAAGCATCCGAATAAACAAATATTTCACCATAATAAAATTATTGAATCGACGAGCCTTTTAATATCGAAAAACGTAAATGCGAACTCTGTTTTCCGAACTTCGGTTTATAGTTCGTCAATCACCTTAAGATTGAGACTCCTCTCAAACTTCAGAGCCTCGAAACATTTCGAGGCTCTTCTTTGAGCCCGCCCCTGTCGAAAGCAATTCTCTTTTTATATCCTAATCACCAACCCTGAATGTTGAAACAGGTGTCGATTTGCCGGTTGCGCCTCTTCCTGAACTTCTGACTGGGACGTGGCAGTCTCCAGCGAATGATTGACGAGGTTGCGGCAATTGATATGCGCCCGAATGGATGTTGCCATCGCGCTACTCACTTGAGGTACACAGAAGCGACGAGGTATGCCACCGCAAATCCAGCGCCCGGGCCAATAAGCCAGCCTTGCACGATCGTGAATACAGTTGTGGCCTTTATGGTTTTCCTCCCGCGCGCCAGCCCCGCGCCAGCCATGGCCCCCACCAATGCTTGGTTCATGGACGTGAAATATCCAAAGCTAACTGCAGTTAGGACAACGAGTGCCTGCACCAGCTGTGCGGCTGTCGCCATTACACGATCTAACTTCACGACCTCGAAAGCAACTCGTTCAAGGAGTGGCCTTCCCCAAGTCACAACGCCAAGGGCAAGGCCCGTACCGCCAATAAATCCGGCCACTAACGGGCCGGACAAACGTGTAGACAGAAATACGGCAGTTGCATTCGAAACGTCGTTGGCTCCCATCGCTACGGACGCAATCGCGCCCGCAATCACCAAGGCTGATCCGATATGTGATGCGGAGCCTGTACACCGCATCCAGGGAATGAGATCGAGAATTTTCGTGAACAAGAAACCCAACCCGCATGCAAGGAACGGAGCCAGCAGCCAAAAAATTGCGAGACGAAGGACCGTGGTCCATTCGACACTCAAGCCGAGTGGGATGGATGTGCCGATCAGGGCAAAAACCATGATCTGGATCGTCGAAGTGGGTATCCGTAACTGCGTGAATAAAATGGTAAGCAGGCAAGCAACTCCGATCACTGAAATCGCTGCAGAAGCCCGAAGTGGACTCAATACGATCCCGTGGCCGACGTCCATCAGAACATGGTGGCTGAAGAACGTGGCCCCGAGCAACGTCATGGCAGCCATTAACGTCAGTGCTGGTCTTAGTTTAATGCTGCCGGCGGCATAAGGCATACCCATGCAAGCACCCGTATAATGAGCGCCCATGCTCCATGAGAATCCCAGCGCAACCAATACAAGAACGGCCTCTGTAATCATCACGGCTTGCCTCTTTCCAGCTATGTATATTCAAAACACAACTCAATTAATATCGAAACGCGATAATGAAAGAACGTCAGCGGCCTCTTTTCTTCTTTGGGCGACTGTCGCGGCTGCTGACGTTAGAGCGTGATTTTTTAAGATTGAATCATTTTTAGGTTCCGGTGCGGCGTTTAATCTGATTCAAGATGTTGGCTGGATTGGAGGCCAGCTGCCATGGGAGCTCCTTATTCACTTGATTTGAGGCGTCGGGTTGTTGCTGCGGTGTTTAACGGGATGAGTTGTGCTGCTGCTGCAAAACTTTTCAGCGTCAGTCATTCATCTGCGATCCGCTGGAGCCAGCGCCAGGCGCAAACCGGCAGTCCGGCGGCCTTGCCGATGGGTGGGAAGAAGCCGTTTGCTTTGGCGGATGAGGCGGCATGGATTGCGGCGCGGGTGGCCGAGAAGCCGGATATCACGGGTCGGGAGTTGCTGGCCGAACTGACCGCGCGTGGCGTTGAGGTAAGCTATTACGGTGTCTGGCATTTTCTCGACCGCGCTGGGCTCAGCTTCAAAAAAAACTCTGCACGCCAGCGAGCAGGATCGCGCTGACGTTGCGCGCCGGCGTCGCCAATGGAAAGAGCGGCAGGGCCGCGTGTCGTCAGCGCGGCTGATCTTTATCGACGAGACCTGGACGAAGACGAACATGACCCGCCTGCACGGCCGTTGTGCCAGAGGGCAGAGGCTGGTGGCGAAGGTGCCGCACGGCGTGCGCAAGACGTTTACGTTGGTCGCGGGCCTGCGCTGCGACGGTATGACCGCCCCTTGCCTGCTCGATGGGCCAATCGATGGCGAAAGCTTCCTGGCCTGGGTCGAGCAATTCCTCGTGCCAACCTTGCGGCCGGGCGACATCGTGGTGATGGACAACCTCAGCAGCCACAAAAACCCGGCAATCAGACACGCCATCCGCGCTGCCGGTGCCAGGCTGCTCTACCTCCCTCCCTATAGCCCTGACCTGAACCCGATCGAGCAGGCGTTCTCAAAGCTGAAGACCTTGCTGCGCAAGGCAAACGCCAGGAGCTTCGATGAAGTCAAAACCGCAATACAGACCCTGCTCAATCAAATAACCAAGCAAGAGTGCCAAAACTTCTTCCGCCAGGCAGGATATACACCAACCTAAAGAAATCACGCTCTAGGGCGGAAGGAAGCGCAGGGTTGCGTCGGCCGCTTCGATCCGTTCACGCACCGCGTCACGCTTGTGGCTCGATAGATTGTCCATGATGACCACGTCGCCGGGCCGCAGTTCGGGTGCGAGAATTTGGGTGACATAAGCCTCGAACCAGTCGCCGTTGATGGGGGGCCGTCCAGCACCATCGGCGCGACCATCCCGGTCATGCGCAGCCCCGCTACCAGCGTGGTGGTCTTGCGGTGACCGTGTTGGGAAGCCCATCCGCAGACGTTCGCCCCTGGCGCAGCGGCCATGGCTACGGGTCATGTTGGTGGCGGTCCAGGTCTCGTCGATAAAGACGAGGCGATCCGGGTCCAGATCGAACTGGCCATCGAACCAGCCCTGGCGCTGTTTCAGGATATCGGGGCGGTCCTGCTCGATGGCGTGGCCAGTCTTTTTTTACGCGTCATGCCGCGGCGGACAAAGAAGCGGTGAAGCCCGGCCACCGAGACGTGCAAGCCGACTTCGATGAGCGCCAGGCGCAGCTCTGCAAGCGAGATGTCCTTACGCGTTTCCCAGATCGCGAGAATGTCCGCCCGCCGTTCCTCGACCCGGCGGGAGCGCATGTCGCCACCCTGAGGCCTGGGAGCAAAGCTGCCGGTCTCGCGCCGCTGCGCCTGCCAGCGGATTGCCGTCGCCGGCGCCACTCCAGAGCGTGCCGCCGCTGCCCGACAACTCATCCCCTCATCAATCGCCGCCAAAAGCCGCCGACGAAGATCCATCGATAGTGGTCGGCCCATCCATGCCAGCCTCCTTCACCAGCACGGATTCTGACTCAGATATCACTACCGATGGGAACCCCCTTCCGTTTCAGACAGGTCGAAACCCGCTCTAATCCCTTTTGACGTTCTAGGTACACGCGCGAAATCCAATAAACCAACGCGGCGCTTTCGCGCGTGACAATTTAGTCACTGACCCACTCGAAGGATTCACGAATAGTTGAGGCCGCGGAAAAAGAAGTTATCTCTCTCTCCTGTTCTGATTCAGCCATACTTATATAAATAGCTAATGCGTTAAAAGCGCACGAAACCGGTTCTGGCTGAAGCTAGCAAGACTCGGCTCTGTTTCCCGAGACCATTAACCAAATTATCCTCAAAGGCCACCTCTATCCGCATAACCTGCCCAAGGATTTAAATATTTGAATAACGGAAACTATGTGCGGTAGCCTCACCTAAAATGCGCGTTGATACTTGCATATGCCGTAAATGGGGCTCCGGGTTCAGCCAGTGTCTGACCTGCCACACCGTAATAGCCACCGGACGACACGTATTCAAAGACATTATATTTCTTATTGAGGACATTGAGCAGGTCGACATTGAAGGTAATACGATGTAAGTAACCAGTATGTCGAGTAGATAGCGCAACTTTCATTCCCAGGTTTAGCAGGCCATACCCCGGTAGCTTCGTTTGCGTTGGCGCTCCTATATTGTTGTTATAGATATTTTGGCTGCCAGTATACTGATACCAAACACGCGGCTGATAAAGGGTATCGCCACGAAACAGGGTATAATACAGACCACCATTGAAGGTTTGTGCCGGGACATTGGAAATCGGCAGACCGCTGTAGGAACCGTTGCTCGGGCTCGTGTAATTCAAATATGTCGCCGTTTCAAAGCTCGCGTTCGCAAATACGTGCAAGTTATAGAGCACATTGTCTTCAGCATACAAATTGAATCCATGAAACACTGAAGATCCCGATGCAAAGAGGCTATAGTTATGACTTACAACTGGTATAGGAATGATTTCATTGAGATCGTTCAAGTGATAATAGTTAGCGCTTACCAACGCGTTATGCAGGAATTCGGCGTTTGGTACAAGTATTTTTGCTCCAACCTGGTATTGCGTCGATTTCTGTGGTTTTAGGGTAGATGTCAAGAAATGCGCGTAGGTGCCCGTCGCTCCTGCAGGAGCCTTGTATGCGGTCGAGTAATTTGCGTACAGCGCAATATGTGGAGTTATCTTGTAGTTGACGCCAATCGATGGCTCGATTTCTGTGAAATTTGTCGATGAGTTTGGCTGCCGATCTCCGTTAGTGCCGATGAGGCTATCCAATCCCGTTGTTGTGTTATAAGGGAAGGCCGACAACGCGTTGTTTACAAAGTCGGTGTGGAACGAAACAACTCGTACGCCTGGTGTAATTCGGAGCGATTTGATCGGCTCAAATGTGTCCTGCACGAACCCCGCCAGATCCGTCATGTACATATACGAACTATGAAAATTGTGCGGTATTTGGAGACTATAGTTGACCGGAGAACCGCCAATCAGGACCGGGTTCCCGGCATTTGATCCGGAACTGTATGTGGCGGGAAGTGAAGGGTTGTAAAAGTCAAGAAAGGAATTGTATTTCGAATAGACAACGTACCCGCCTACGGAAAGTTTATTGTGGAGCAAGCTGAATTCAAAATATGGCTTGTCGCCAATTGTGTCGCTATTCGCGTTATAATATTGGTTGAGGATGTTGGGGTTGTAGCCGATATTATCGTAATGAAGATGGATTCGATTTCCGTATCTGAAGAAAAGAAGGTTATGAAATGCTGCGAACGAATCGAGGCGAATAGCAAGCCTTGAGTAGATCAAGTAAGTCCGGATGGGCGCTTCCTTGTAATAAATTGTGCGTGGCAAACTAGTGAAGAATCCTGTGGTCTGTTGGCTGTAGATGGGACCTGGGTTGGTTGCACCGGTAACGCTGTTCACACCATTGACTGTCACCGCGGAGTTTGCCGTTTTTGGAATGGGCAATGGTCGAAATGCCGAGCTCCTCGCTGCGAAGCCACCTATACTGATGCGCCCGCCAGGAAACTTCTTGACGATTTTGCCATAATACGCGTAGTCGCTCTGTGGATTATCAAAGCCGTATCCGTGGATGTAATTGCCGCTACGGCCAATAGTTCCGGCAAACACGGTGGACCACCCACCCAATCTCCCTGTGTCGACTGAAAAGTTTACTCCGCGGTTACCGTAACTGCCAAAATAGCCACCTATTGAAGCCCGCGGCTTCTTTGTCGGCTCTATCGGAGCGAAGTTGATGGCCCCACCAATGTTGTCGTACCAGCGATTGACTGGATAGCCGGGACCATATGTTACTGACAGGCCTTTGATAAAGGAAAGATTGGGAATTTCTGACGCCTGCCAGACGCCGTACGCCGGATCCACCATTGGCACGCCATCAAAAGTAACCATGATGGTGCCGTCATTCGAGTTGCCGGCGATATTCCCCCAACCGGTTTTCATCCCGTTGATGCTAATGCTGGCTCGCGGTGAGCCGGTAGTTCCATCGCTTGCTATGCTTACACCGGGGGCCACAGAAAGAGCCTGAGCCGCTCCAGCTGCGGGGCCCACGACCCGCAGTTGCTTACGCCCGATGACCTTGACGGACTGAGTTGATTCGAAAATTTCTTTCTTTTTAGGAAGCTTCACTAATGTGTCGAGAGAATTGGCTGATGCGGATACTTTGCCCGCATTTATCGTATGTTGCCCATTGCCGAGGATAACCTGGGCACCAGCGTCGTGACTGGTCACTAAGCCCATCAGCGCAATGGTACTCGTTGCGAACAGCAATCGCTTTCGCTGCGATCGCAGTCCAGATGAACGCGAATTTTCGTTGCCTGAAGCGCTTACGGTCGGCCGAATCATGCAGATCTCCACCTTTACGCGGGTCATACCTTGCTCAATGTAGCAACATACTAACGCGTTCTTGATTAAGCTGTCATGGTGTTACATGTTCTGTCATCGTATGGAAACGGGAGTCTTGTTATATTTTCATGACAGTAAAGGAGTGGAGTGGAGACACAAAAGTTTTGCGGGTGACGATCCCATTTGCATGTCGCCTTGCAGCTTAACGACTGTGTGAGTTGTGAACGACTTAAATGTGAGCTCCCGGATTCGTGAAGTTAAGACGACATCGCGCGGATGTACGCATTTCGTAATGTTAGAGCTGAGTCGACTAAGAGTGGCTGGTGTTTACAAAAGATGGCAGTTGGCCGTTGTTAGAGTCTTTATTTAGAACGTTTTCTGATGGATGGAACAAAGGGTAAGTGGCTGGCAGTTCACAGTTTGAACGTGTGGCATCAACGACAAGATGATGCCGAGCGCCATGGCAAGCGTTAGAACGATGCGTTTCCAGTCAAGATCTCGTCATTATGGGTGGAACGGCATGGAGCGGGCTGGTTCACGGGGATTCACTTCATGGTATCATGAGCAATATCGAAGTCCGCACAGGTCTATCTGGCCTGCGGTCGAACGGATATGAGGAAGGGGCTGGATGGGATGACGATACTGACCCAGCAGGTGGGCGCCTCCTCTATGCTTGTCACCTGTTAAAAATTGAACGTTGGCGGTCTGGTGATGACTTTCCAGTGGCGGGCACCAGAAGCTTGACGCAGGTGGCGTACGAGACGCCGAACTGATCCTTGGGGGCTTCAATGTCTTCCCAGAGCGCCTGTTTCAGCTCGTCGAGCGCGATCGTGCCACGCGACTTGTACTCGATTTCGACAACGGGATCAGACTTGCGCGTCATGGGCTTCCCCTATCGCTTCAAACATTCTCCCCGAATGGCTGGAATAATTACGTTATTACAATTAATGATTTAAATATTACGAAAGATGAATTGTGACTCCCGGCACCATTCACGCCCCCGAATACTCCTGCACGCACTTCATTGATCTGAATCATGCCGCCGCTGTACGCCGCGCTCCTTTCTGCTCTTCCGCTCTCCGTTCAAATCCGATCGCCAGTGAACGATCGGCATTCGAGAACGCCCACGTTTCTATCCGCCGAACACGTCGCGATAGATCGTCTCGATGTCTTTGACTTCCTTGTCCGTCAGCGCGGCGAATTCCTTTTCCCGGCGCCTCTTGGGCAGCGTGCCGCCGTTCTGGTCGATGAACAAGATCAGGTCCTGCGCGAGGCGATCGGGCATATCCACCATCTCCATGATTCGGCGCTGCATCTCGTCATGGCGGCGGAGATACTCGATTTCCCTGGGCAGGTTTTCTTCGACGGTGCGGGCAACGCACGCATAGAGGAATTCGGCATTGGCCGTGCAGTCGAAATACCGGTAGAGATCGGCCGTGTCGTTCGTGACTTCGACATTGCGATCCGGCGTCGGGCGCCATTCGATGAAGGGCATCAGCGGCCCCGAATGGTCTTGCAAGGTTGTTTTGTAGTCATCGACGCGATCGAGCATGACCGATGAGACCGGGAACACCATGCCCGGCGGCGTGAATTTGCGTTCGGCGAGGACGTGGTGAATGAGGCAGCGATGCAGCCGCCCATTACCGTCCTGGTACGGGTGGATATAGACGAACCCGAACGCTGTCGCCGCGGCCTGTAGAACGGGGTCGAGATCGCTTTCGCGCATGCGCGTGTTGGCTGCGAGCAGACCGGTCAGCAGGGGCGTCAGGTCGCCGGGCCGTGCGCCGATGAATTCCGGCAGCGGATCGCCATTGTGATCACGCTCGCCGAGAAAGACGCCGTCAGGGCGCAGGCCCGCTTTGATGAAGCGCATGTCTTCGATCAGCACACTGTGCAGCCGGTTTACTTCGGCCAATGATAGCTCGTTCCTTCCGGCTTGAAGGACTGCGCGCCCCCAGCGTTCCAGACGATTACGCGGCGGACGTTCGCCCTCGATCTCGAAGCTGGCCCGGCTGTCGGCGAGCAGCATGAAGCTGGCTGCACGCGCGATCAGGTGGCTCCCGGTGCGGCCTACGGTTTCCGCGGCTTTTGCGGCCAGACCGCGCCGCCCGAAGGCGGCAAGGGATTCCGTTTTGCGGATGAGCGGGCAATAGGCGCCGCGGCCGAGAAGATTGTCCCGGACGCGGTGGCGCTTTGAAAGGCGCGGCGTGGCGATGAAGTAATGGCGCGGATCGAGCGCGTCGGCCGCAGTAACCGTGCCGGCGTCTTCGATGTCGAGCGTCGTGCCGGTCAGCTCTTCATAGAAGTACCATGCACGACGTGTCACCACTCCTGTCGGCGCCTGCCGGATGAATGCGGCGATCTCGTCTTTGGGCAGCGCGGTGAACGCCCGCCTGAGGATGAGGAGGTCCAGCGGCTCATGGCGCAGCGCGAAGCTCAGGTGATCGCAGGCCGCGTTGCCGGGCCAGTAACGTTTGTCGAAGGCGGTCCAGTTGCCCTCGCGGCGCTGGCTTCCCTTGATGTACCCGTCCGCCACGACGCTCGGGGTCCGGACCGGCGCCTTGAGCCCAAGGCTGTGGACGAGCGCCGCCCAGCCGGCAAGCCGTGTGCCGCCGGGCACAAGCTGGTTCTGGAAGGCCAAGGGCGGGGCACTCTCAAGTTTCATCGGTCGAAAAATCCTCACGCTAGTCAAAATCAGCCATATGCCGATTATCTCTGTCGAAAACTAGTATACACGTGCTCTGGTCGAAAATCATTCATAAAAATCGAATTTTGCCCTATGAAAAACATTCCCGTCGAAACTTGCCATATGAGCGGAGCCGTTCTGCTGTTGGTTCTGCCTCTGGGACCGCATGAACGGCCCTGGCGTGTTATGAACATCCTCCACCAGCCAATAGCGCCCCTCGTGCCGCCCGGCTGGCAGATAATCCCGGCACACAGCCTCGGCTTGCTGCGCCAGCATTTGTGCAAGCTCGGCCACCGGCATGGAAAAATCAGGCTTGGGCATTGGCGCCCCTCCATCGCTATAGATCGCCCCCAATCCGGCTCCACCCTCGGCGCTAGGCCGAACAACGCAGCCTATCTTGCCGCCCGGCCCACGCGCCACTTCCGAATCGGAAGCTTGCGGGCGGCATTCCCTCGAAAATCTTCCACTTGGCCGGACTTCATGCTATACATGACCATCTAAATGGTCAGGAGAATCCCATGAACAGCGTCAATCTCGCCGACGCCAAGGCACATCTAAGCGAGTTGGTCGAACGGGCCGCCGCCGGGGAAGCTGTGGGAATCACCCGCCGGGGCAAGCCAATTGCGCAGATCGTCTCCGCCAATACGCCGCGTAAGCCGGTCAGCCTCAGCGCCCTGCAAGCCGTGACCGCCGCCATGCCGAAACAGGCGGAACCCGCGCGCGAGACAATCCGCAAAATGCGCGATGAGGCGCGCTATTGAGCCTGTATCTCGACACGTCGCTACTGGTTGCCGCCCTGACGAATGAAGCCGAGACCGAGCGCATGCAGGCCTGGCTGGCCGCGCAACAGGCCGGAGACCTCGCCATCAGCGACTGGGTGGTCACCGAATTCTCCTCGGCCTTGTCGATCAAGCTGCGCACCGGCCAGTTGCAACCGGCGCACCGTGCCGATGCCCTGGCTATGTTCACGCAACTGGCGGCCGAAAGCTTTTTGCGCCTGGCCGTCAGCGGGCTGCAATTCCGTACCGCCGCCCACTTCTCGGATCAATACACGCTGGGTTTACGCGCGGGCGACGCTTTGCATCTCGCCATCTGCGCGGATCACGGCGCCACGCTATGCACACTCGACCGCCGCCTCGGCGAGGCCGGAGCCGCACTGGGCGTAAAGACGATGCTGCTGTAATCGCCCACGCAAAATGGGCCGTCCCACTGCCGGGTCCGGCCCATCCGCATTGGTCATGATTCTTCGTGGATTGTCCCGAACATCGGGCTATCCGCCCTCTTGCCCGGCGATGTCGGCGAGACAGTCCGACAGAAACTCCGTGGTCGAGCAGCCTTTGATGGCATCGGCGGTGATGAACAGCGCCATGCCGCCAAACCCGTCGGCGCGCATTTTTGAACAGGTGAACGCCGTCGTCACGGTGATGTAGCGCAGTTTGGCAGAACGCCGCACGATGTCCTGGAAAATCACCTCCCAGGAACACGCCGTTCATATCCAGTTCAACGGATGCATCATCCGCAGCGGCGTTTTTGAGTTTTTCCTCCATGCAGTTGCGCACCTGGCTGTCACTGCCGCGAGCCGCGTCCAGCGCCACGCTGAGTTCGGCGCGATTGACGAAGATCAGACGGAACGCGCAAAACCGCGCGTATGGGCGCGGGTGTTTCTGATGTATTCGCGAGTTCGGTAATGGTGGTTGCGGGGAACCGCAACCATCATGACTTGCGCGGGCTTCAGGGACTCGCGCGAGAGATCAAACTGGTCGCAGGCGAAGAATTTCAGCAGGACTTGCTTTTCCGGGCTGCAGCGTGAGCCGTTCATGTTCAAATGCGAGCCCAAACGGGGCATATACCTTGGTTGTGATCTCAAGCTATTTTCACATCGAGTCTAACTTGTGAGCGTGATTCTTTTGAGGACGGATTATCTTCTGGACAGGTGGAAATCCGATCTCTGCACCGTGCGCTGATCCCTCGTGACACCGAAGAGCTTCGACAAGCCCTGTAGCAGAGCGGTCTTCCCTGACGCATTTGGCCCCACGATCGTCGTAAGGTCATTGGCAAGATCAACGGTCACCGGATTGGGACCGAAGGATCGCAATCCCGAAAGGGTGACGCTCTCGATCCTCATTGTCTGTTTCATTTCGACCGGCTCAATTCGAGTGACGCAAACAGTGTGCTAAAATCACTGTGGGCGGTGGTCGCGACGATGGTTGCGGGGGTATCGGTTTGCATCGGTTGCCTTCATGCTGGTGTGTGGAAGCTCAGCCTACCAAG
>DAIDMG010000045.1 GCA_027449105.1 Acidiphilium sp. | reverse complement strand
GGGAGAGGCCTTGCGCCGACGTAAGGAAGGCTTAGCGCATCGGTCTGTGCCGATGCATAACCTTGGGTGTCCACGTTCGCCAAATTTTCGGCAGTTGTGTCCAAACGCTGCATCGCGGTTTCGAGGCCCGACATCGAGGTGTAGAGTCCGCCAAATCCCATGACGGTTACGCCACCTGTTCCAGCTTGGCGAAATCTTGCTGCTCGCTTTGGATCACGCTGGCATTGCTTTGGTAGGCCTGTTGGTATTTCAGCAGCTCGACCAGCTGATTGCTGGTCTGTACGTTGGATTGCTCAATTGAACCTGACACCAAAGACCCGTTAACCCCGGCGCCCGCAAGATTGAGAACAGGTTGGCCGGAGTTTGCGGATGCACTAAAAAGGTTCGCGCTCTTTGGGATGAGGCCTTGATTGTTGATAAAGCTTGCCAACACAAGGTTTCCGACTGTTTTGGTCTGGCCATTCGAGTAAAGAGACTGAACTTGCCCCGTTTTGGTGATGTTTGTGCCGGTAAAGGTGCCAGGGGCGTATCCGTTGTTTGTCGTCGAGTTGACAGCAAAGGCCTGAGCACCGACGGTCGTGCCGGCAAAATTGAAAGCAATAGCCGAATTGGCAGCGCCGTTTTTCCAGTTGACGTTTAATGTCGCCGATCCGCCTCCGGTGAGAGCGCCTGACGAGTTGAACGCCAGCGTAGTCAGCTTGCTCGCCGAACCTACCGCATTCCCTGACGCGCTTTCTGGCTGGGCATAAACAGACCATGTGTTCGGAATGGTTGTTCCAGCTGACCCGGACGCCGGGTTCTTCACGTAATAGAGTTGGACATGGTTGGCATTGCCAAGAGAGTCGTAGGCCACCACGGAGGTCGACCGGTCGTACGTCGAAGAGTTGGTAGGACTAAACGCGGCAGTGATCGCGGGGTCCGCGGAATTCAATGCCGTGTTCAGAGAGATCTTGGAACTGGCTTGGGCCGGCTGACCCGAGGTGGCTACGGTGATCGGGCCGAGGATTCCATTGGAATTACCGTTGGGGTTGACGCCGTATCCCAGAACGGCGGAGCCGGTCGCGCCCTGCAGTTGGCCGCTCGGGCTGAGCTGAAATGCACCATCGCGAGTATAATTGTTCTGGCCATTTTTTTGGACAACAAAGAACCCTGTCCCTTGGATCGCGAGATCGAGAGGGTTCCCCGTGGTCTGGAGATTCCCCTGTGCAAAATCCTGCTCAACGAACTGGCTTGCGACGCCCTGCCCGGTCGGATTCGTGCCACCCGCCGCGTAAAGATCGCTGAACCGTGCGGATCCGGATTTGAAGCCTGTGGTGCTTGCGTTTGCGAGATCGTTAGATGCGATATTGAGCCCTTGCTGAGCTCCAAGCAATCCTGAAAGAGCCGTATTGAGAGACATTCTTCAGCCTCCGATGATGCTTGCGACTTTGGAAAGAGAAACAGGGCTTGATTGTCCGGACAGCGATATGGTGGGCGCGCTGCCAGAAAGATTAACCGCGTTGACGATTCCTGACGCGTAGGTTGCGGCCGGCACGGGATTACCTGCTGCATCCGTTGCCGAGACCTGATAGGAATACGTCTTGCTGGGCGTTCCCGCTGTCCAGGAGAAGTTGTTGATTCCGCTCGGGAGATTCGAGAGGCCTACATGGCCAACGACGTTGCCGGTGGCCGGGTCAACGATTGAGACGATTGCGGTTGTCGCCGGCCCGGTCAGCGAAAAGGCGCCGATTGCGGCGCCGGAGCCATTGGTCGTCAGGCTGTCGCCGGAGACCGCGACGGTCTTGCCAACGAGATTCGCGGCCTGTGCAAGCTGGGCCGCGGCAGCGCCCGACTGGATCTGCGAAACCTTGTTATCAAGAGTGTCAATGCCGTTGACAGTAGCCAGATTCGAGAATTCTGTCGCCAGGTTTTGCGGATTCATCGGCTGTGTCGGGTCCTGGTTCTGCATCTGGGCAACGATCAGCTTGATGAAGTCGGCTTGGGTGAGCCCGGACGACGATCCCGTGGATGAGGATTGACTGACCTGCGGTGTCTGGCTGCTGGCCGTCGGTGCGATGCTCGCAAGGGATCCGTTGAGAGAAAGATTGGTCATACTGAACCTCCTGGGCGCAACCGAGTTCTCGGTGCTGTGGGCGTCACGCGATGAAACTTTGTGTCATGGTCTGGTTCATCCTGGTGGTCTGATCCAGCACGGCGATCTCGTCCGAGTAACTCTGAGAGGCCGAGATGAGATCGATCATTTGCTGAACGGGATCGACATTTGACATCGTGACGTAGCCCTTTGCGTTCGCCAGCGGGCTCCCGGGATCGTATTTCGTCTTCGGCGGAGCGGAGCTCTGCACGATGCCGGCCACCTGCACTTCGTCAATTGGCGAGCTAGGTTCCGATGGAACCGCCTCGAATACCGGTTCCATGGCCCGATAGATGTTAGCTGCGGACGTCGCGATGGAATCGGCGTTGGCGATGTTCGAGGCGATAAGGCTCAATCGCTCGTTTTGGGCCAGGATCCCGGAACCGATAATTGTCGTTATGCCGGGAACAACTGCACTGTCCATGACTAACTTTCCTGGTACACGACTCATGTGCCGTTAGGATTCGGGCGGAGGGCCGTAATGAGATCGCTGGTCGATTGGTGTAGAAACTGGGTTTCTGCCCCCAATGCGCTCATGTTCTGCAATGACTCCAGCTTCTCGGCTGTTGGCGAAACGTCGTTCCCATCGAGTCCCGCAGGAAATCCGGTCGTAAATTCGACCGGCGCACTGGCAGGTTGCTCGCTGTCAGCGCGGGCAAGAGCATGGGTCAATGCTTTCTGGAAGTTAATGTCCACAGCTTTGTAGCCCGGCGTATTCGCGTTCGTGATGTTGCTCGCGATCAGCGACTCCCGTTGGCTGCGCAGGTCAAAGATCGTTTGTGCGAAGGCAATAAAGCTGGGCGTGTTCGTCAAATCGTTCTTCCTTGGGACCGCGCCTGAGTACACAATCACGATTTCAACTTCAAGAGGAAAAATTACACTAGCGCAATCCTAAATTGTGTGCGACATAGCCGCGATCGCCGTTGGGTTGGCTAAAAATGAATGTCACGGAGATCAGGGAAACGAGAGCAGGAAAATCACGGATTCGTGATAATTGCGAATCGGCAATACACAGAATGAGGCGTCTTTGCGTTATGCGCCATAAGAAATCAACACGTTGTTCCGCCATCGGCGAGTTTTTTTTTGAGGCAGGGTAGGCAGGATGGCTTCAATCCATAACATAGTAAGCTCTTCTTCTGTTCCGTCGCAGCCTGCGACGCCGACAGGGGGGAAGGTATCAGGCCATGCAAGCGATTTTCTCCAAACGCTTCATGACGCGTTGACCGGAGTTAGCGCGGAGCAGGCAGTTGCTGCGACAGCCGAAGACGCGGTCGCGGCTGGAACACCCGGGGCGTCGATGGCGACCGCGCTTGTTCTCTCGGACAAGGCAGAAGTTGCCTGGAATGCTGTTGTTGCTGTTCGGAATGAAGTCGTCTCTGCGTACCAGACGCTGACGAACATGCAAATCTGAATAAGAGACGATGAGTTTTTCACAGGCGCGTGAGTTTGGTGGCGCCGCGGTTGAGCGCTTGAAGCGGATGCCGTTGCCAATCGCGGGAGGGGTCGCTGTTGCTCTGCTCGCCACCGTTATTTTCGGGATGGTCGCATTTTACGGTACTGCTTATGTCACGCTGTTTGATGGCCTGACACCGGAACAAGGGGGGGGTGTTATAGGCGAGCTTCAGAAGCTTGGTATCCCCTACAAACTGGCCGCTGACGGCAATGTGATCAGGGTTCCTGCCAGCGATCTCGGTCGGGCCCGGCTCGAGCTTGCGAAGGCCGGGGAGCCGTCAAGCGACGGCACTGCAGCTTTACGGGATCTTGTGAAGACGCCGATGACCGCGAGTGCGGCTGCTGTTCACGCAATGCAGATGCAGTCGACGGAGTCGCAAATTGAGTCGTCGGTCCGGCAGGTTACCGGAGCGCGGTACGTCCGTGTTCTTCTAGCCATTCCTCGGTACACGCCGTTCCTTGCCGATCAGCCTGAGCCCAAAGCCTCGGTTGTTATGGCCGGTGCGCCCGAGGCTGATGCGGCCATAGGTCTTGCGGTCGCCAGGCTTGTAGCCGGAGCGGTTCCTGGGTTGTCCGTGAAGGACGTCGTCGTCGAGACGGAGGCCGGCAGAATTCTGTATCCGATGACCAATGCCGGAACCGTCGCGCAGCAGTTTTCCATCCAGCGGCATGTCGAGGCCAGTGACGAAGCCAAAATCCGCGAAATACTAACCCCCATCTTCGGTGCGGCCAACTACAGGGTTGCGGTTTCTTCGGATATTGGGTTTTCGAGGAAGACGATAGACAGGACACTGTATGGGCCTGAGTCGTATCCGACGTCGGATGATCTGACGACAACAAAAAAAGTTGGGTCGGGATACGCTGCGATGGGCATTCCAGGGGCGCTGTCTAACCAGCCGCCCGGCCCGACGACTGCCCCTGTTATCCAGCCTGCCACCAAAGCGGGGGGTACCGCAAAGCCTGCTGCAGCTCCTGCGAAGCAAAGGCCGGCCACGGTTATGCCCAGATCCTCATCGCATCATAAGGTCGAGGCCTTCGCCATCGATCAGACTCACACATTCGATCGTCTTCCTGCGTGGCAAATAAAAAGCACGTCTGTCTCGGTGGTGGTTGCGCCCCCGGCGCTTGGCCGGCTAACGACCGCCGCAGTAAAGTCGATGGTAGCGGCGGCGATCGCCGTCCCAGTGACAAGCGTGGCCGTCACAACAGCTGCATTTGTCCCACCAGGCCATGCACTGGAGGCAAACGCGGCCAACAACCTGCCGCTGTTGATCCGGGGCGGGCTCCTTGTACTCGCTGCCCTTGCTGCTCTTTTCGGCGTGGTGCTGCCGGCCAGGCGCTGGCTTGCCGAAAGGCTGCGTCGTCCCGCAACAGGGCCGCATGGCTTGGCCGAGGATGCCGATCTCAGGGCCGCTCGGAACGCGCTCGGCGCTTCCGTATCAAAGGAGCAAGCCCTTGTGCACGAGCAGTTTCAGGAGATCGTCGGCCGCATCAAGAATGTCGCCGACATAAATCCGGTTTCCATTGCACGAACGCTGCAGAACTGGTCGCTGGAGCAGCCGGTGCCTCCAAGAAAGGAATCATGAGATGAGTGTGGCCCAGCCAGAGAGCCTGACCGGGGCGGAAATGGCTGCAGCTGTTCTGCTGTCCTTCGAGGACCATCGTGCTGCATCTGTGCTTCGCCACATGGACGAAAGGGCTATCGCGGCAATTACGGACGCTATGGCTTCGATGAAGGCCGTTCCCTCTGACAAGACTTACGAGATTTTTCTCCGCCTCAACGCAGATCTGGAATCCGATGGTGCTATCGCACCCGGGGGTGTCGCGCATTTCAAACGCCTGCTCACTATCGCTGTAGGGGAAAGGAAGGCGGCGGAAATGATGGAGCGCCTCATGCGTTCAGGCAACGGCGCCATCGACGCATTAACCACGGCCGATCCGAAAGCCCTCGCTGAGCAGTTCAGGTCGGAGCGACCGCAGGTCCTTGCTGTGATGCTGGGACACATGGGCAGGGCGGCCGGGTCAGCTTTCCTTGCACATCTGCCGCCTGCGCTCGCAACGGATGTTCTGGCCAGATACGCGCGCCTCGATCAGGTTCTTCCTTTTGCTCTGGGGGAACTGCGGGCTATGCTCTCAGAAATGCTCGGTGGGGCAGTTACGGCCCGCGCGCCTTCGTTAGGGGGGGTGCGCGAGGCGGCCGACATTCTGAACGGCATGGGCGTACCGATTTCCGATCGGGTCTTGTCCGAAATCAGGGAGCAGGATTCCGCGCTTGCGGACCGAATCCGACAAGAGATGTTTACTTTTGATGACTTGGTCCGGCTCGCCGATCCTGCGATCCAGATGATCCTGCGGGAAGTCGACAATGGGCGAATGGTTCCGGCGCTTCGAAGTGCGAACTCAGCGATGCGACAGAAAATATTTGCGAATGTCTCGAGCAAGGAAGGGGCGCTGCTACGGGAGGAACTGGAGACCGGTCCGCTGGTGACACGGGCAGACGCGCAGGCGGCGCAGCGGGAGTTCGTTGATGCTGCGCTTCGGCTGGCGCAGGAAGGCAAAATTTCGCTTGCTGGCGCGGAGGACATGCTGTGAGGGCGCTCCTAACCGGCTGGACCGAACCATGGACTACGGGAACGGTGCCGAAACCCAACGGGTTGCTGGAGCCGAACCGATGGCAAGGTGCTTTGACTGCGGAGGTCAATAAACAGAAGGGTCGCGTTTCAGGCTTTCAGGATGCTTCGACGACTAGCGATTCTGCGTCGCTGCATAACGGTGCGGAACGACACGCTGAAGCGGGCATTTCCACGCCGGTACCTAAACCGCCGCACTCCAACGCACATAATGATTTGCCCAAGGTTCAGAGCGGCTCGGAGAAACATGTCTCCACGAACCTTCCTTCGAGCGGGGGAAGTGCTGCGGCCGCTCGCGCAGAGATCCCTAGGCCACTGCCCATCGAGGCGAATGCGCGTACCCAGAAATCGCCGTTAGCTGGCGCGCCAGACGCCAGTTCGACGACGGTTGCCTCCGCCGGAGGCACCGGTAAACCTTCGGTGTCAGAGACGGCACAACGCGCGCATGCACTCGCCAAAGGCGCGCAACTTTCGGGGGCAAAATCCCGTGCGCGACACGAAGAGGCCCAGACTGAATCGTCGGCGGCAATCCTGGAAGCCCGGGCGGCAAGCTCAACGGTCAACAGGAACCCCGAAAAACAAAGCCGAGGACCGTCAGCTGTGCCGTCAGGAGACCGCTCAGGATCCGGGTTGATCGTGACGTCAACTTCCGGAAGTTCATCCGCCAGGCTGGAAACGACCGCCTTGCCACCGCCAGCTAGCCATAAGTTTCACCCGACCAAGAAACGAAACCCATCGGCAGCACCCGCCCTCTTGGCAGGGGCCGTTCAGGCATCGGGCCACGCCCTGCAGCTTCACAGGCAGCCGATGTCTTCCAGCGTGCCGTCAACGCAAGGCGGCGCCCTAGCGATCGCGCGTGGGCAACATAGTAGTGGAGGGGGAGAGATCATGGCGTCGGCTGGCGTGCCCGCGTCGCCTGCAGCGGTACCGGTAGATGGTCTCCCCGCCCACACGGCTGCACTCACCTCGCGGCTCGCAGCGGAAGGCGGAGGAGAAACCCGGATTACGCTTCATCCCGCGGACCTCGGTACGATTACTTTAAGCATTTCCATTGCCTCGAGCGGGGCGCTGAGTGTGCGGATGATCGCTGAAAAAGCAGCTGGCCTTCAGGCCGCCGTGGCAGCCGCAGCGGGGATGGCCCAGCATCTGTCGCAGGCCGGATTCCAGGTTTCATCCGTGCACGCTTCGCAGGGTGCAGGCGATGCCGCAGGCTCCTTCACCGACCGCGGCTCCTCTTCCAATCACGGCTATCACCAGCCGCAACCTTATCGGCCGGAAGCCTCCACCGAGTCGGCGGCAAAAGGTGAGCCAGACCAATCGGTAGTCGCCTATGCATGAGCATATTCAATTCGAACCGGTCGACATGACGCGGCCGCCTGCCTCTTTAAGCAACAGGCTGCCGGATCTAACGATTGTCTATGAAAGGCTTTTTCGAGCCTTAAGAGCGCGGCTGTTTCAGGATACACGCCGCGGTATCAACGTTATAAGCGGTGGCCACCGCATTGTTCAGCACGACGATCTGCTTAACTTCTGGCCGGCGGGTCCAGTTCTGTTTGCCATTGTCGAGATCTCTCCTCTTCGCGGCTTCTCGATTATCATGATCGAAGGGCGACTCCTATCTGCCATCGTCGATGATTTGTTTGGAGCAAGCGGACCCCAGACAGCAGATACCGGGCACGACATTACCGCGATGGAAAAACGCATCGGTGAAAGCGTGATAAGAATGGTTGTGCAGTCGATTGACGACGCGCTTCGCGCTCACCTGGACGTGAAGGTTCGGGTCTTGCGAACCGAAACTCATCCCACGCTGGCTTCTGTTGCCGACGCGGCAGAGCCCTACTACGGAATGTTCGCTAACCTTGAATTAAGTGCCGGTGGCGGCGGGCTGATCGTCGGCTTTCCGTATCGTGGCCTCGAGGCTCATCGAACTGCGCTTTCCTCGCCCGCTGGCGCTTCTTCGCGGCAAGATAGTGATGTTACCTGGGATCGTCAGTTCAGAACGGTACTCGACGAAATCGAGATCTCACTCGCCGTCGAAATTGGAACTGCATCGATACCGCTTAAACGCCTGGCGTCGCTCAAACCCGGCGACGTTTTTTCAATTACGCTTCATAGGCTTGCTCGCGTTACTGATGGGGAAGCAGTCCTTGGAGAGGCCGCGTTCGGGCGGCTGAATGAAGAAAGCTACGGGGTAATTTTTGAACATGTCAGATAACGTCGTGATATCTTCGGAGCATGTTGTTGAGGTCGAGGCGCTCGATACGAGCAGCGCTAATCGGTCCGAGCAGCCGGCCATCAGGACAACTGCACTGGATTCTGTTAACATTACAATGAGTGTCGAGATCGGCCGCCTGACCATGCCTCTCAAGAGCGTCCGTGCTCTGAAGCAGGGTGAAGTTGTCCCTCTCGATCGTGGTGTCGGTGAGCCGATGGATATTCGGGTCAACGGCCGGCTTGTCGCCCGAGGCGAAGTCGTTGCAACTGATAGCCGAAAGTACGGGATTCGCCTGACGGAGATCGCGACACCCGATGCGCACGAGTCGTCGGCGTGACAATTCCCGGCTGGTTCACCACGGGCGCTGTCTACTGCTTTGCTGCGCTGGCTGGGCCAGCGCTTGGAGTTTCCCTTGTGTTGGGTGTTTTGGGTGGTCTCGTCCAGACCACGACCCAAATTCGCGAGGCTGCGATCGCGTTTGTGCCCAAGGTGATAGGTCTAGCGATTCTGTTGGCGCTGGGCGGCAGTTTCATGCTTGGCTCGGCCACGAGCTACGCCCGCCACGTGTTTGCCGCTGTACCTGAGATAGTCCATGTCGGCTACCGTCGCTGAACCGCTGGCGCGTCAATCGGGTGCCGTTCTAGCGGGACGGCTAGCCGGCCCGATGATTCTGGCCGCGATACTGCTGATGCTGATCGTGCCTCTGAGTCCGCTTGTTATTTCGCTGATGTTTGCGATGAATATTTCGGCTGGGCTGGTGATTCTTGCCTCGGCAATCTACATTCCTCAGACGTCAGAGTTCCTGGCATTTCCGTCGATTTTGCTGGGCACCACGCTTATGCGTCTCGCGCTGAACGTAGCCACCGCCCGCGCGATTTTACTTAATGGTTATACCGGTTCAGATGCGGCGGGAGTCGTTATCCAGAGTTTCGGACGTTTTGTCGTTGGTGGAAACTATGTCGTTGGAATCATAATATTCGGAATACTTATAACGATTAATTTTGTAGTTGTTACCAAGGGCTCGAGCCGTGTGGCAGAAGTTTCTGCGCGCTTCATGTTGGATTCCTTGCCCGGCCGTCAAATGGCCATTGATGCCGATGTGAATGCTGGGTCAATCAGCGCAAAGGAGGCAGAGCGCCGGCGTGACATGTTGAGGCGTGAAGCGGATTTCTTTGGTGCAATGGACGGCGCGTCAAAATTTGTTCGAGGCGACGTTGTTGCGGCCATGATTATCCTGGGTGTGAATCTGGTCGGCGGCTTGCTGATCGGCACTCTTCAGCATGGACTTCCCTTGGCTGTCGCAGCTCACACTTATACGCTTTTGACTGTCGGTGACGGAGTCGCGGCCCAAATTCCGTCCCTTGCGATTTCGGTTGCGGCAGGCCTCATTGTTACCCGCGTAGCAACGGGAGAAGACATTTCGTCGCAGGTAATCAGCCAAATTTCGAGGTATCCTCAGGCCCTTCTCGTGGCTGCGGCGCTCACCCTTGCCCTTGGCCTAATGCCGGGCATGGCGCACCTTCCATTTATCGCGTTTGGCGCAGGTATTGGTTTGATGGGCTTGCGCTTGCGGGCAAAGAGCCGTGCAGAAACCCAAACTGCCGATGCGGTGGCAGTGCAACCGGTACTGGAAAAAAGTCAGAAGCTCGATGCGCTCAGCGTGCAGAAAATCGACGCATTTGGGCTTGAGATTGGCTTTGGGCTCGTCCAGCTGGTCGGCGAACAGCCAGATGGCAAGCCGTCGCTAGTTTCCAGATTGACAGCCGTTCGAACCCGCTACAGTCGACGCATGGGGTTCCTCCTTCCGAACATTCATATTCGGGACGCGGAAGGCGTACGGCCACAGGAATATAAATTCACGATTCGAGGGGCGCCAATCGCCCGGGGAGAGGTCGTGGCCAACGCCTTGCTTGCGATCGAGACGGCAGACGTTGTGGACAAGCTGGGCAAGGGGCGAAAATCAAAGGAACCCGTCTTTGGTCACGATGCGCTCTGGATTGAGCCTGCGCAGGTCGGAGATGCGGAGACGCGAGGCTATACGGTTGTGGAGCCATCGGGTGTCATTGCCACGCACCTCGATCGTCTCCTTCAAACGCATGGCGCAGAGTTGCTCGGACGCGCGGAGGTGGAGGAACTCATTGCCGCGCTCGCAAAAACGCATCCGAAACTGACGGACGACCTCAGGAACCGGTTTACCGTGGGCTTCATCCGGCAGGTCCTTGCCGGACTGGTGTCTGAGAACGTTCCCATTAAGGATTTGGAACGCATCGCGGAGGCGATGCTTGAAGCACCGGAAACTAACGCGAAGGATGCGGAGACAACGATTGCACTGGTCCGAATCCGGATCGGTCGCCAGATTGTTGCCCCATATCTGGATGATTCCCAAAACCTTGCAGTTCTGGCAATCGCCCCTGATCTTGAGGCAATGGTCACGAAAGCCATTGACACAGCGCGGGACCAAGGCATGCGTACGGCGATAGAGCCAAGAACCTTGGCTCTGCTACGTTCGGCTGCCCGCGAAGGAAAAAAAGTAAAGGGATCACTTCAGGGCGGACCGGTGTTGGCCGTTCCCGGCCGGTACCGCTTTCCGATTGCGGCATGCCTGAATTCGATTCTTCCCGTCATAGCTATGGAGGAAATTCCATCTGATCAGCCGATCACATTGATCGGCACAATTGAGCCAGTGCAGGTTGTCAATGCTGGCGACACCTGATCAGGTGAATTCGGACATGCCGACATCGGAAGATGTTCTTATCCGATGTGGGGCATGGATACGACGAACCGCTTTGCGGCTGCGGGATCGGATGCCTTGGGCTGAGGTGGATGATCTTACCCAGCAGGGTATCATGACCGCGCTGGAAATGCGTGAACGTTACCACCCCGAACGGGGCGTGCCTTTCGAGGCGTTCATAAAGCCACGGGTATTCGGCTCCATGATTGACATGATGCGACAGAGCGGGGCGATGGTGCGCCGTGAAGGCGAACTGGTGCACAGCCTTGAGGAAGCTGATGTCAATCCTGGTGCCGTCGAACTGCTCATTGCCTCCGAGAACTTATCCGCATTGACGAGCGCGATCGAAAAGCTTCCGGAGCAGGAACGGACCGTAATTTCTCTGTTTTATCTGGAAGAATTCACAAATGCGGAGATCGCGCGACTGTTAAATTTGAGCGAACCGACGGCCAGCCGTGTTCGGCATCGGGCGATAGCGATGTTAGCCCGGTCCATCATAACCGATGGCTATCCGCCGCCGAATACGACTTTTGCGGAGACGGAAACTTGAGTTCCATCGTCGGTGTTCTTCTTGGGCTGTTGGTCCTTTTTGGTGCCAATTTTTTGGAGGGCGATGCCATTCAGTCGCTCCTGAAAATGGATGCGGCCATGATCGTCTTCGGAGGGACAATTTCGGCGCTTCTAGTTCACGAGGACATCGAAACGCTTCGGAATGCAATCAAGCATGTTTCCTGGCTCCTGAAGCCTCCAAAGACCGATGCAATCGAGTTGATCGAAGACATGACGAAGTGGGCTGAGATTGTTCGAAAGAACCCGCTCGCTCTCGAGAGTGCCACCGAGGAGGTTAGCGACCATTTCCTTCGCGTCGCGATTGATGCTGTTGTTCTTCGGACTCCGGCGGAAGATCTGCGAGATATGCTGTACCTCACTGGTGATGCGGAAGACCGCGCGTTCATGGCCAGCGGTGGTGTTTGGGAAGCTGCCGGTGGTTACGCACCAACGATCGGCGTTCTGGGTGCTGTTCTCGGGTTAATCCATGTCATGCTGAGATTGAACCACCCCAGCGAACTCGGTGGAGGTATTGCAACCGCGTTTGTCGCAACTGTATATGGTGTCGGTTCGGCAAATCTTGTTTTCTTTCCTCTTGGAAACAGGCTCAAGAAAATCGCCGGCGCTCGATCGGTATTCCGGGAGATAGCGACCGAGGGCTTTATCATGCTTTCCAGGCAGGAAATGCCGTCCCGAATGCGGATGCGCCTCGAAAATATGCTTGAGTCGCGGCGGCCACCTGTATCGGACGAGGTTGCCTCATCCGACGCAGGCGACCCGCTTGGCGAGGCAGCTGACTGATGTCTTCGGGATCGGGTCATCGCGGCCGTCGCCGCCGCGATGTTGGCCACAAGGCCAACCATGAGCGTTGGATGATTTCATACGCAGACATGCTGACCCTGCTCCTGGCGGTTTTCATCGTTCTGTGGGCGACATCAAATCAGAACAAATACAAATTGCAGGAAGTGGCAGCGAGCATCTTGCAGGCATTTCAGGGGACGCCTCCCGCACTGATTCGGCTGCCCGCATCGCCTCATGCTCCGATGCATGCTTTACCGAAACCGATCGCACGCCCGGTGCAGGCGCCCCAGAGTCCGCAATCCCAGAAACCGCAGATCCTGTCACGCGCGACACAGAGCGAGTTGCAGCCCTCCCTGCTTGCGATGCAAAAATTGCTGAAAAGACTTGAGGGTTTATTGCAGCCGGAGATCCGGAAAAACCGCATTGATTTGCTCACGACCCCTCTGACCATTCGAATTCGTCTTAACGCAAAGATTCTTTTCGAAAATGGCCAAGCTACGCTGACTCCGAGAGCCAGGGCGGTACTTGATCCACTTGCGCACGTCCTCGCAAAAATTCCGCCAGGTTATAGGATTACGGTTCAGGGTTACACTGACGATGTGCCGATCCACACATCTGCCTTTCCGTCGAACTGGCAATTGTCCGCGGCGAGAGCAATGAGCGTGCTGCTGCTGTTGCGGGCGGCATCAGTGACCGGCCGCAGTCTGAGTGCCGAGGGCTTTGGTCAATATCACCCAATTGCGTCCAATAGGACCAGCGCTGGCCGGGCGGCGAACCGTCGGGTTGAGATTCTCATCACGGCCCCCAAGCCAACGGGTACTGGCAGCCATGCTGCCGCAGGTCGGTTTGGTAAACACCAGTATGGCTAAATCGAAGTCCACTGAAGACAGGGCTGATGTTCCGTTGCGCCCGTTTTTCAGCGGCGCTGCGATCAGCTTTGGTTGGGGAGCCTTCAATGTTCCGCAGACAGATGGGTTGGGCCCGCTGCTGGTGTTTGGTGCTGAAATTACCGCCTTATCTATCGGATCTGCAGGAGTACTCGTCATCTTGCTCGAAATCATTAGTCTGGTGACTCGGTGGGAGGCAGTCTTGAGTAAGCGTCGACGTCCATGGTGACTCATCCTTTTCGGATTGCCAACCGCGCGCGTCTGGCTGATGACGAAGCGGAGGCTTTGGGTCAGTTCGACGCTAATACACCCGAACAGGCGGCTAACGCCGAGATTGAGCAGGCGAGACAGGTGGCACACGAGGCTGGATGGAAGCAGGGCTTCGACGCTGGCCGAAAGGCTGCGTACGACGAGGCGCGCGAAGAAATAGCCTCGCTCGTCGGGGCTCTTCAAACACGTCTGGCGGAAGCCGAGGCTGAAAAGAGCAGAATAGGCGATTACCTGAGTGAGGCCGTATGCGATCTGGGTGTCCAGCTTGCCGAAGCGTTGTTGGATGGCAATGCTAACTTTGACCGGTCTGCCATCTTTTCAGACGTTATAACAGAGGCCAGGCAGGAAGCTGCAGGCCGCGGAGTCGTCGTCTGTCACGCACATCCGATGACCTTGGCGCAAATTTCCGGTCTGTTGGTGGGACTGGAGTGCCAACCTGATGAAACCATGAAGGAAGGCGGCATCGAGGTGACGATCGTTTCGAGAGACACGAGCGAAATTCTCGCGCGTTGGGACGCGCGAATTGAACGTCAGATCCTGGCACTCCGAGGCTTGGCACCGAAAAGCAAGCGCAGAGGCCAATTCCTTAGGGAGTCAGCATGAGATCACCAGTTTGACAGTGCTCCGGGCGAGACTATCGGACGCCGCCAATGCCCTTCTGGCCTGTGCAAAAGAGGTTGCGGAGCCCGTCGTGCGCTGTGGTTATGTTAGTGGGGTGGCGGGTGAGGTGGTTCGCTCATCGAGAATGCCCGCGCCGGTAGGGTCGCGCTGCGTGATCAAGACAGCGGATCGGACGATCGGGGCGTCGGTTGTGGGCTTCGACCAGGACGAAACACTCCTGATTGTCGACCGAAGCCTTAAGGGTATAAGGCGCGGGGACCCGGTTTTGCCCAGCAGACTTTCGGCCCGGGTCGACGTTGGACCCACTCTTCTCGGTCGCGTGATTGATGCTTACGGTGAGCCGCTGGATGGATTGCAACGGCCTCCCGCGGAAGAATCCTGGCTTCTTGATGGGGATCCGGTCAACCCGTTGGAGAGGCGTCGCCTGAATGACGTCGTCGACGTTGGCGTCCGGGCGGTCAACGGCATGGCGACGATCGCCCGAGGCATGCGCATGGGTTTGTTCGCGGGGAGCGGTGTAGGCAAGAGCACTCTGCTTGGCATGATGGCACGGCATTCGCACGTCGATGCTGTTGTTGTGGCGATGATTGGCGAGCGTGGTCGTGAGGTGCGGGAGTTTATCGAGGATCACCTTGGCGAGTCATTGTCGCGCGCGGTGGTGGTTGTTAGCGCAGCCGACTCACCGGCGCTAGCCCGAATTCTGGGCGCCCAGCGCGCCGCTGCAATTGCCGAATTCTTTCGGTCTGTAGGTCTTAACGTTCTGTTTTTGGTGGACTCGCTTACCCGCCTTGCGATGGCCGGCAGGGAGATAGGCCTTTCCACGGGAGAACCAGCGGCAATGAAAGGATATCCGCCAAGCGTGTTTGGCCAGATTGCCGCCTTCGTGGAGCGAGCCGGAATGGGCAAGGAAGGGGAGGGTTCGATTACCGGGCTCTACACTGTTTTGGTCGAAGGCGATGATCATGTCGGCGACCCCGTCGCGGACGCCGCCCGGTCGGTTCTTGACGGCCATATCGTCTTGTCCCGCAAAAGCAGCGAAGCAGGGATTTATCCGCCAATCGATTTGTCGATGTCGCTATCCAGACCGATGAACAATGTTGTGACACCGGAGCATGCCGAGGCAGCGAACCGCTTCAGATTATTGTGGTCGAGGAACGCCGAGAAGCGGGAGCTCGTGGACATAGGCGCTTATGCGCCAGGTCGGGACCCTGTCCTCGATGATGCTTTGCGGTGCGCCTCTGGCATGGAAATGTTCCTGCGTCAGGGATCGAATGACTATGTCTCGTTCACCGAATCGGTGGCGGCGTTGCAACGGGCGGTCAATCCGCAATTGGCCTGACGTCGATGTTGAGCCCGCGTACGCTTCGAATTCTCATGATCTTTGCGGCTCAACAAAGGGTGCAGGCGGAAACCCGCGCAGCTGCTGAGGCACAGCGACTCGAATCGCTTGAGCGTTCTGCCCGGACGCTGGCCGGCTATGCATCCGAACTCGACGGGCGGCGTCTTTCCGATATCCGGACCGGGCATGATCTCCTGATCTATGGCCAATTTCTGATGGCAACGGTGCGAGCCCAACTGGTCAATCAGGATGCCAAGGCTCAAACGGCGTTGGCGAAAGAAGCCGCCCTGATGAAATTGGGCGAAGAAATCGAACGTCAGAAAAGTTTGACCGTGAGAAACGATGAGATCAACATGCGTGATCGGCATCTTCGGGATCTGCGCGGCACTTAGGCGGCATCTTCAGAGGGCAAATCGAGCTGGTCGGGGAACTGCGGCGCAACGGGTCTTGTTCCGCCTGACATTTTCCAGGTTTCCAGTCGCCAGATGTACGCAAGGACTTCCGCAACCGCCCGATAGAGATGGCCAGGTATGGGGCGATCTATCTCTACAACTCGATGCAAAGCGCGCGCGAGAGGTGGGGCCTCGACCCGTGGAACGCCATATTGCCTGGCGGCATCGATCAAGGGGACAGCGCTGAAATCAGAGCCTTTGGCAACCACGATGGGGACTGGGTCAAGCCCGCGGCGATAGCGGATTGCGACCGCGTAATGGCTCGGATTCGTAATGACAACAGAAGCGGTCCGAACAGCCTGTTGCATTCTTGCTCGTGCAAGCTTTCTCATCAGAGCGCGGCGTCGAGCACGAACCTGAGGGTCGCCATCCATGTTTTTGATTTCGTCGCGGAGTTCCTGATCTGTTAGTTTGAGATTGCGTCGATTAAGCCAGGCCTGAACGCCGACATCGACCGCAGCGAGAGCGCATGCGCCGACCGTGGCGCCGGCGATGACGATGAAAGCGGGTGATCCGAGGTCAAGAAGCGAGAGATGTCGGCTGCCTGAAAGCGATACGAACCGTCGTTGTTCGAACGCGTACGTCATCCAGGCGAAGCCACCAATGACGACAATCTTGACGATGGACTTCAGTATCTCGATTGCGTTGGAAAGAGAGAAAATCTGCCCCCATGATG
>DAIDMG010000044.1 GCA_027449105.1 Acidiphilium sp. | reverse complement strand
GATAAGTGGCACTCACGTAGGCGGTCTCCATACATCCGCCGGCGATGCGGGTTTTAGGTTCCAGGTGAGCCAGTTGATGGCAGGCGAACGATCCCTGGGTAATTTTGCGGTCTTTTGGAGGAGGAAAATTGTCAAACAGACCATTACGGAAGGCAGTCCTTCCAGTTGCGGGTCTCGGCACCCGCTTTCTCCCGGCGACCAAAGCAATCCCGAAGGAAATGTTGCCGGTCGTCGACAAGCCGCTTATTCAATACGCCGTAGACGAGGCTCGCGCTGCCGGCATCGAGCAGTTTTGCATGGTAACCGGACGCGGCAAAACCGCTTTGATCGACCATTTCGACATTGCTTTCGAGCTGGAGTCGACGCTGGCGTCCCGCCACAAAGATGATGCCTTGGAGATGCTGCGTTCGGAGCGGATGGAGCCGGGATCAATTACCACGGTTCGCCAGCAGGTGCCGCTTGGTCTTGGCCATGCGATCTGGTGTGCCCGAGTGTTCATCGGCGACGATCCATTCGCGATCCTGCTTCCGGATGACCTAGTTCTAAGCAAAACGCCATGTCTACAGCAACTTGCAGACGCGTACCGTGAGACCGGCGGGAACGTCGTCGCTGTCGAAAATGTGCCGCGCGAGCAAGTCAGCCGCTACGGTGTACTGAAAACCGGAGCCGAGCATGGCAATCTTGTTGAAGTGCTGGGACTAGTTGAGAAACCGAAGCCGGAAGTAGCGCCGTCCACACTCTCCATCATCGGGCGATACGTCCTGCTACCCGAAGTGGTCGACTATCTTGCGCGCATGGACCGTGGTGCTGGCGATGAGGTCCAATTAACCGATGCGATGGCAAAAATGGTCGGCCATGCACCATTTCACGGCCTGAAATTTGAAGGTCGCCGCTTCGATTGCGGTGATAAGGCCGGCTATTTGGAAGCTCAGTTGGCGTTCGCACTTGCTCGACCCGACCTTGGATCCGCGGTTCGCAAATTCCTGAAAGCCTATGCAGATGCATGACTCTCGATCATTTTCCCACACCTTCCAAGCGAGTTTACTTCGCGAGTACGATATCCGCGGCATCGTTGGGGAAACTCTGAGATCAGCCGATGCTTTCGCAATTGGTCGTTCGTTTGGTGCCTTTGTCTCCCGTGTCGGCGGCTCCCGTGTGGCTGTCGGACGAGACGGCAGGTTGTCGTCTCCGGATCTCTCGATGGCCTTAATTGAGGGATTGATTGCAAGCGGGGTGGCTGTGACAGACATTGGTGTTGGTCCGACACCGATGCTGTATTTTTGCGCTACGGTTGACGAGATGGATGGCGCGGTTATGGTTACGGGCAGCCATAACCCGGCCAATTATAACGGCTTCAAGATGATGCTAGGCCGAAAGCCTTTTTTCGGCCCGCAGATCCAAGATCTGGGTCGTCTTGCCGCGGAAGGCAAATTACCCGAGACAAGTCCTGGATCCGTGGCCAAAAAGGATATCAAAGACCTTTATGTGGAGCGGCTGCTGCAAGACTGGCGTGGCGGCGACCGAGCCTTGGAAGTCGTCTGGGACCCAGGAAATGGTTCTGCGGGAGAAGTACTGGTGCGCTTGGTAAAAGGCCTGCCGGGTAACCACACCGTCCTGAACGCCGAAATCGATGGTCGTTTCCCCGCTCACCATCCCGACCCGACAGTTCCTCGCAACCTGGAACAGCTAATCGCTGCCGTGCGAACCCGAAACGCGGATATCGGCATCGCCTTCGACGGCGATGCCGATCGCATTGGCTTGGTTGATGATACTGGTGAGGTGCTGTTTGGTGATCAATTCTTGATCCTTCTAGCACGCGATGTTCTAGCGACCCACAAGGGCGCTCCGATCATTGCAGACGTAAAGGCAAGTCAGGTCCTGTTCGACGAGATTACGCGTGCCGGAGGCAAACCACTGATGTGGAAAACCGGCCACTCCCTCATCAAAGCCAAGATGGCTGAGACCGGTGCCCCCCTCGCTGGGGAAATGTCAGGCCACATCTTCTTTGCCGACCATTGGTATGGATTTGATGACGCTCTATACACTGCCATTCGCGTCCTAAATGCCCTGATCGCCTCGGGCAAACCACTATCGGTGTTTCGTAGAGCTCTGCCAACGGTCGTCAATACTCCGGAACTTCGTTTTGACTGCCCGGAAGACCGAAAATTTGCTGTAGTCGCAGAAGTGGCCGAGCGGTTGCGTGCCGATGGAGCCCAGGTTTCGGAAACGGACGGGGTCCGCGTCACTACCGATGAAGGATGGTGGTTGCTCAGAGCGTCCAATACCCAAGCGGTTCTCGTGGCTCGAGCTGAGGCGAAATCGGATGCAGCGCTGCAGGCACTTAAGGCGGCAGTCGCTGCTCAATTGGCTGCCTCAGGCCTCGCCCCAGATTTTGCCGGCAGCAACGCCAGCCATTAGCCGTCAAAATCCAACCCTAGCGCCTGCAGAGACAGGAAACGTTGATTGCACGGCAACCTGATAGTGCCCAACCCGACATTAGCTTAGCGCATGCTGGAATGCACAAATCTGAAACCCTTTCCTGGCGCAGAGCTCGTCAGGGTGCCTCGTGCCTCTGCCTCGCAGCGCAGAACGAATCCTGTCCGACAAAACTGGTGATAAAAAGTGTAGAGTTTGCCGAGCTTGTGCGATCCACAAGACTGGCTCGGCAAAATCTCCACCAAGATTTCAGGCTACCGTCCTCGCCTGAAGCGCTAAGCGTTGCTCGGCGCGCTGTTCAGCTACTTGCGCTTTCATCGATTTCTGCAGCTTGTCGAAAGCTCGAACCTCGATCTGCCGAACTCGCTCTCGCGAGATATTATAGTGTTGCGACAGGTCCTCGAGCGTCGTCGGGTTATCCCTTAAGCGCCGTTCAACCAAAATATGGCGCTCGCGACCATTCAGAGTTTTCAGGGCATTGCTAAGTAGAGCCCTTCGACCAGAAAGTTCCTCACGATCCCCGATTGCCTCTTCCTGGCTTTCGCTCTCATCGACCAGCCAATCCTGCCATTCGCCGTCGCCATCAAGTCGGAGGGGCGAGTTCAGGCTATGATCCGGAGCCGCAAGGCGCCGATTCATGTTGACGACATCCTGTTCAGGCACATCAAGCACGCGGGCGACACGCGCAACCTGTTCGGGATTGAGATCACCATCGTCAATCGCCTGCATCTGCCCCTTCAGTCGGCGCAGATTAAAGAACAGCTTTTTCTGTGCCGCCGTGGTACCCATCTTCACCAGCGACCACGAATGCAGAATATATTCTTGAATAGCCGCACGAATCCACCACATCGCATAAGTAGCTAGGCGAAAGCCGCGTTCAGGATCGAAGCGTTTAATCGCCTGCATCATGCCCACGTTGCCTTCAGAAATTAGCTCACTGACCGGAAGCCCGTAACCACGGTAGCCCATAGCGATCTTCGCAACGAGCCGAAGATGTGATGTAACCAGTTTGTGAGCCGCGCTTTGATCTTTGTTATCCCGCCACGCACGGGCAAGCCGATCTTCTTCCTCCGCAGTTAACATCGGAAACTTGCGGATTTCCTGAAGATACCTCGAAAGATTACCCTCTGTAGGGACCATCGAACTGACGCCAGAGGCCATAACAAGCTCCTTCCGTCCTTTTTGCTGGTGAAATCCGCCAACAAGTGCTCGGCATTTCACCCCAATATTTATCTAGACAACCAATGCATGGGGATCATACACCGGTCAGCATTCCTGACATATCAATTCCTTGCGAGAACCCCTGAAAAGGCGGTAACCACTAGGCAAGAACGCCGCAGAACCAAAGGCGGTTCTGATTGCTGGCAACCATAGCGGCACTGCTGCATTCGTGTCAAGAAAAGAGACTAATTAAGTCCTGATTAAATCGCATGGGTGTCAAGTAGTGAAATCAGACCAGCTAAATCGGCCGGCGGCTCAGTTTCGAATACAATTTTTTTGCCGCTACGAGGGTGGTGAAATCCAAGCCGATAGGCGTGCAATGCCTGCCGTGGAAAATCGAGTAATGTTTGACGCACGGGGGCCTGAACCATGGTGGCAGCAGCTGGTATTCTGCGTAAATAAACGGGATCCCCCACCAATGGATGGCCAATGGCGCCGAGATGCACCCGGATCTGATGAGTCCGTCCAGTAGCAAGGCGACAGACAACCAGTGCGCAGGCGGCACCAAACTGCCGTTCGACTCGGTAGCGTGTCAGCGCCGATTTGCCGCCCCGCGAGACAAGCGCCATTCTCTTTCGATCACGGGGATCGCGCCCGATCGCTCCTTCTATTTCCCCTTCGGGTTGGGTGGGGATACCCCAACACAGAGCATAATACGCCCGATCGATCTCTCGTGCGGCAAACGCAGCCGATAGTAACGTATGCGCCACCTCTGTTTTAGCAACCACCATGAGGCCGGAAGTATCCTTGTCAAGCCTGTGCACGATACCCGGCCTGCGCTCCGCGCCGATACCGACAAGGCTATCGCCGCAATGTGCAATCAGTGCATTGACCAACGTGCCGTCGCGGTTGCCGGGTGCAGGGTGGACAACAAGACCAGCTGGTTTGTCAAGCACCAGAATGTCGGCATCTTCGTGAAGAACAGTGAGCGGAATTGCTTGACCGACCGGTCGCGGCGGTTCCGCTCCCGGCACAGTTACGATATATGAAACGCCAGCGCGCACCGGCGTTGCAGGAGCAGTAAGCGTAACCGGGTTGTCCGACGCATCGAGACGGACAACGCCTGCTTCGATCAACGTCTTGGCACGTGATCGCGATATTACGCCGAGCCGTTCGGCTATGAAGCGGTCAAGCCGCATGCCGGCATCGGCATCACTGGCGGTAAGGTAGGACATGTTACCCGCAGGGGGTGGTGGTGGCGAGCGAAACACAGGATTTGCGTTTTCTAAAGGCGCTGGTAATCGGGCTCGGCGTGTTGGTTGCAATAGGGACGCTGCTGGTAGCTGGTGTTGTTGTCACACGTATATACGAAGCGTCCTCGAGACAATCACCAGAAGGAATTTCAAGTACCGGCTCGTACAACGTTCCTTTGCAGGTGCCAGCTGGGAGTAAAATCCTCGGTATTGCCACAACACGCAACCGCCTTGGCGTGTGGGTAAACGAAGGCGACAACAACACAATCATAATTGTCAACCCAAAATCTGGCAAGGTCGCTGGCCGAATCTTACTAGAGCCAAAAGACTCAGCACCCGCGCCATGATCTTCCAAACGGATCCCTCGGTCCCTCGGCCAGGTCTTTCTCTCGTACAACTACCGTTTGGCGCTTGATGCCACTGCCGATACCGAATAAGAGCGACCACGACGTCCCGTTCGTCTAGAGGCCTAGGACATCGCCCTTTCACGGCGGCAACACGGGTTCGAATCCCGTACGGGACGCAAGCGGCCACAACATATTGAAAAACCACGATTATTTATGTGGCGTCCCACTGATGTGACACTCGTCTGTGCCACACATGGGAAGCCAAAATGGCGTTGTGCTCATTCATCGAAAAACGGCGAAACCGGTATTATTTCCGGTCGCGACTGCCCGTCGACCTCGTCCCGATCGTAGGCCGCACCCACGTCGTCATCTCCCTCGGAACGGCCGACCCACCCACCGCGAAATTCCGGGCGGCATTTTGTATGCAGTCCCTTACATATTGTGCTGCCATAATCCGTCTTGCCATGAGACCGAGCAACGACATCCTCGACGCCGGCCAGAACCCAGTGGAAACCCTGGCATGGGAAGCGTTCGAGCTTGGCCGTCGCTATGCCGCCGAGGAGGCGGCCCTGCGGCAGTACTTCCTCTCGCGCCTGAAGGAACTCGCATCCACCGTCCGCCAAAGAACCGATCTCGACAACCCCGGCCCAATTATGTTTACGGCAACCAGTCCGTCGCCCGTCGACCTGGCGAGTTGGCGTTCATGTGCCGCGCCGGCCTCATCACCGGCAAATGTCCCAGCCAATTTTGGATCTCAAACAGACGCTACCATACGTGATGACGCTCGCGTCTCGTGGCCCTGGCACAGGTTCCAGGAGGAATTCCTTCGCGACAAGCCGGACCTCTGTCCGAAAACCGTTTTGTCCTACAACCAGGCCTTCCGCACGTGGAAAACCCTGATCGGCGACAAGGCCATCGGCGCCATCCGCCGGGCTGACCTCAAGCTCTTCGCCGATCATCTGCGTGACCGCGACAATCCCCGTGGCGGGAAGCTCAACCAGAAAACCATCGTCCGCAGCCTCGCCCACCTCAAGACCTTCGTGAGCTGGGCCGTAGGTGCGGGACTCGTCGCGAATGACGGCTTCAGCGCCGTCACTGCCCGCGGCATGACCCGGGCTGAAAAATTCGACGGCAACTCTCGCCGCGCATTCACCAACACTGAACTCGACCGGCTGTTCTCCTCTCCCCTGTTTCTCAAGAAATGGCCAAGCCAGGAGGATATGGCCATGCGTTGGTTCCTCCTGGTCGCCGCGCTGACCGGCGCGCGCACCGAGGAAATCGCAACCGCCCCGGCCGTTCTCGTCCGCATCGGCGACATCGATTGTCTCGACCTGCGTGAGGTGGGGCGGAAGACCAGCGCGGCGCCGAGGCTGATCCCCATCATGCCGACCCTGATGCGGATGGGTTTTCGTGACTGGGCCAACACCCAGGCGGAGCGGGGTTACACGTTGGTCCAGCCAGGCCCCGCCCAGCGTCCGGCGTCATCCTGGTCGAAGCGCCTGAACCGGTACATCCATAAGAATGTCGCTGACGATCCAAAGCTGGTGCTCTACTCCCTGCGGCATAACTTCCGGCAGATGCTCCGCGCCGCCAACATTGGGGATGAACTGGCTGATAAAATCTTCGGCCACTCCAGTGACAAGGTTGGCGCGGGATACGGCCGTGAACTCAGTCCCGATGAAGCAAGGCTGTTTGTCAGCGCGATCCGTCCGCCGATTGGCTTCTTTGGTCTCTATATCCGGAAGGCGGCATGAGGGTTTTCCTCATTGTGAGGGAAAGAGCAGCAGCGTCTGAAGCCGAGCGGCACTGGCGGGAATGCTCTTCCGTCGCAAGTCAGGTGGATTGCGGGGACCAGAAACCACTTATACCGAACGGAGGTTTTCAGATCGTAACCGCCGCGGCGCAAGGCGGTCATCCGTTCAAACCACCCGCCCGTCGAAGCGCGTTGCGCCAAGTTGAGGGCATGTGACCGAGCCGCTGGCGGTGGCACTTGGATGAGATCTTCTTGCAGATCAACGGCGAACAGCACTACCTCTGGCTTGCCGTCGATCACGAAGAAGAGGGGCTCGAAAGCTTCGTGACAAAGACCCGCGATAAGAAAGCCGCTTTAAAATTCATGAAGAAATCGCTGAAGCGGTATGGTCACGCCGAAGACATTGTGACGGACAAGCTTGGATCCTATGGGGCGGCATAGCCGACGAGCAGGAGCACGGGCGCTGGGCAAACAATCGCGCGGAGAACTCGCACCCGCCCTTTCGACGACGGGAGCAGGCGATGCCGAGGTTCCGGCAGATGCGAAATCTGCAGAAATTCGCGGCCATTCATGCCGCGATCCACAGCCACCTCAACCAAGAACGTAGCCTCCAGTCACGCACCAATTTCAAGTCGAACCGTCACGCTGCTCCCGCCGAGTGGCGCCGCCTCTGCGCCGAATAATGAGCGCCTTCCTTGCACCGGGAATCAACATTTCATCTTTTTATCCCGTCGTGACGTGTCGCGAGCAACGCCGGCGTTCCGCCCACAGCCTCTCCAGGAAATCGCAAGATCGGTCAAAACAATCACAAGCAGGTGAGCTTTCCCGCCGCCGGTAGCGGTGTTGACTTATATCAACGCTCCTTATGCCATCGCCGCCGCAAGATGCTTTGGAGTCTGAGCAAAACTAGCGGGGAATACCATGACCCTCAAGCGCCGTGAGAGCCTGATCGTATTGGGATCAACGGCCTTCATCGCTTCTCTTCCTCCAGCCGCGAGAGCCCTGTCGTTTGAGTCAAAAGACAAACTGAAAATTGGCACGAAAAGCCAAATCGACCGTTTCGGCATCATTTCCTTTTCATATCCTGGTCCGACGCATCCCGCACAAGCCGTCAAGCTGCACGACGGCCGGATTGTCGCCTATAGCCTGCTCTGTACGCACATGGGGTGCCCGGTCTCCTATGATGCAGAAACTGAACGTTACGTGTGTCCCTGTCATCAAAGCGCCTACGCTGCATGGAATGACGCAACCGTCGTGCAAGGACCAGCTCCACGACCACTTCCGAATATCTTACTCGAGGAAGATCAAGACGGTAACATCTTTGCTGTTGGAATATCCGCGCCGGTTTTCGGCTCCTCTACGACCATTCAGCAAATTGATGAGATCTACGCGAAAGAAAGCAAGTTATGAAACGATCCGCTATTTCAGCGCTCGTCAATCCGTTGAGCACAAACAAGACCAGCGTGTATTACACCAGCTGCCGGTTTTGTAATGTTGGTTGTGGCTATCGCGTCATAAGCGGGGCAATGATTACACCCCAATCTCCAGACCTGCCAATTGTAAAGTTAGAGAACGGAAAATATGTCGAGGTAGTTCCTGATTTCAGATGCCCGGTAAATAGCGGCGACTATTCGGTTCGGGGGGCCTTTCTAACTGAAACGCTGTACAATCCCCGTGGCCCCACCAGTGACCGGCTTGTCTACCCGATGATTCGCACCAATGGGCGCCTTCTCCGATCATCGTGGGACGACGCGCTTGATCACGTTGCCAATCGGCTTAAATCTTATATACAGAAGGGGGGTGCTGAGAGTGTGGGCATCTACCACGCCGACTGGTTTGGTGGGGAAAACGCATTTGCATATATGCGGCTGGCACAAGTTCTTGGCACAAGAAACTACGACCTGAACGGTCGTTTGTGCGCGGCTAGCGGGGCGGCCGGGTTAACGCGCTCCCTTGGAAACGGCAGTCATCCTTGGTCTATCGATGATATAGATCATGCGGAGGCGATCGTGCTCGCAGGTGCAAATGCATCAGCAACACTTTCTGTTGTTTACGACAAAATTTATTCACATGCCCAGCAAGGGGCAAAGCTTATTGTTGTCGATGTGAGGCGCACTCTAGCGGCCAGGAACGCTGAGAAATATGGAGTTTTTCTTCAAATCAATCCCGGCACCGACGTGGCCTTGTATAATGCAATGGCGCACGTTCTGATCAAGGAAGATCTAGTCGATAAGAACTATATTTCTGCACATGTAGCCGGATTTGGCGACTTCGAAAATCATGTTTTGAGCAATTATCAGCCGGAGATGGTGCAGCGGCTTATCGGCGTGCCCGCAGATCGGATACGGCAAACTGCGATGATCATAGGACGCTCGAAACCGACGCTTCTTCTTTCGGGAAAAGGACTCGAACATCAGGCGCATGGCACGGACATGATTTGCTCGATCATCAATCTTGCCCTCATTACGGGCAACATGGGTCGGCCAGGAGGATCGTACTCGCCGTTGGGAGGCCATCAGGGCTCAATAGTCAATCCACCACTTTTTGCGGGGCAGCTCGGTCACATCACGATACCAAACCGCACGATTTTCGAGATGTTAGACCAGATCGACAAGGGGACTCAGAAGGCACTCTTATGTGCGTGTGTCCAGCCAATGGTCAGTCTCCCTCAACTTAATCGTGTCAAGGAAATTTTATCAAAGAAGCTCGAGTTCTTGGTTGTGACGGACATATATCCGAATGAGACGACTGATCTTGCTGACGTGGTTTTCCCGGCGGCATCCTGGGGCGAGGCGTGCTTTACCTCCACGAATACCGACCGGCGTGCCCGCTTTTACGAGCTATTCTCACCGCCACCTGGCGAAGCCCGACCCGACTGGGTGGTGCCCACTGAAATCGGGCGACGTATGGGGTACACATCGCACTTCCCCTGGAATACATCCGAAGAGATCTTTGATGAACTGAAGCGAGACACTCCTTTTGCGGGGCTGTCATATGCCCGGATGAGAGCCTCAGGGGCAAGCGATTTTCAGATGCCGGTGCCAACCTCGGCATCCATTGGCACTGCTCGTCTGTACGTCAACGGCAAATTTCCAACGCCCGATAAAAAAGCGCTGCTTTGGTCGCTCGATTACAAGCCTCAACCTGAACCACCTACAGCCGAATATCCCTTTACGTTGGTCACTGGTCGAGAGAATGACCTCTGGCAGAGCGGATATACGTTCAGGCGGGTCCCGGAGCAGGTGGCGCGGTCACCACACAATGAGATGCTGGTTAACACAGGCGACGCTCAACGACTCGGAATTCACACAGGAAAAACAATTCGCGTTAGAACACGGCGCGGGACAATAAATATTATTGCGCGCGTAACAAATGACGTGCCGCGAGGCGTACTGTTTACTCTTTGGGGATATCCTGACAGCCGTACGAATATCCTTACGATCGATGCGCGAGACCGCACGTCACAGACGCCGAGCTACAAGGCGTGCGCAGCTTCAGTCTCTGCGCTTTAGGAGATCTGTGTGCGGGTGGATGTAGACGGTGGGGTGAATTACTGGGTCTCGGTTGATGTTCGGAGATGGAGAGGAGTGGTGGCGCAACGTCGTATTGGCCAGGAGCGGCGCGTTATTATGGAGCCATCGTGAGGCGCTTCTTCGCTGGATGCGAACATGATCCGCATGTTTCGGGAGCGGCTCACCGCCGCCGGCTGTGATAGAAGCAGCAGGCAGATGGACACCCGCAATTACCCTACCGTTTGAGGAACTGATGCGGGTTTGACGCGGGCTTCCTGGTCTTGAGGTCGTTGTGTAGTGCGTTTGAACGTTAGCGCGGGTCTCGCAGGCTGCGATTGGGGCCGATTTCCCGAGTTCTGGACAGATTCATCCCATGGCTCGGGCGTGTTCGTGGAAGACGAGCCGGTCGAAGTTGTAGGCGATATTGGCGAGGATGAGTTTCGCCTCCGCACGCGCCAGGCCAATGGTGCGGATGAACAGGCCGAACCTGTTCTTCTGATGGGCGAAGACGTGCTCGACATGGGCGCGGATCGACGATTTCGCGGCATTGGCCCGCGCGACATGCCGCGGCATCGGCTTGCCCGTCGGCTTGCGCCGGTGGATGCGGCTGGCCAGCATCCTTGATGCCAGCCATTTCTCGTTTGTCTGCGAACGATAGGCACTGTCCGCCCAGACCTCGGAGGAGGAATTCTCTGTGCTCACCAGTCGCGACAGCATCCGCCCATCAGCCTGCGCGGCCGAGGTCACCGCGCTCTCCCGGATGAAGCCGAAGCGCCGGTCGATCGCGATGTGGGATTTGTAGCCGAACACCGGCAGCGCAATCTGGGGCAGTGGCGTGCCGTCCGGCCGATACCGGATCTTGCCGCCAATCTTGAGCGTCCACCGTGCATCCGTGTCTTTCTGGGCCGCCTTGTTCGGCTCGTCCGGCCAGATCTCACGCGCTGTCTTGCCGGCCTTGATCGCTTCCTTCTCCGCGTCCGTGTTCCGCTGCTTCGGCGCCGGCACCAGGGACGCATCGACGATCTGGCCCGACATCGGGATGTAGCCCTTCTGCTACAACTGCCAGTCGAACGCCTTCATCACCCGCTTCAGCGTCCCGGTCTCGGTCAGTTTGTTACGGAACAGCCGGATCGTGTTCTCGTCCGGCGTCGGCCCGCCAAGATCGAAGCGCAGGAAGCGCATCCAGGACAGGCGGTCCCGGATCATGAACTCCATCCTGGCATCGCTCAGATTGTGCTGGGCCTGAAGGATCAGCGCCTTGAACATCGAAACAGGGTCGAAGGGCGGGCGGCCACCCCTGGCTCCGTCCCCGTAGCCCAGCCCTTCAACCAGCCAGCCACGGAAATGCTCGAAATCGGCCGTCGCTTCCAGAACCTCCAGCGGGTCCCCCGTCTTGCTCAGACGCTCAAGATGCTCCGAAAGCCCGAATAGCGACCACGCCTCCATCCACCCGCCTCCAATTCACGACCGCCTCAGTGAATCACGAATTCAACAAACTTCACAGGGTTAATGCGGGTGTCCAGCTTCGCGGTCAGCGCTAGCCGCACTGCCTCACTCTGGCTCGCCGCCAGATACATGCCGAGATGGCTTTCCAACCGGCCGATCGCCTTGTCGGCATCGAACGATGGCTAGGGCGTCGCACCGGGGGCAACCACACGCAGGCGCTCGGCGATACCCTGTTCCACCCGGTACGACCCGACCAGGAACAGACAGCCAGTGCCCGCCACCTGATTGGCATGCCGGTCTCCGTCCGGATCAAGTAGCCACCGCCCATTCAGGGCCAAAACCGTCTCATTCTCGCTTCATGCAACAACGCCATGAAACATCGCTCGGTCTTCCGAGATAGAACCCCTGCCCTTCATCAGCCCCGACTGCCCGACAAAAATCAAGCATTTCATTGTCTTCGATGCCTTCGACGCATACGCTGACCCCAATCTCCTGGGCGAGTTTCACGACATACCGCAAAATCGTTCTACGGTGGTATTTCTCGCCACTGGCCACGACGAGGCTCCGGTCGATCTTGATGCGGTCGCATGGCACGGCACCTAAGCGGGCCAAGCTAGACTGGCCGGCTCCGAAATCATCAAGCGCCAGCGTGACACCCAGCACGCGCAACGATTTCAAATGCTCTTCATGGCATTCATTGAGCCGCAATACCGCGGTCTCTGTAATCTCAATTTCGAGAAGATGCGCAAACTCTTTCTTCTGGAGGATTTTGTTATAAATCTCTTCAAGGAATCCCGGGGCGAAGAGGGAATAGGACGATATATTGACAGCAATTCGTTCCGTGCATCCGTCCGCGAAGATGTTCAATACCTGTCCGAGTACCCACTCGTCTATCTTAGTTATTGCACCTGTTGCTTCGGCAAATTCTATGAATTCTCCCGGCCCCACAACGTCGTATGTCGGGTGTATCCACCGGATCAACGCTTCTTTCCGAATAACGCGATCATGGTGCAGATCGTAAATCGGCTGGAACACAAGTTCGAATTGGTTGTGCTCAATCGCTGATGACATGTCGGATCGCAGGGTCGACACGCGGCGATGTTCTTCAAGCATCTCAATGCCGAACACCGCGAGTTCGCCGCGCCTCTCGTGCTTGGCTTGTAGGGCCGCGACATCAGCCAAGCGAAGGAGCTCGTCCGGCTTTCGAAGTTCGTTTGATGCAAAAGCAATCCCGGCGCTCGCGCCGATTACCACCTTAAGAGTCCCTATCTGATACGGCTGCTTAAGTGCCTCCAGAATTCGGTGAGATATCAATTCTGCCTCGTCATTCTCGACCCGCCGCAAGACGACGCAGAACTCGTCTCCGCCTAACCGTGCGGCGTAATCTCCTGCACGGATATGGACCGCAAGTCGTCTTCCTACGAGGGTTAAAAGTTGATCTCCAACATGATGACCATATTTGTCATTCACCTGTTTAAAATAGTCTAGATCGAAGACGATTACGGCTGTATTTTTTTTATCAGCACACTCATGAATTTCATTTAGAATAGAAGCCAGTCTATGTCTGTTAAACAATCCAGTCAGCGCATCATGGCTGGCTAGATATTCCGTCTTTTTCTGCAATCTGTAGTCAGACGTGACATCTGTTCCGACACCAATATAGCCGGCAAACTCCATATTTTCATCATACTGTGGGCGACCAGATACACGCCACCATTTAACATCGTCCATCGAATCGATGATAATTAGTTCTTTGCTGAAAGATTCATGATTTTTGATCTTTTTAGTTATAATTTCATTATGTTGGTTCTCGATATCTAAATTATCCACGTCTCCGATATGTCGCTCAAAAAGTTCAAGCAGTGGCAGACCGTTAAGGTCGATCGAATTTCCGACTGCTTTCTGAAAGCCAAGCGATGCGTCAACGATTGTAAGTAAATCATCCGTTTTCCAGAGCCAGTCGCTCGTTTCCTCTTCCAATTCTGCAATCGCCACCGATAGGTAATCAGAGACCGATTTTAGCCTTACAGATGTAAGGCTAAGGTCTCTTGCTTTTTCGGTGATATTTATCAGACTGATTAGAACGAGAAAAGAATACAATAAATATGCGACAAAGGTTGCATAGCCGGCAAAGTGAGATGTTATAAAGAAACTGATCCCGAATCCGATTGTAACGGGAAGCCAAAACATCATAGAAAATATGAGGCTTCCGCCAAACAGAGGCATCGAGATTAAGGCGATTCCTACACCGAAAAGTATGCTATCGGATATGCCTTTGGATACCGATGCAGCCTGCATGAGAATAATGGCCCAGGATAAGCCTATTGAAATCCTACAGAAACAAAATAAAAAGAAAAATTTAGCAAAATTGGATATGCCGATTTTGGCCCTGTGCCAAAAAGTAGTAAGGAAAAATATCCCGCCATAGGATAGCAACAGGGAGGCTATGCCCTCGTAAAATAGCGTACTTTTGTTCTCGGGCCAAAACGTTAGAGACACACAGATAGCGATGATTGCTCCGACGGGCACGGAACGTCTGACGATCGTGACCCAATTTCCGAGCATTTCCTTGGCAACGAGGAGGGATTGATCGTCAGGTATTCCGGCGTGCCTGCTGCCGAGCGCCCACGAAATCGCAAGTCGTTGTATTAACGTTAGCGACCTCCTCGCGATGGGCTTCTTCAAGTCTGCCACCCTTTTAGAAATATTTAGCGTCAACTGTGCTTTTTGTGTCATTTTGATCGCGTCGCAACTATCAAAAGGACACAGAATAGTGAATATTTCCGTACCCGTCTCAGCCCTTGATCGTAACCATAGCCGTGTTGAACCCCGCAGGCAACGGCGTCTCACGCCTCGTGACGCTGGGTCGATTGAAGCCCAGATTGTCACTACGCCAGAATTGCGGCGGATTGTCTACAAAATGCGACATGATAGCTACGTTGCCCAAGGTTTCCTGGACCCTCAGGCGTCCGGCTTGTTCACCGATCGTTTCGATCAGTCGGCAAACTCGCATTCCGTTCTCATTTTTCGTGACGGTGAGCCTGTCGCTTCGGTTCGCGCTTCAATCCTGGACCTGTCGGGGAAGATTCCGGACGCAACTGAACTTCCCGCAACATCGTCCTATGGAGAAGAGATTCTCAAATTAGTATCCGGATATCATGGGCAGGGTATTGCCGGACGGGCGATCGAGATGACCCGTCTTGTGACCAGGCATGATCTCTCGTTGGATTTCGACCTAGTGTTTTCCCTGTTCCGTATGACATTCTACATCGTCAATCACTACGACGCGGACATGATTCTATCCGGTGTCAGGCTGCACCATACTCCGTTCTACCGCCGGCTTGGGTTCGAAAAGATAACTGAACCACGACATTATCCCTTGCTCAACTTTCAGGTGTGCCTCATGGCTTGCCCGGATCGGATGTATGATCAGGTTGCACGGACGGTTCCGATTATCGACCATGTGTCCAAGCATGATCCAGTTTGTGCGCCATTCATGGCTGGCGAGCGGGTCAGGGTTTTCTCGCAAATGCCCGAGTACCAGGCGGCAGCGTAGCGCTTGATATATCGAAGCCGATATCAGCAGCGATAAACACCGCCGGTCTACCTTGTGTTTCTACGGTGTTGATATCGGCACGATCGTCAGCCGACTACAATTATGCCTCCGAAAGGGACGTTGCCGTGAGTGATGGCGGCTTTGGCCTCCTGCCCGACGGGCTGCGCAGCCTGTTGCTGGCGGGCCTGTTCGTTGGAGGCGATGGCCTACGCCTCGAGGGAGTTGCGGCCTGCCAGTAGCGTTGCGCGGCGAATTCAACAAACGTAACAGGGTTAATGCGGGTGGAAAGCGGATTGCTTGTGTGTGTAACCTCAGGCGGACTTCATGATCACGCCCTCGATAAGAACACCGGCGGTGATGTATTTCCCCAGTGCAACGTGCCGCTTTCGGGTGAGAGCAACGATTGTTACTTTCTTCAGACAGAGCGACTATCGGTGACGCAAGATACCAGTACGCATGTGTCCGGTCTATGTTGAGGGGCGGTCACCCGTCGCAATCCGTATGACCTTCACGGCATTACCGATCACATCGGCGGGGCGCTTCTCGCCTTTAGGGCCTTTGGGCATCAAGCTTCCTCCAGTTTGAGAGACCAAACCTGCTTGCCTTTCATATCCTAAGCCAAGCGTACTCGCTTGTGTCTGTATACCGACATACTTGGTACATTTTGGCCATCTTGATTGCGTCGGTATCGTCGGCTGCCCAGATTTCGTCATCGATGGAAAATTGCGTTACCACGCCTTGGGCATTGCGTTTACCGGCTCGAAGCTTGTACTTTTGCATTTAGCGTCTCCTATACTTAGCGGAAAATATAGGACATTTGACCCTTGAATGCACGCTCCAAGAAGTCTAATTCTTGGGATGTTCAAACTGAGACACTACCAATCGTCTGCGGTGGGGTTTTCACACGGTCTGTGTAAATTACGCGACAGCCGTAAAGATTACTCGTCCAATCACAGCAACATCAAATCAATTCTTGGCCGACAGCGGCACCAAAATCGACCTCTTCATGGACATTTTCTGGGGTAACTCCCTCCAAAAGTGTAGCCAACTCATGTTTTGTGGTCGTCTTTCCTAAAGCGCGATAGATCGTTGCCCGATGAACGACAAGAAGCTTGACGACCTCTGCCACAGGTCGATTTTCCTGCTCCTCGTGTTGACGGGCATGGGCGTCCTGCTCGACCGAGAGGGAGGGGCGGGGCCCGAACCGTACTTCGCACGCCTTTGCGGCGATACGGCCGGAGCTGGTGCGTTCCACGATCAGGGACCGCTCGAAATCGGCGATGCCGGCGAATACGGTCAAAACCATGCGCCCTGCTGGGGTGGTAGTATCGGCCCATGGTTCAGCTAGGGAGCGCAGTCCAGCCCC
>DAIDMG010000043.1 GCA_027449105.1 Acidiphilium sp. | reverse complement strand
CAGATGCGTCCGGTGCATCGGCGTCTCCGCCGTCACCGAGAACTGATGGTGACATGCGATACAGTTCCAGCGACGCGGCTTCTTGAGCCAAAAGGAACGATCGATGGAGCCGCATTTCGGGCATTCCGGCCCATGCGGCCAACGCGACTTCTCGAACCAGCCACGCGCAGCGTCTTCGTCTGGAAACGTCTCGTTGAAGGCGCGAAGGGTCATCGAGAAACGGACCATATCTTACTAAACACATCTGTTTACTATCTACGTCAACGTGATAGTTCCGTGTGGGTTTACTCGATAGTGCCGTGGACACGGTCGCCTGTTGCTCGCCGCAGGCGCTTCGGGCCGCACAGATCTGGCTGGTGTCTGCTCTGTCTTGCACAACGATGCATTTTGCGGCATCACCGTAAGCAATGGCGGTTCAGGCAAATGTGGTCCTGATCTGATCGCTCATTTCCCCGCTTGACCCCTGAACGGGCCTTGGTGCGGGGATGATTGCTGCCACGGTTGGGGGCGCCTTGGAGTGCGCTCCACGAGATAAGGACATATGACTGCGAGCAACGCTGCTTTCACGATTGGGACCATCGGTCAGACCCGTGATCAATGGGCGTTCTGCGCTGTGCGTGTCCAGCACCTGAGATTAAAAGATTTTCATCCATCCTATCAAACGCGCCTGATCGGCGCCTGTCTTTCGCCAGCGATGCCATACGGCTGTGCTGGCCGTAGATATGGCGCCGCGCGCAGGAGTTCTCTTCGTTATGACCAAAACCATGTTAATCGATGCCAGCCACGCGGAAGAAACGCGCGTTGCGGTACTGGACGGTAACTCCCTCGACGATTTCGATATCGAGACTGCTGACAAAAGACAGATCAAGGGAAATATCTATCTCGCAAAAATTGTTCGGGTAGAGCCCAGCCTTCAAGCGGCATTTGTTGAATACGGCGGAAACCGCCACGGTTTCTTGGCATTCGCCGAAATTCATCCGGACTATTACCAGATCCCGGTGGCCGATCGGCAGAAATTGCTTGAGATGGAAGCTGAGGAAGTGCGTCGGCGTGTTGAGGCCGAAGATGCTGAAGACGCGGCGGCAATGGCCGGCCCTACAGAAGGAGCCGGGCCTGACGACGGAAAGATCGGCGGCGATGTGCCGACGCAGGCGCTCGCAGTCGAGGCAGAGCACATCGTTGCGGATGCTACCGCCGTTGAGACATTTTCAGCGAACGAGGCGCGGCACGACGATGACGCGGTCGCAAGTGGAAAAGACGGGCAGGAGACCGAACCGTTTCGACCAAGTGGCCTTGCGTCCGCAGATGGTGTCTCCCAACCAGCGGATACGCCTTCTGGTTACGGTGATTTGGATGCCCAGGACGGCGGTGGAATGGCGGACATACCGGCGCCGGTTCCTGAGCAGCTTGGCGGAGAGATAGACGCTGCCGAGGAACTGCGTGAGCAGCGCCGGTTCCGAATTTTGCGGCAGTACAAAATTCAGGAAGTCATTCATCGGCGCCAAGTGGTTCTCGTCCAGGTGATCAAAGAAGAGCGTGGTAGCAAGGGCGCCGCGTTGACCACCTACATCTCGCTTGCAGGGCGTTACTCCGTCTTGATGCCGAATTCGCCAAATGGTGGTGGCGTCTCACGCAAGATCACGGCGCCGGGTGATCGTAAGCGACTTAAGGAGGTGATGGCAGAGCTTGAGATTCCGGACGGCATGGGAATGATTGTTCGGACGGCCGGCGCAAATCGACCAAAGCCGGAAATCAAGCGTGATTGCGAATACCTGCTTCGGTTGTGGGACGATATTCGCGAGCAGACGCTGAATTCGATTGCGCCCGCTCTGATCTACGAGGAGGCGTCACTTATCAAGCGGACAATCCGTGACGTTTACACGCGTGACGTGGATCAGGTGTTTGTCGAAGGGGAGACAGGCTATCGAGCTGCTCGAGATTTTATGCGCATGCTGATGCCGAGTCATGCAAAGAAGGTCCAGCTTTGGAATGAGAAACAGCCGATCTTCGCTCATTATCATGTCGAGCAGATGATCGAGCAGGTATTCCAGCCAACCGTGCAGCTACGGTCGGGAGGCTATTTGGTTATCAATCAGACTGAAGCGCTCGTTGCAATTGACGTGAACTCCGGGCGTTCGACTCGGGAGCGGAACATTGAGGACACGGCCCTCCGGACAAATATTGAGGCGGCAGAAGAGGTGGCGCGGCAACTGCGCCTACGCGATCTGGCCGGCCTGATAGTTGTTGATTTCATCGACATGGAGATGCGCAAGCACAACGCCATGGTCGAACGTAAGCTGAAAGATGCGCTCAAGAGTGACAGGGCCCGGATCCAGGTGGGTAGCATCAGTCATTTTGGCTTGCTGGAAATGAGTCGGCAGCGACTGCGGCCATCGCTTGCTGAAACAATGATGCTGCCGTGCCCGCATTGCGAGGGCACGGGCCACGTTCGGAGTGCGGCGAGCCTTGCTCTTGCAGTTCTGCGCGCGATTGAGGATGAGGGGGCTAAGCACATTGCCGGCGCGCTGACGGTGCACGTCGCGGCGGATGTCGCATTATTCATCGTCAACAACAAGAGACGGGAGTTGACGGAAATCGAAGAACGGTTCGGCTTGAGCATACGTTTTGTGGCCGACGTGATGACTCCGGGACAGTTCCGGATCGAGAAGTTGCGATCAGCTTCGCCCGCTCGTGCCATCGCTCGAGCGCCGGTGGCGATGGCGCCACAGCGCGACCATGATGCTGAAGAAGGCGACACGCACAAAGCCACTGATGAAAAGGGCGGTGAACACCTCACCGCGGAGGACAGGGGGGAGGAGCACGGGGAGGAGCCGCAAGAAGAAGAGACAGAGCGGAAACCTCGCCGCCGCCGCCGGAGGCGGCGTGGGCGGCGCGCGGACGCGGCACCACGAGATACCGAAATTGCCGGCTCTGTCGAGATTCAGACGGATGTTACGGATAGAGCGGCACAGGAACAGCCAACGGTACAGCACGGCGCTGCCGACGACTTGGGGGCCGATTCCTTTCCTGCCGGCGAGTCACCAGGGAACGACGATGCTACACCGGCGGCGTCGGTTCAATATACACCAGAGCTGGAGCAGATTATCCTGCCGTCAGCGGAGAGCCCACCAGGTCGGCGACGGCGGCGCTCAACAAGCCGTCGCCCTGCCGGAGCTGAACCGGTAGAAGCAGCGCCGGCTTCTTTGGAGAACGCACCCGAGACTAAGAGAACAACAAAGATTCAGCATGCTATTTCTGCATCCAAGCCACCGGACGAACCGGTCTTCAGAGATGTCGCCGACATTTTCGAGGCGGCAGAGCGAGCGGAGGCGGAGCGGCTAGCAAGCCGTCGAGCAGGATCCGGAGTAGCTGCGAACCAGTCAATATCAGCGCCGGAGCCTGAATCCGCACTGGAGCCGCTAGCTGAAACTGCGCCGTCTTCGGCCTCGCGGCCAAGTGCCGACGGGACAAAGCCGGCATCGCAGACGACGCCTGTACAGCCTATTGTTATTGGACCGGCTGAGGGCGAGCGTGATGAGCGCAAGACGGGATGGTGGCGGCGTTAAGGTTGTGCTAGTGGATCGGCTGGACTCAAAAGAGTCCAGTAATTCTCCTTTCGTCGTCGATTCCGATAGATTCCGCAGCAGGGATCCTTGGTAAACCTGGCATTGTGAGAATTTCGCCGGCGAGGGCGACGACGAAGCCAGCGCCAGCTGATAAGCGAATTTCACGGAATGGGATAACGAACCCTGTTGGAGCGCCCCGGCGGTCAGGATCCGCAGTAAAGCTATATTGTGTTTTGGCGACGCAAACGGGTAAATGTCCAAAGCCGCTCTTCTCTATGCGGGCGATTTTGTTCTCTGCGCGCGGAGATAACGCGATGTCGTCACCACCGTAGATTCGACGGACGATTGTGCGAAGTTTTTCCGGGATGGGCATAGAATCGGGATAGAGCGGCGAAAAAGGAAGGCTGGCCGTGTCGCTAACCGCCGTGATAACCGCATTCGCCAGATCGCTGGCTCCGGCAGCGCCGTCTGCCCAGTGCGTGCAAAAGATGGGTGTGATCGCGTCCACGGCTAGCGCTGCCCGCAACGCCATCCGTTCCTCTTCGGTATCGCTGACAAAACCGTTGATGGCGACGATCACAGGCAGATTAAAAGCCTGCATAGCCGCAATATGACGACGGAGATTTTCCGCTCCGGCGGCCACAGCAGGGGGGTTTTCGTGGCCGAGATCGGGGCGAGCAACGCCGCCATGCATTTTTAGTGCACGAATGGTTGCAACGACGACCGCGCACGATGGTGACAAGCCAGCCTGGCGGCACTTGATGTCAAGGAATTTCTCACCACCGAGATCTGCCCCAAATCCTGCTTCGGTAACAACGATATCGGCCAGCTTCAATGCAGTCGTGGTCGCGATGACGGAGTTGCAGCCGTGTGCGATGTTTGCAAAGGGTCCGCCATGGACGAAGACTGGAGTGCCGGCAAGTGTTTGCACAAGATTCGGCTGTAGCGCTTCGCGCAATAAGGCAGCCATGGCACCAACGGCGTTGAGATCAGCGGGTGTGACCGGGGAGCCATCACGCCGTTCCGCGATCACCATGCGTCCAAGCCGGGCCTGGAGGTCGTCAAGGTTCCTTGCCAGGCAAAATGCTGCCATCACTTCGGAAGCCACGGTGATATCGAAGCCGTCTTCTCTTGGTATTCCGTGAGCAGTACCTCCTAAACCGATGACCGCGTTGCGCAACGCGCGGTCATTCATATCGATGGCACGCCGGAGCGATATCCGACGAGGGTCGATACCGAGGGCATTGCCCCAATAGAGGTGATTGTCCAACATCGCGTTCAAGAGATTGTTGGCAGAGGTAATAGCGTGGAAATCGCCGGTGAAATGGAGATTGATCTCCTCCATCGGCGCGATCTGGGCTCGGCCGCCGCCGGTTGCCCCACCCTTCTGGCCGAAACACGGACCGAGGCTGGGCTCGCGGAGCGCAATGATAGTTCTACGCCCGGCAGCACGCAGCGCATCGCCGAGCCCAATGCTGGTTGTGGTCTTGCCTTCGCCTGCGGGCGTGGGGCTGATGCCGACTACAAGGACCAGTTTTCCATCCGGCCGGTCACGCGTCCTTTCGATGTAGTCAAAATCGATTTTGGCCTTATGTCTGCCGTAGGGAATCAAGGCGTCGGCCGGGATCCCGACCGCATCGGCAATGGCGGCAATCGGCTTTAGTTCAACGCTTCGCGCGATATCGATATCTGTTGTCATACGGCCTCCCTGATTGGATCGCTTTATTCGTGTGTTACATGTCAAGGCAAGGTCCACGTCGCATCTTGCGGTATCGGCAGGCAGGCTCGTAAAAGAAAGCATGAATGGTGCATCGCTTCAGGCGTCCTGGTTAAATGGCTATCTGCTGCCCGGGTGGTTGGTCCTAATCCTGCTGCTCGTGGCAGGTGTTTATGTGCTTGCCATGTTGGCGATGCCGTTCTCTGTCATTGGTGTAAAATCACGGCTCGAAGCCATTGAGGATCAGCTTGACGCAATTCGTGATGAATTGCGGGTGATTTCCCTTAGGCAGCCAGATTTTGGCCGAGCTTCAAGCATTGAGGAAGTCCCCTACGGCCTTCAGGCTGGAATTCGGGCGCCGAGGTCGCGCAGCGCCAGCAGCGCGGACTTTGCGATGCCGCAACCGCCGTTACCACCCGTTGCCGACTCAACACCGGACATAAGGGAAAGCCTTGTTCGGGGGAGGGGAGCGGAGACGCGAACGGCATCAGCAGCATCACCGCGTTCCCGCAGGATCGAACCTCGGTTGGATTAGGGCGCAAGCGCCGTCGGCTTTTTATGAAGCGGGCGGCCGGGCCTTTATTTTCGTTTGCGTTGTCGATCAGGGACGCTTCAGGCGCCTGACGCGGTCGAAAAACGCGGCATGGGTCGATCGGTGTCGGTGGCATACGTGGGCGTGACCGCAGGGTACCCATCCTGCACCTGCTGTTTCGATCGGGAATTGGCCTCGCGTCGTTGTTTTGCATAGTAGTGGGTTTTGTCACTCTCGATCGTCACGGTGTTCCTGGATTGCCGATATGGCGCAAGTAATGGCCACAGGAGAGGTAATAGCTGTGTCCGATAAGCCATGGTCGGTACGTCGTTTTTCATGAGGACTCCCACGCTGAGGGTAAGATGACATCCTGGCGCGCTGCCGCGCCTAGCCAACGTTGGTGTCGTTCATACTACGCAAACCGATCGCCGTGATTTCCGAATCAAGACAGCTCTATGAAAGTTTTGCCACGGGGCGATAATCGCACACGAGGCTTGATGGAGGACCAATCAACATAAACGATGGGTCGCAGCATTTGGAAATGGGCAGGCTCCGACACATCCGGGTCGCGCTCGTCGAAGTGGATCGAAATCAAGTGGCCATGGAGCCGTCAAGACAGCAGTTGCCGGTCGAATAGACGCGTAACAAAGTATGATGGGCGCATCTTACGCGGGGGCTGGAGCCGACGACGTCGGCTTGGCACGGCGTGCTCTGTTGGGCGGCCCGATAAGGCGGTGGAGCGCGACCTCAGTGGCTGTTGTGTCCCAGTCGCCAGCACCCAGAAGGGATGCGACCACATCGCCACCTCGGTTCACAATTACCGTGAATGGAATGCCAGGGGTCTGGAAGGCGTCGAGCGCGCTTGAGGATGGATCCAGAAGGATCGGCAAACCTTTTATGTTATGTTGTCGGTAGAATGGAGCAACCGTCTTCATTCCGCCGGTGTCGATAGAAATCAGTAGAACGCGTATGCCGCTGCCATGAAGCCTCTTGTTTAAGGCAACTAATGTTGGCAGTTCAGCGCGGCAGGGGGCGCACCAAGTGGCCCAAAAATTCACCACGAGCCCGGTTCCAAGATAGTGAGCAAGAGAGAGGATTTTTCCGCCAGAGTTCATGAAATGGAACGGCGGTGCGGCCAAGGGCAGATTTTCCCGCCAACTGGACGAGGCGTTTGGCAAGCGTATTGCCGCGTCTGCGGATTTGCCGAAGCCTGCGAGCGTCGCTAGATCAGGGAGGAGAAAGCCGCTCGCTGCGAGGCAGCTTCCTCGAATGATTGCACCGCGCCGAGAAAGTCCATTTACCATGACAAGCGAAACCCCTCATTCAAAATCTAATTCCAGCGATTCTGGTGCGACTGGAGCCAACCTGCAATGGGGGGGGCGCTATTCAGGCGGACCCTCTGCGGTGATGCAGGCGATCAACGCATCGATTAGCTTCGATCGGCGGTTATGGCGACAAGATATTTTAGGAAGTCGTGCGCACGCCGCCATGCTGGCGGAGCAAGGTATACTGATGCCGGCCGACGCGAAGGCGATCGATGCGGGATTGGTCGCCATCGCCAGTGCGATTGAAAACGAGGATTTCGTTTTTGATCCGGCACTTGAGGATATTCATATGAATATCGAGGCGCGATTGATCGAGCGAATCGGCGAAGCAGGGAGACGGTTGCATACAGCACGGAGCCGTAACGACCAGGTGGCGACCGACTTTCGGCTTTGGGTGCGTGACGCAATTGATGCGCTGCATGCGATGCTTGGTCGAACGATGCTGAGCCTTGCGACACGCGCGCAAGCGTATGCGGCCACCATCATGCCCGGCTTTACGCATTTGCAGACGGCACAACCCGTAACGTTTGGGCATCATTTGCTTGCATACGTCGAGATGTTTTCCCGCGATCGAGGACGACTTGCGGACTGTCGACGCCGGTTGAACGAGTGCCCCTTAGGGGCAGCTGCGCTGGCAGGGACTTCCTTCCCGATCGACCGTATAATGACGTCAGTGGCCCTAGGATTCGATCGGCCAGCCGCGAACTCGCTCGACGCAGTGTCGGACCGGGATTTCGCTATCGAATTCCTTGCTGCGCTCTCCATTCTCGCAATGCATCTTTCGCGTCTTGCCGAGGAATTCATTGTCTGGACAAGCGCGCCCTATCGTTTCGTACGGCTATCGGATGCGTTTTCTACAGGCTCATCAATCATGCCTCAGAAGCGAAACCCTGACGCCGCAGAGCTGGCACGGGCCAAGACCGGGCGAGTCTTTGGCGCCTTAATGGGCTTGTTGTCTGTCATGAAAGGGCTTCCTCTTGCCTATTCAAAAGATATGCAGGAAGACAAGGAAGCCGTCTTTATAGGGTTTGATGCCGTCGAACTTGCTCTTGCGGCCATGGCTGGCATGATCATGGATATGCAGCCGGACGCTGCGCGAATGCATGCAGCAGCTGGGGTTGACTATGCGACGGCCACCGATTTGGCTGACTATCTCGTTCGTGATCTTGGTATGCCGTTCCGGACGGCCCACCACGTGACTGGTCGGATTGTTGCGGAGGCAGAGGCGCGAGGTGTTGGGTTGGTTGATCTCCCCTTGGACGTGATGCAGGCAATCGAGTCACGGATCGATGGGCAGGTTTATGGGTGTTTGACTGTGGAGGCATCGGTTGCGTCGCGGCGGAGTTATGGTGGAACCGCGCCCGAGAACGTCGCAGCAGCAGCGGCACGATGGGTTGACATCCTGGCTCCTGAGAGCTCGGTTACGGAGACACAGCCGTGAGAATGGTGGCGTTATTGGCGTTGGCAGTGTGCTTGATGTTGACAGGATGCGGCCGGGCTGGCGCGCCGCAACCGCCAGGGCCTGCAAATGCGATCACGTACCCGCATCAATATCCATGGCAGTGAGATGAGCGCCATCGATCTTGATACACCCTGGAGGGAGTTAATCGCCGCACGCTCGGGGTTAGCCTATCGTGTGCCTGGCGGGCTATGTATGGAGGAAGTTCCGCTCGTCCAGATCGCGAGCAGCTTCGGCACTCCCTCGTATGTATACGGTGCCGGAACGATTCGGGCGCGCTTGGCCGATCTGCTTGGTGTTTTTCGCGACCAAGGCCTAACTCCCGCGGTCCGCTACGCCGTTAAGGCGAACGATCACCTTGCGATCCTTTCGCTCTTGCGCGCTGGCGGCGCCGGTGCGGACGTAACGAGCGCCGGTGAAATGGCGCGCGCGCTCGCGGCTGGGATCATGCCTGAAGCGATCGTTTTTTCCGGTGTGGGCAAGCGTCGCTGCGAAATTGAGATGGCGCTTGGTCATGGCATTGGTCAAATCAATGTCGAAAGTGCAGAAGAGCTAGCCGTCCTATCTGCCATTGCCGTGTCTACGGGTAAGGTCGCGCCGGTAGCATTACGCGTCAATCCGGATGTCACGGCGGGCGGCCATGACAAGATCAGTACCGGGCGGGCAGGGGACAAGTTTGGTATAGCGTTTGACGACGCGGCGGCACTCTACCGCTACGCGGGGACGCTGCCGGGAATTGCCCCGGTTGGCTTTTCCACCCACATCGGCAGCCAGATTTTCTCGCCGACCGCTTTTGAAGTTGCATACAGTCGGGTTGTAAACTTGATTGATAGGCTGCGTGGTGAGGGGGCGGTCATCTCTCGCCTGGATCTGGGGGGGGGGTTCGGCATCCCGTACGATTCAGGGCCAGCATTTCCCATGCCTGCATATGCGGCCATGGTACGGAGAGTTGCTGACGACAGGCGCCTTGACCTTGTCATTGAGCCGGGAAGGTGGCTGGTAGGGCCGGCGGGTGTGTTGCTCACGGGCGTGACGCTGGTTAAAGTCAGCGTTGGTCGCAAGACCGTGATTCTCGATGCGGGCATGAATGACTTGATCAGACCTGCCTTGTACGGCGCTGTGCATGGAATTGTGCCTGTCGGTATGGCGGCATCATCAAAGCCGGTGACGATAGCGGAGGTTGTCGGGCCTGTTTGTGAAAGCAGCGACCGTTTTGCCGCTGCTTGTCCGCTTCCCGAAATGGCGGCCGGCGAGCTGGTGGCGATCCTGGATGCCGGTGCATACGGCGCGGTTATGTCAAGCAATTATAATGGACGGCTGCGTGCTGCCGAGGTTCTCGTCGATGGCAGGGGCGTGACACTGATTCGGAAACGGCAGGAACTTTCCGAGCTTATGCGCGATGACATTTTGCCATTAGGTGAACGCGCTCCTGCCTAAAGGGGGGGGTGGTTTCAGCCGGCCTTGCGTGAGCAAGGCCCGAATGCGTCGCGCTGCCGGCCAGCCGACTGCCTAGACCCGCACACCCCATCCGGCCCGGGGCTTACTGACCGAGATTTTCATAACTCGGCTGCACCACGCCACAGCCCGTGTGCGTTCACATGCGGGCCAAAGGCGGCTTTCCCGAGCAACGGCGACCAATAGGCCGGGCAGGTTTGGAGGACGCCAAAAAGCGATTCGTCCCGACAGAGAACTTGTTGGCGCGTTACCAGAGGACGGCAACAGCGTCGGGAACTGCGACGGCGGGAGCTTCTGAACCTGCCCGTCGTGGGACGACATGCTTTCAGGTTTTTGCTTCTCTTAACATTCGCTGTTGTCGAGTTTGGAAAGCTTTTCGCCAAAAGTGAGAAACTTTCAAAAAGGCAGCTTCATTCCGGGGGGCAGACCGATGCCGCCAGTCACCTTCTGGAGTTCGTCGGCAGAAATGCTTTCCAATTTCGCGCGCGCATCACGATGGGCAGCGATGATCAAATCTTCAAGCATTTCTGATTCCGCTACATCGAGAAGTTTCGGATCAATCTTGAGAGCCTTCAGGTCTCCCTTGCCGGAGACTACAAGTTTGACCAAACCGGCACCCGACTCACCAGAGATTTCCATCGCTTCAAGCCTGGCCTGCATATCTTGCATGTTCTGTTGCATCTGTTGGGCTTGCTTCATCAAACCTGTGAGGTTTTTCATCAGTGTATCCTTTGGCTATCAGTCTTCATTCGTGAGCGAGTCAAAGTCATCATTATCCGTTGTGTCGGTCACGGACCGCGGCACCTCGGGGGCTGGCTCAGGACGGTGGAAGGCTTCGATTCGGGAGCCAGGGAATGTGTCGAGAACCGCCTGAACCAGCGGATGCCCAATTGCTGCATCTAGCGCACGAGCGTTCTCCTGTTCTTCGGCTTCAGCGAGGCTCGGCGCTCCTTGTTCGCGCGAGAGAGCAATGGTCCAGCGCCGTTTCGTGCCCGCCTCAAGGAGGGAGGATATGCGGGCCGCGAGATCTCTTGGTGCTGTCGAAGCAAGATTCAGTTCGATCACGGGAGGTACGAAACGCACGACACGCACATCATGACGCAAGTGTGCATATAGTCGGAGGTCCTGCCTTTCGAGAGCCAAAGCAACAACATCTTCGAAGCGGTCGATCCTCCACTGCGCCGGGATATCGGGATCCGGGATCGCGTCGAGCACGGCAGCAGGACTGTCAGCACCAATCGACCCACTGCTCCCAATCGCCGCGCGAAAGCCTCCAGTGGGCGACGTTATGGGTGCCGGGCGGGGAGATGAGTGATTGCTGAGTTGGCTGAGCTTGTGCACCAGTTCCGCCGGTGGAGGCAGGTCCGTTACATGGCAAAGACGGATTAGAATCATGTCGGCACAGGCCCTGCGATCAGTCGCGTGTTCGATCTCCAAGATGCCTTTTGACAGCATCTGCCAGAGGCGGCCGAGCCAAGGGATCGAAAGCTGGTCCGCCAGTTTCTTGCCGCGAGTACGCTCGAGTTCGGGCAGTGATTTGCTGCTGACGAGATCCGGTATCGATTTCAACCGCGAAAGAGTGTGCGCGAGACCCAAAAGGTCTTGCATTATCTGTCCAGGTTCCGCGCCATTGTCATGGGCGGAATCGAGAAATCGAAGCGATCGTGCGATGTCGCCCGCGGCGATTGCGTCCATGAGATCGAAGATCATCGAACGATCGGCAAGGCCAAGCATACCTGACACAGTATCGGCGGTGATGATGCCGCGATCCAGACCCAGTGCGATCGCCTGATCAAGTAGGGATAGGCCGTCACGCACTGAACCGTCGGCCGCGCGTGCAATGGCATCGACGGCATCTGGCTCGATCGTGATCTTTTCGGCAAGAGCGACGCGCTGGAAATGTGCGGCGAGCGTTTCGACCGCTACGCGCTTGAGATCAAAGCGCTGGCAGCGCGACAGAATGGTGACCGGCACCCTCCGAATTTCCGTTGTGGCGAACACAAATTTGATATGCGGTGGCGGCTCTTCGAGCGTTTTGAGCAACGCGTTGAACGCGTGGCGGGAAAGCATATGAACTTCGTCGATGATAAAAACCTTTGTTCGGGCCATCATCGGTTGAAATCGTGTTGCTTCGATGATGTCGCGGACGTCGTCCACACCGGTTTTGGAGGCCGCATCCATTTCAATGACGTCCGGGTGTCGATCTTGCAGAATGGCGACACAATTGGCGCAGACTCCGCACGGATCGGCCGTCGGGCCGCCATTGCCGTCACGGCCAACACAGTTGAGTGCGCGCGCGATGATTCGTGCAGTAGTGGTCTTGCCTACACCCCGAACACCGGTAAACATAAACGCGTGAGCGATGCGATTCATCGCGAAAGCGTTGCGTATGGTGCGAACCAAACCCTCCTGCCCGATCAGGTCATCAAACAGTACCGGGCGATATTTGCGGGCGAGCACGCGATAGGAAGGCGTTTGAGTCGGCTCCGGCGGCGCAGCCTGAACATCACCAAGAAGTGATCCGCCAGAGCGCGGAGCGGGATCATCGTCGAACAGCCCGGCCATGAAACTCCGTGACGGCAGAGGGGTTATAGGTGGGAGGCCGGATCCGCAACCCGTGCTGAAACTCGTTGCGGCTGCTGCCTTCCGGCCCTGACCGGGTTGGCGAGGTACACGTCCGCGGCCGACCTCCCGACAAAGATATCGGATCTTTGGTCGCTTTTGGCAAGCTCCGTCTGATCCGAGTGCGTGTCACCCAAAAGTGACCAAGGTGCCCTTGAATTATTTTCCCGCGATGGGATGGTCCGGCAAGGCGAGCCGTCCGGCCGGCAATGACGGTTCGCATAGGGAAACATTGTGTGTTCAGCGGGCAACACAAAGCCATTCTCCGGGAAGATGCTACCCCATAAAGCAGCGTTAAGCTCAATATCGTATCATTCCGGCAAAATTGATACTTTATCTGGCCCGGGGTTCTGCCTAAATCGACCAGAGAGGAACCTTATAGCAAGAGGTTGATAATGCGCACGGTGTTGGACAGGATTCTGAAACAACTCGTGGCCGAGGGCGACTTTACCGTTATCTGGCCAGACAAAACTTCGTCGCACTATTGTGGCGTGCCCGGGCCGAGAGCGCAGATTGCTATTTCCGACTGGCGAACCGTGCGACGCTTGATACGATCACCCGCGATGGCGCTAGGCGAAGAATATATGAACGGCGGCATCGTTCCCGTGGATTGTGCGATTTACGATGTTCTCCATGTTTTGCTTGCGAATACCCAGAACGGCGAGCGTGGCATCTGGTTGTTGCGCATGCAAGCCGCCCTGCGTCGGCGGATACGATCCTTGCGTCAGTCGAATCGTATCACGCGAGCTCGTCGCAATGTCGCGCATCATTATGATTTGAACGGCCGGTTATATTCACTGTTTCTTGATCGCGACCGGCAATACTCATGTGCGTATTTCCGTCGCGGTGATGAAACTATCGAGGAGGCACAAGAGGCGAAGAAGCGCCACATAGCAGCAAAGTTGCTGCTTAATCGCCCCGATCTAACGGTGCTGGATATCGGCTGCGGGTGGGGAGGCATGGCATTGACCTTAGCGCGCGACTATGGCGCGCGAGTCGTCGGCATTACCCTCTCCAGCGAACAATTGAGTGAGGCGCGTGCGCGTGCTGAAACCGAAGGGGTTGCGGATCGTGTACGTTTTGAATTAATGGATTACCGTCAGATGGATCAGCAATTCGACCGGATCGTTTCTGTTGGTATGTTTGAACATGTGGGTCTGCCGAACTACGGAACTTTCTTTTCAACCGTCAGGAGGTGCTTGCAACCGGGCGGTGTTGCGCTAATTCACGCGATTGGTCGCTTCGATGGGCCGGCGGCGACGAGCCCTTGGCTTCAAAAATATATTTTCCCGGGCGGATATTCGCCTTCACTGTCGGAAGTATTTGCTCCGCTGGAACGGTCTGGGCTTCGCAGTACCGACTTGGAAATACTGCGTCTGCACTATGCGATGACTCTAGCGAATTGGCGTCGCAGGTTTGCGGCTAACCGCGATACGATCGCATCGATATATGACGAACGTTTTTGCAGGATGTTCGAGTTCTATTTGGCGGGTTCGGAACTCGCGTTTCGTGTGCAGGATCACATGGTGTTCCAGATTCAGATGGCGAGGACGCAGGATGCCGTCCCGCTAACCCGGGATTACATGTTTGCCGCGGAGCAAGCCGCTACGCGAGTCGGCGCAACGCTGTGATTCCCGTGAGTCAACCGCCGTATATCCCTACTCTGCAGAATCGGCCCTGGAAAGACTCGACTTATAGGAACAAACCAAGTTGCGGTCTCCGTAGACATTATCCACGCGTTTGACCGGCGGCCAATATTTCATGGTACGCAGATAAGGCAGCGGAAAAGCTGCTTGCTCGCGAGAATAAGGATGCTGCCATGTATTTGCGGTGACCTCGGCGGCTGTATGAGGGGAATTTCTTAGCATGTTATCGTCTTTTGGTAATTCCCGAGCCTCGATCAAGGCAATTTCGGTGCGAATTTGAATCATTGCATCACAGAACCGATCGAGCTCCTCCAGCGTTTCACTTTCAGTGGGCTCGATCATTAGTGTGCCAGGGACAGGCCATGACATTGTTGGCGCATGGAAGCCATAATCCTGCAGACGCTTCGCGATATCGTCGACCACGACGCCCGTTGCAGGCTGGAATCCGCGGCAGTCAATAATACACTCATGAGCAACCATTCCGTCGGAGCCAGCATAGACGATGGCATAATGCGGGGCGAGGCGGTGCGCGATGTAATTTGCGTTGAGGATTGCTGCTTCAGTCGCTGCGCGCAAACCGGAACTTCCCATCATTCTGATGTACGCATATGGGATCGGCAGGATCAATGCGCTTCCGAAAGGCGCGCCGCTAACAGGACCGTAGCCCGTGGGTGGACCCGCGTCACCGCGCAGTGGATGGTTCGGCAAGTAAGGTGCGAGATGTGCCGCGACAGCAATCGGACCAACGCCCGGCCCCCCGCCGCCATGTGGAATGCAGAAAGTCTTGTGAAGGTTGAGGTGGCACACGTCTGCGCCAATTGCTGCTGGATTTGTGAGACCGACTTGCGCGTTCATGTTTGCGCCGTCCATGTACACTTGCCCACCTGCCTGATGCACCCGAGCGCAGATCTCCCGCACCTTCGCCTCAAAAACGCCGTGAGTCGAGGGGTAGGTAATCATCAGAGCCGCCAACCGATTACGATTAGCTGTGATTTTTGTGTCGAGGTCGACTAGATCAATGTTTCCATCATGGTCGCATGCAACCGGCACAACACGATAGCCTGCCATAGTAGCCGAAGCGGGATTCGTGCCATGTGCAGATGTAGGGATCAGGCAAATATCCCGTTCACTTTGCTGTCTTTTCTGATGCCACGCGCGAATTGCTAATAGGCCAGCGTATTCGCCTTGCGCACCTGAATTCGGTTGAAGCGAGACTGCAGCAAAGCCCGTAATACGAGCAAGAAGATCCGCGAGGTGATTTGTCAGGGATGCATAACCAATTGTCTGTTCGACGGGAGCAAACGGGTGGATATCCGAGAAAGAGCGCCAAGTGATCGGGATCATTTCAGCGGTGGCGTTAAGTTTCATCGTGCATGAACCCAGCGGGATCATGCTGCGATTGAGAGCAATGTCCTTGTCTTCCAAACGCTTCAGGTAACGTAGCATCGCGTGCTCCGAGCGGTGCCGGTGAAATACAGACGCGGTCATGAAGTGACTTGTTCTAACAAGTGAATCAAGCGGCGATTTGAGCGAATCGCCTGGCCCTCCAATGATCTTGGCTAACTGTTCGATCTCGCGCTGGGTTGCTGTTTCGTCGAGCGCGATCCCGAGAGTGGTCGTATCGATGCGGCGGAGATTGAAGCCGGCGTCGAGTGCGCCTGTTAGGATAGCGTCTGTTCTTTGTCCTGTATCGATGGCTATTGTATCGAAAAAGACGTTGTGCTTCAGCGGTAGCCCCGCCTTGTGTGCAGCTCCTGCGAGGATGCGCGCGGCACGGTGTACACGCTGAGCAATCGCGGTCAGTCCATCTGGGCCGTGCCAGATGCCATAAAATGCTGCGACTATTGCCAGCAAAACTTGCGACGTGCAGATGTTAGAAGTTGCTTTTTCGCGGCGGATGTGTTGTTCGCGTGTCTGTAATGCAAGACGCATCGCAGGCGCGCCTGTCGCGTCAATTGAGACGCCAACCAACCGCCCTGGCATGTGTCGCTTTAGCTCGTCGCGGGTTGCAAAAAAGGCAGCGTGAGGACCACCAAATCCCATCGGCACGCCAAAGCGCTGAGTAGAGCCGACCACGATGTCGGCGCCCATTTCACCGGGCGGCTTGAGGATGGAGAGTGCTAACGGATCTGCACACACGATGCCAAGGCCACTGACGGCCTGCGTGGCGGCAATTTCTGTTGTAAGGTCACGTACGGACCCCGTGGTGCCGGGATACTGCAGAACAACGGCAAACGGGTTTGTCTTCCTTATTGCGTTGACATCTCCGGGTTGGATATCGTGGAGGTTCCAGCCTAAAGGTGCTGCCCGCGTGGCTATGACGGCGCGCGTTTGCGGATGCACATCGGCGGCAATGGCGATTGCGGTGGATCCGCCGCGATTGATCGCGTGAGCCATTGATACGGCTTCTGCCGCCGCTGTCGGCTCGTCAAGCAGGGAAGCGTTGGCGATGGCCATCCCCGTCAATTCCTCGATCATCGTTTGGAATATTAACAGAGCTTCCAGGCGTCCCTGAGAAATTTCAGCCTGGTAGGGAGTATAGGCTGTGTACCAGCCAGGATTCTCCAGGACATTCCGCAATATAACGGGCGGCGTGATCGTGCCGTGGTATCCCAGC
>DAIDMG010000042.1 GCA_027449105.1 Acidiphilium sp. | reverse complement strand
TGGCCGCATGCGGAGCATTAGGACGCCCTGCCGAATGCAGGTTGATTTTTTGCTGCCCAAAGGCCAAGGCCTTCCGCTGGTCACCAAAGGTAATTTCCTGCATGCCCAATACCCGTGAATAGAAGGCGATCGTAGCAGATATATTCGTCACGGTCAGGACGATATGATCCAGGCGATCTATGCGCATAGCGTGATCTAAGAGATAAGATGCAGCCATTTTCGGGATGATACTTTTTTGTCCGTTAACAACACCTGTTCAGTGACAATAAAGTATCATTCTAGAGCAAACCTAACCCATTGATTATTGCCCAGAGATGGGCTTTTAGTTTTTGTAAAGTATCATCCTGGCCAACGGCATACCATCATTACGTCTGGAAAAGCCGAGACAATAAAGTTTCATCCTGAATCAATTGGAATCCGTCGTGGACACCTACCTTATCCGGTACCACCCTCGCGTGTCAGATCGAAATAATCGACAAGATCATCATCATAGTTCTTGATGAACTCACGCAGTCGCGCAGGGCTCGCCCCTTGAAAGCACCAGCGGCGCGTCAAGAGCGCCGCGAACCAGTCGATCACACGCATGGTGTTTTGCGCCCAGTCATGGGCATAGCAGACCGTCCTAAGCATCTCCCCAATCGTATCTCTCGAAATGTCGGCATATTCGTCGAGCATTTCTTCCGCTTTGGCCACGAGAAGACCGAGCCTAAGCGCCGTATCGATCATCAAAAGCGGGAATCCTTCCTCCTGATCGCGCTCGCCCTTGGAAAGCTGAGCACTGAAAACTACGAGTATGTCGTTGCCCAGGGACACACAGAACTCCCCCAGCAGCCTCCCTTTACCGATGAGGCTGACAAGCACGATCGAGCCGAACAGCTTTCTGATGATACTGGTGCAACGGTTGTGATCGAGTGGTCGCGCGGGATCGAACACGCGCTTCGTATCCCTCGCCAGGTCGAGCAAGCCTCGCTCGATGAGTTCCGCGTCGAGATCCTCCAAAAGGTCCTCAGCTTCTACATCGAGCAGTACATATCCCAGTTCACCCAATGCATTGCTGAGATATTCCTCCATGCTCACGAAGTGAAAGATTTTGGCGGCCTCAAGATAATGTGCGGCCGCCTCCTGGAAGTGCCCGAGGTGGCTCTCGCAATTACCGATCTGGTGGAGCGTCTGACCGCGATTTACAGCGACGGAGGCACCACGCTCATGTTGAAGCGAATGCCGATAGGCTGTCGCTGCCTCCTCATAGCGACCCAGCGACAGCAGAGAAGATCCGACGAGGCCAAGCGCGTTCGAGATGTGGTTATGCAAATCCTGCTGGTCGAAGGATTTGGCGCCACCTGTGCCCGGATCTGAGGATTGCCAGTCAATCGATGCACACAACCGAGTGCGATATCCCTCGAAGGCCTTTCGGGCATAGCTTTCCGCTGCTGCATGGTCGCCGGCCTCACGGGCAGCGATCCCGCGACACATCGCGATATCAGCCAGCATCTTGCCGTCCTCCGTAAAGGGTTCAAGCCGATCGGCTAGCGCCAAACCAGCTTTGATGAGGTCCGCGTTGTCCGCACGTTGCGCCAAGGCGACGAGCTGCAGTATCAGGCCGCTCGTACGCTCCAAATGCCCCGCTGAGAGCGCGAGTTCTGCGGCATCATGCATTACCCGTGCGCCTTGCTCTGACAGCCTCAGCACGAAGAAGTAGCGCATCAGCGACCTGACAATCGACACGGCTGTCAACAGCATCTGGGTATTAGTTTGATTGGCGCGCGCGAGGTCGAGAACATGCAGCAGATTGGGGAGTTCGTCGCCGTAACGCTGAAGCACATAGGGTGTGTCATTGGGATCGTCGTATCTGAGCTCCAAGACCGCCACCATCATGCCGTGGGCATGGACCAGCCGGTCGAGCACTGCTCCATAGCGGGCACCATCCTCCCGGTGCACGCATTCGATAGCGAACGCTTTTATAGGGCTAAGCACATGCGTGCGGCTGAGATCCTCGTTGATGGGCACGAGATCAACGAGATGCCAGCGCCGCAATTCGGCCAAGGCTTCGATCGGACCGGAGAGCTCAAGCCAATCGTCTTCGAGATAATTGGTAAGCAGGCCGGCGGGTGATTCAGCGAGTGCCCATAGGATCTGGCGGCCCTCGATTGATATCGCTTCATAGGCTGTCTGCAGGCAGAGTTGGAGGGACGTGGTTCGGCTCTGTCGCTTTCGACCAGGAAGGCTAACCGCCTTCACGCCCTTCGCATTAATAGCGCGCAGGGCTGCCGATGGCCCGCCATAATGATCCATCAATGCCGTCGCCAGCCGAAGAGTCAAGGCGTGGCCTTCACAGAACTCAAGTAATGGGCCAAGATTCCCCTGTGCGATCGCCCCATCGCCCACGCTGAAGTTTTCGAGCAACTTCCGGCTCGATGATTCATCAAGCCTTCCAACCTTGAGGTGCGCATCATCAAAAAGCTTGTGCAGCACGACTTGGCTTGTCGCGACAAATTGCGCTGTTGCGGTCGCCGAATAGAGTGCGGCAATCGCATCCTCGAATCCATCGATATCGTCGAGCGCCCCACGTTCGATCCCATCGAACACCACACATGCTTGGAGGGCGTCTAGGCGCGTCGGAATATCTTCCCTCGGACAAGCCACGCCTTTACTTCCAAGCGCAGTCCGAAGCGCCGAAAGGATGTCGGCGGCTGTACTATACTGCTCTACATCAATCCAGAACACAGGGCGTCCGGTCTCCGAACGACGGAGCGCTTGAACGAGTAACTCGGTCTTTCCGATGCCGCCGACACCAGTGATAATGGCTGACCTGCCTGAACGAAGCGCCTCGATCAGCGCCGAAAGCTCGCTCTCGCGGCCGATGAATTTCGCCGCAGGACGCGGCATGCTTCCAAAAGGGGGCGTTGGCCCCATGCGCGCAGCGAGATTAGCGCGTGTCCGTTCGACAACCGCGTTTTTAAGCGATATCAGTTCGTTGGTCGGTAGACTTTGCTGCGCATCATGTTCGCGGTGGCATGCCGAGCATAGGCGGATGAGGTTAGCATGGTGGTGCGATCTACTCTCTGCCCACGATCTTATGTGAGCGGTGTCGACGCCGATTCCGCTCCCGCATCGAGCACATTGATTGAGCGATTCGGCTCGAAGATGATCAAGGATAACCTTCGGAATGGTGGCACGCTGACCATCGACGCTTGGCCACGGACCAGCCAAGAGCGCATCGAACGCATCCAGCTCTGATATCGAGAACAACGTGGAGCCCGACCGCTCTACCGTCTCAAGAGCGCGTAGACAGCTTGCCTTCGCAAAGCCCCGCTTGGTGTATTGGAACAGCAGTTCAGAAGTGATGCCGAGGTGGTAAGCGGCAGCGAGCGGACTCAGCAGTTTTTCATCCTCACTCGTCCTGATCATATCCAGTTGGCTCAGTACTGTCGTTCTTCGCGCGGAGATGCGCCATTAGGCGAACAGCCTTGGCCTTAGCGATGCGCACTTAACGGCGGGGTAGTTCACGACCCTTCACCAGGACCTCTTGGCTGGTTTCCAACCGATACACCTCAGGAAGGAAGTAAACCAGCCAACGCTTGATAACGCGCCATGTTTGATCGGGATTGATCTGCTCCGGCGTCTCTTTGAAACAGTCAGCTAAAAAGTCATGGGCTCTGCCATCTGTAAGTCCCGTTGCGGCCAGTTTGTCGATCTCCACAAGGATCGGCATCTGGCGAAGGATCCCGGCTATGTAGGCGGTAAACAGGTTTACCGTCAGTCCCTGCGGCGGCGCAAGCGCAGCGAGATCGGCTCTCGCAGCCTCAAAAGCGCTACTGACCATTGTATCGGCACCGTGCCCACGATAGACGCCCCACAGCCGTTCTGGAGTGGGGCAAAGAGGAACCCAAAGCCTGGTATCAGGCTCTTCTTCCGCTTCGTTTCCAACATCCGGGATGTTCTGCACAGGATGCGTTTGCCTCAGTTCGTCGGCTTGCGCGCGAATCTGATCACGCAACTGTTCGGTCGCCGGGACTGCAGATCGCAGCAACATCGCTTCCCAATCTGATAGGCCTGGAAACTCTCTGGGGAGTGCAACCAGAAGCTCAACATTCGAAGGCGTATGCCAGCCGAGACCGCGGGCCGTCAGATTAGCCGAGCCCACCAGAGCTCGCGCACCGTCGGAATAGTATTTGGCATGAAGGTGGGGATGAATCAAAAGCCGACCGCCAGGCACACAAGCTAACTCATCGAAGATCTCAAGATCACAAGCGCCGGCAGCGATGTCCTCGGGCAACCACCGAGTGACACAGATGCACTCCCTTACAGTTGCCGAAATCTCCGTGGTAAGCCGTCTGATCGATGGTAATTTTATATAGGGCGCGGCGATGAAAACCCGGCTGGTCGCGCCGCGAACGAGTTCAAGCACCGCCTCTCCAGGTACGACAACGCTCATCTTATTCGTTTTCCTCTTCGGTAAGGAAGAAGCGTGCCATCTTTCCCCATTCCTGGCGCATCTCGAATAAGCGGTTTTGCTGCCTGACCTCCTCCATTTCATATCGCGCCCAGGCCGCGAACAACAGCTCAAGTGTGTCGGCGGCTTTATGGATTCGATCTATGAGCTCGGCATCGGTTTCGTCACCGATGTCAGGCTCCAATGATTCTATAAGCTGTTCATAAAAGGGATGGTTTGTATTGAAGACAACGGCGGTCAAGCCACCTTGCTTATGTTCGACGTTGAAAAACCCATATCCTTCCATTGCTTTGGTCAAGAAAACGACCTTGCGTTTCCGCGTCATGATCGCATTGGCAATCTCTTCGGCGACGTTTTCCGGATAGTGCTTGTCCGCCTTGAGGTCCTGCTCTAGGCTCTCACGATCCTCTTCAGTGAAATCCTTGCTATCAGCCGCGGTTGAGTGACCCTGTTCCGCTCGCTCGCGAAATTTGGTCGTGGCCAAGTCCTCCACGCTCGGCTTGTCGTGCCGTTCCGTCTTGGTCCGCCGCCCTTCGGTCTGCTTCTTGAGCCGCTTTCTGACTTCCTGAATCTGCTGGCGAATATGATCCACGATGGGGAGCAGTAGTGATCTGGGATCACCTTCGCTTTGGATTCGCTCTTTGAACTCGGACAAGGATTCGCCAGGGTTGGCCTCGGCACGCCAATCGAACTGCGCCATCTGCGAGAAAACGGTCGCGTTCTGCTTGTTGTTCGTGACACCAAACACTTCATCGAGCGTCGACGGAAATTCCACTTCGACCCCCCACCACCGCTCGACCGGATCATAGCTATTCGTCCAGGCTGAATCGAGATCAAGCTCGCGCCCCTCACGGACGATCGACAATCCGACATTTTTCGCCGCATGCTTGCCATAAGGTTTGGCGCCGCGATCACTCCTGTCATTGGGCACGGTCTCTTCGCGCGCCCAACTCATCCGTACGACGACATCATGCGTGGCTCCATCATAAATAATGGAAAAAACCTCGTCCTCGTCGCCCCACCGTTGGAACATGGGCGATGTGTCGAATGGCACGGGCGTCGACGAATTCTTCATCAAGTACAGAGGATCATTGACCCGCACGAATGCGTCGTAATTCAGCTTGGCCTCGCCCTCGGTCAGCGCGGCCAAGCGTATGGAAAGACGGCCATCGTCGATGAATTTCCGGTACATCCGACCGACAAGCGCCTCGGTGTTCCGCAGCGTCGCCATGGCTCCACGCCAGCTCAACCGGTACTCATCGAATTTCGACCAAAGCACCAGAGTGCCGCTCGTTCCGACGCCCTGCGAGCGATTCCGCCATTCCTCGGGCAATGGTTTGGCTATAGGCTCCGGGACGGCATAGAGCAGGCCGTCTTCAATCTCGTCAACGTCGAGATAGGAGTACATCGCGTTGTCCGGGCCACTTTGCCAGGTCCACACTTCGACCCGCCGGCATTGGGAGATGGACGAATTCGGCAGACCCATGCCGAACCGACCGATACCCTTACGATCCATCAAATGGGTTCCGTTACCGAACTGAAGTGCTAGTCGAAGCGTATCTGGCGTCATTCCATCGCCATTGTCGAGGATGCCGATGGCCTGGATCCGGCGACGCGCCCGCTCATTCAGCTGCTCATATTCTTCGAGGCAAATGAGCTCGACATTGCTGGCATTTGCCTGCACTGAATTGTCGATCAATTCTGCGAGCGCGTATGCGGTGTTTTTGTAGCCGCTATCCCGCATCGCCTTCACGGCGAGTTCTGGCGGAATAATCTCCCCGGCAAGCCTCCGAGCATCAGCCGATGTCATCTCGCTCATCCCACACATCCTCCCAATTCTTGAACGCCTCAGCGACACTCCCAAACCCGGGCAAATCTGGATCTACAACTGTCACGATCTCCGCCTCGTTATTTCCACCAGCGCGCATCCCTCGGGTCGCGCGACCAACCATCTGACTGTAAAGGACGAGTGACCGTGTCGGCCGCGCGATCAAAGCAGCACTTATCCCCGGAGCATCGAATCCGGTCGTCAGCACCCCATAATTAACCAATACCATTGGATTGTTATCATTATTACTCTTAAATCGTTTGATTATTCTTTCCCGCTCCGAGGGGTTGCTTTCACCCGTGACCACAAAGGCCTCATGCCCTCTGGCTGCCAGTATGGCGGTCAACATGCGGGCATTTGCAACTGACGGCGCAAATACGATGACACGCCTATGTCTCGTAAGCAAATCCTCGGTAGCGTAGATGATCTTGAGATTGCGCTGTGTGTCGTCGCCCAAACGCTCCAGAATGCTTTCCGGGATGTCGATGTCCACCGACAAGTGGCGGATATCGTCTGCCGTCAAATCCACGCCGGCGTGTGAGTTCAACATCCTGAATAAGGGTCGCGCCAGATATTTCTGATCGATCAGAAAGCTCACGGGATCGTCATAGCCCTCGACTTCCAACGTGACCTTGCGACCGTCAAAAAACTCCGAGAGCTTTTGGTCTTCATCGACATCCGACCAGCTCCGCCCCGGCGTCGCCGTCAAACCCAGCAACGCGTTGCGGGCACGCTTGGTATAGAGGGCGTTGAGAATGGCCGCATAAGTCGGAGCAATGGCCTGATGGGCTTCGTCGATGATGGTGAGCGATACGCGATCTGCTAGTCGCAACAGAGCGGCAGGATCTCGGCTGTCCAAGGCCGACATCTTAGCCAAACCACCCACAATCACGCCGTCGCGAATGCTGTCGAGATCAGGATTGCGACTCCCCCAAAAGCGAGCCAAGTCCAAGGGACGATTGCCAAGGAACCGCCACGCGTTCTCGAATTCATCGGCCGCCTGATCGAGCAGTTCGGCGTTCTGGGCCAGCCAACATACGACGGTGGCTTCATGCTGGCTCAAATGGGACGCAACGATGTGCATCGCCGTGCGGGTTTTGCCGGCGCCGGTCGGCATGTGGAGCACGACTTTGTTGGGCGCAGTGGCCAAAGCCGACATCACCCGGTTTGCCGCCGCGCGCTGGTGCGCAAAAAGCGCGTAACCGGCTGCCGCTTCCGTCATGTCAGACGAGGCTGCCGCTGGCGCTCTTTCATCCTGAACCACGCCAAAAAACGAAAATAGAACCGGGAGAATGGTGCTGTCCGCTGCTTTTGCGCACAGATCTGCATAGAGAGATCGTCCGTCGCTCACCTCCAAACGCCGTGCGAGCTCTCGCGCTTTCGGCAGAGGCAATGCTCGGATCACACGCTCTCGCCCCTCGACATCCCGCAGCACCATGGACGGATCTAGCAATTGGGCAGCGAGATCGCCGAGCCTGCCGCCGGACGCGATGGCCGGATCAAGAGCTTCGATCGTATTGGCGATTGATGGCCCGATAATTTCTCGCAACGTGGCTGGCTTCGCGCTGCGGAGCAGTGTCTGAAGAGCGATGCCCGGAGATGCCGGAAGGTCCGATGACTTCGTCATTTTACCCTCGCAGGGAGCGAAGCCTTATCGTTACCGGTCTCCTTTATGTACCGCTCCAGGAGTTTTTCATCCGAGAATTTTGAGACTCCGAGCATATAGAGCAGAGTTTCCCGCAGCGTGACCTTATGCGAGTTCGAAATGGTCCGGTTCCGTGCATCCCACATCAGCCCCAGATAGGGCTCGTCTGAAAGGGTTGTGGGCAATTTTGATGCGTGCGCAACTGCCTGCTCAATCGGCATATTCGCAGTGAGACGGGCGATAATCCGCGCGAACACCTCCAATCCAATCGGCCGATAGAGCGCGCTGCCACCATGGCTGCCGCGGAATTTCTTGACTGGGGTTGTCGTGTCCTTCGCAGAGAAGAAGGCTGCCAACTCCGAAAAATTATCGCGCATCGAGATAAAAAAGGTTTTCGCAAACTCAAAATACTGGTGAAGCTCCTCGTCCTTCGGGCGGACCCGCTGCAGATCGGCCCTGCCCTTTTTCAGATCGGACTTCGCACTCGTAAATAGAATTGAGAGTACGTCGTAGAGGTTGCCGATCGTCGTGAGGCTTGTCGTGTTGGCGGAAGGCATATTGTTGCTTGCGACAAACGCCACCCTCTGGCCGGAAAACAGATCGGTTTCCTCAATCAGCCAGCGCACCGACAGGGCCATCACGTCATCTTCATCAAGTGCGATGATGTCTCCCTTGGACACCGGCCGCTCCGTCTTATTCAGCGTCGTGAACAAGCGCCTAGTCCGCTCAAGCCCTTTCTGCGTGTCTTTGTGTGCGACGAAGATGACTGAAATGTCGTCATAGCCATCTTGGTCGACACCGTCCTTGACCGCCTTTTTGATGCCGGCGAGCCGGTGCTGACCATCCAAGGCAAAAAGCTCTTCGTCACCGCGCAGCGTGAGGAATCCAACCGATCCAATGGTTTCTTCATTAAGATCCCGAAGCTCATCATTGCTTGACCGGCTTTTGAGGTCGGAAAGCGCATACCAGTTTGGCTCACCCTTGTAGGTCGCCACGACCAGTGAGTTGAAGAAACGCTCCGGCTGGTTCCTTAGGTACTCGGCAATTTGTTTGCTGCGGCCGCTGTTGAGCTGCCGCTGAATCAGCTTTGACAGAGACTCGTTCTTATGAACCTCCTTGGCGTAGTGCACGCGCTTGGCAAGATTACCGAGATCCATCAGGCACGAATAATAGACCCAATCTCCCATGACACCGCGAAGCGCGGGCAAGACGAGCGCAGCTCTGCTGGCCGATATCATCGAAATGCCCTCCGTTTGCGTTTGGTCTCTGCCTCCAAGTCACCTTCTGAAAACGGTGGCATGAATGCTGTATTCAGCTGCCTCTCCAAGCGTTGAAGATCGTCAGATGAGACACCCTCACCGACAGGTGCGAAAAAGAATCGTAGCACCTGATGCCAGGTGCCGATCATCCGTGCGATCCGGTCGCGCTTTATGACTCTTCGCATATTGAGATAATCTTTGTAGCGGGCTCTCAGGCTACGGGCGGAGTCGCGTCCGGCGATGCCGATATAGAGGATGTAGCCATGCGGCGGCAGAATGCTGCTCGGGACACAGACCGCGAAGGCGTAAATGCCTCGCTTGTCGTCGGGGACTCTGTCGATCTCGGCCTCGCCATAGCTGACGGATTGCCAGTTCAACGCGTTGACCGACGACTGGCCACCTGCAAGGATGTTATCCGCATTCAGGACAACCGAGACCTGATATTTTGCGATGTCGGCCGTGGCCGCGTTCGCAAAGTCGATCAAGCCATCCAAATTCAACACCCATCCCCCCTTTTTGTGTTACTTATGACATGCCAAACACATCTTGGCCTTGCCATAGAGATCGTCGATGTCAATGGGCTCGTTGTCTCGTCTCAACGGATTCACCTGGACCTTTGAGCGCAGCCGCGCGATCCGCTGCTCATGGTCCGATTTGATCTGCGCGACCCGTTGAGGGCGCTCCAACTCTTCTAGCGGCTCCCCTTGGCTCCATGTGAACGGCGACCCATGCTCGACCGCGTCCTTCTCATAAGCCTTCGCTTCGTCAAAAGCCTCCGGATGCTGTTCCTTCAACCGGACCCATTCGATCTTTTGCTGGAAGAAGCAGAAGGTGCAGCCGCTGCGCGTGCGCCAGGAATAATATTTGGGGAGGCCTAGCCCGGCGCCATCGAGGATGTCGATCACCCCGGCCTTATCGACGCCCGCCTGTTTGAATGGCAGTTGGACGATCAGCCTGTCATGCTTTGAGGCGTAGCCTTCCCGGTATTCCTCGTCGCTGCGAATAGCCACATAGCTGTAAATGGTCGCACCCTCGGCAAGCATGGGACGGAGCCAATGCTCGAAGGGGCGAAGCTTGAGCTGCCGCGTACACCAGCGGGTTTGCGGCGACGGCAGGAAGTCATTGTACTGCTTCAGCCAGAAATCGAAGTCCCGATCAGGATTGAGTCTCCGGATAGGCTGACCCAAAAACCCCTCTAGTTGACCGAGATACTCGTAAACTTCGGGCAGCTCTTTGCCAGTGTCGGTAAAGAAATATTCGATCTCCAGTTCGGGATGATGCTGCCGCATATAAACGGCGAGCGCAGCGCTATCACGCCCCCCCGACAGGCCGAGGACGTGTTTCACCTGGCCCGCCATCAAGGCAGGACCCTCTCATTACCGTTTCGTTTGGCATGCTTAGGCGCCTGCATATAACGCGAACTGAGATTCGCCAGGGCAGCGAGAATGATGCTCCGCCGACTAGTGTCAGCGGCATCCAATGCGGCCGCCACCCTCTTGATCACGTCGTCGACCGCGGCTCGGTCCGAATCGGCGATGTCGAATTCCTCCAGCAACGGCGTCCGCCGACCATCCATGCCGATGACAATGGCCATGGCCTGCCGTTTGTCGGGGCGTCCTTTCACCCACGCATAGGTCTCCGCGCGCAAGAACTTCTGCGCAAGTTCCGCGAGCTCGATCGTTGCCCGATCGAAATCTGGATCAACCCAGTCGCGGGGCGGCTTGTTCGCGGCGAGGCTCGCGATCCCCTCAAAACTCTGTTCGCTGCCGTCGAATTGGGCTAGGCGTCCAGCAAAGGCATCGAGCCGAAAATCGCCAGCCAACTGCCGAATATTTTCAGCCCGCGCGCGCAGTTCTGCCAGCGATTGGGGGGAAACATTCGGAACCTGGAGCTCGGCGAGCATGAAATCGCGCAGCCGTTGGAGCATAGACGGATAGGCGAGCACCAGCTCGCCAAGGCCGCCGCGAACGCTCTCGACAACACGGCGCAAGTCTTCCTCGTTGCTGAGCGATACATCTTCGCCGAGCGTTCCCGGAATATCGTCGAAGAGGAATTGATTGGGATCATGCGCGCGCTTGAACAGATCCCGGATGTTCACCGCGTTCGACGACAAGCGCATGGTGCGCGCCGTCCATTGCGGCAACCGATCATATATCGCGACGAGCCCGCGACCAACATCGATCGGCGCGAGATTCACTAGCTCATTGGACTTGTCCAGGCCCCGCACAACCTCCGCCATGCCGGATAAGAGGCGCCGCGAGACGTCGGACAAGTCCATCCAGCGCAACCGGATGAAGGCAGGGTTTTTCGCCAGCAGCTCGACGTCCACATCGTCGAATCGAGATCGGAAAATGCCATCGCGATAAACTGCGAGCCGGTCGCGCTGCGACAGGATGAACGCAACCGCAAGGATCGGCATGAGCCCATCCTTCACGCCAAACGGAGGTTTACGCCATTCATCGAACAGCTCTGATATGGCCACAGTTCGCTTGGCGTGCCTCCGCACATAGTCGGAGGCATTCTGCCAGATCGGCCCTAGTCGGCACGGATCGGCAGCGCTCCTGTTCGGTGCAGCAAACCGCCACACGTCACCATCTCGCGAATAAAGACCCGTCGATTCTAATACCGATGCGAACAGTCCCCCTTCGGCAGGGAAGCCCTCGATTCCAAGACGCAGATTGCCCTCGTTCAGGACCATCCGCCGAAGGAGATTGTTCTGCGCCGCGATAGCGTTGCTCGACGGCTTTTGCCGATTGAGCAGTTCATTGTGTAGGCGCGGCGACTCGTCGAACCGGCGATCGGCCAGATCAGAAGCGATGCTGTTCAGATCGGCCTGGCGCAGGCACTTCGGTTGATAGTTCTTCCGAAACCACAGCGCATTGTCAAAAACCTTGTGGAGTTCTGTTTCAAGGAGCGCCTGCAATGACGCCAAGCGAGCGGAAACCTCGCGCCGGGCGACCGCGTCGCCCTGTAGCTCCGGATGATCGTTGCTCACATTTTCAAGGGCGAACAACTCACGAGCCAGCGGCACGATCGCCCAAGAGCGCTTCGAGATGCCAACGACAATGTCCCATCCATCGCTGTAGCGTGCAGCCTTCCGGCAGACATCTTCGGCGTAAGGCTCATCTTCTCCCTCCGTGGGAATGGCCAGCAGGAACTGACCGATGGCGCCATTCTCGGGTTCCAGTTCGGCGGCAAAATCGATTAGGCCGCTGACAGGAACGATATTGACGTCGAACCATCGCAGTGCGCCGGTCTCATGATAATGACGCTTGGCCAGAATGGGCTGAAGCCCTGAGAGCGCCTTCAATTCCTTGAAGTCGATATCGTCGATATCGTCGAGAGCGGAGCGGACGGCTAGATCGATATCGAAGTCGCTGCCAGCGAAGATGGCCCGAGCATCGAGAAATTTCTTGAAGATCGTGAACGACCACCGGTCGAGATCTGCGAGCGCCGTTTCGAGTTCCCTAGCTGGAACATCGGGAAAGCAGGCACCAAGAAGCCCTGAATTGGCAACTAGCCCGGACCGCTCCTTGAACAGATCGATGACAGCAATGGTCTTGAGCAGCTTGATGTGCAGGTCGTCGCCGCCAACCGCCTCACAGCGCTCCAAAGCTTCGGCCGCCAATGCCCAGCGATGACCATCGGGCGAAGCGAGGATCGACGGCTCCAGATTGGTACGAAGATAATCCCACAGCCTTTCCGGCCCATAAAGTTCGGCATCGCTGGCATGGGTGATGAAATCTTGGAAGCCGTTGGGCTCTGATGAGTTCAGGAACCCGAAAATGCTGCGCTGGTTCTGCCCAAAGCGGCGCCGCGAGATCGGCCCGAGCAGGCAAGCCACGACGGGATGCAACGGCCAGCACGCTTCAAGCATGCCAGCAAGCCTTTCGACGTCGCCAGCGCGATCGCGACGCACCAAGCTGGCGACGGCCAGCGCAACGGCCCCCGGCCTTCTTGGATGGTAATCGCTTTCGATTGCGCGCGCGATGAGATCGATCTGCTCCTCACCAGCAGTATCGACCACCAGATCAACGAACCGACCCTGAATCTTCGCCCACTCATCGCGCATCTCATGCGACAGCCTGTGCGCATATTCATCAAAGGCCTGATGCAACACGCCGACAATCAGCAACCGGCCTTTGCTGCGCGACGCCGCTTCGGCAAGCTGCTGCAAAATGTAAATATCGGAGCCATCCTGGGCCGCGCCTTCGAGGAATTTGCCCATCTCATCGATGAACAGGAGCAACCCACCATGCGTCCGAGGCATTTCGGCTGCCGTATCGGTCAGAGCAGTGATGAGATTGCTCTCGGTCCAACCGCCGCGCGGTCGCCTCGAAACGAGGCCCGTTCTCGCTACGGTTTCCCCGATCACGTTCACAGGGTTATCACGCCGGGCGACAACCGGAAGGATACGCCACCCCTTCGTACCCGTAGGAAGCGCCGCGTGGATATCTTTCGTCAGTTTTTGGCCGAAGATCGTCGCGGCTTCCTTCTGAACACCCGGGTTTCCATTCAGTAGGGCGCTCAGCGCGATGACCAAGCTTGACTTGCCGCTGCCATAAGGGCCGGTCCAGGTGAAAGCGCCTTGTCCTGTCTCGGATACGTGGCGCGCCATCGTCGAGAGAATGTCGGCCGAAGATTGCGGACAAACAAAGCCCTTGAGGGCTGCGGCATCCCCTAGATCCGAGTCGATCCGGATCGACCTCAGGAACCGGCGGGCTATATGAACATGATCACGCAAGGCCATTAGGCGGCTTCCCTTTCGGCTCGCTCGTCATAATCTCTCGCCAGCAGCGCCAATGCAGCGTCTGCGTCAATGTCCGCATTGCGCACAACCTGCTTCAGACCGGCCGTCTCGGACCATCGCAATGCGCCGTTTGTGACCTCGTCGAGCCCGGCGAGCCGGTCTGCGACGTCGTTTTCATCGAACAAAAAGGTGCGACCCGGACTACCCGGCGCATGCGCGATCGCCTCAAACGACAGCGTTGCCGCACCGGAATAATGCGACCAAAAATCAAGAAGCGCATAGGCAAAAATACCATTGCCCAAGGTTGATTTCGCGCCGCGTACGAAGCGAAATCCGTCCCTTTTCCCCACAGCCTTGATAAGTCCCAACTCGGTCAGCGGAGATTCAAGCGCATCGTCGTGTCCCACCTTGCCAAACGGCGGCCGCGCGGCATAGGTGCGAATGAAACAAGCCACATCATTCTTTAGAGTGGCGTGCGCCACGCGCGACCAATTGCGATCCTTTGCAAGACGATCAAGCTTCATGATGATGCTCTCACGTTCAAACGTGAGAGCAGGATAGTAGCTGAACACCCAGAACCAAGTAGTCATCTCGGCGCGAGCAGCCAAATGCCAATGAATCAGCCAAAGTGTCGCCGGGTGCTCCATATAGGGATCCAAGCCCTTCGGGCCGAAGATCAGCCGCCCGAGCCCTGTGGTCCGGACGCTGTTAACCGCAGCCTCGTCGATTACACCGGCGGCCTTCGCCCAATGACGAATAGACGCGACCATATTTTTTCCGACGCCGAATCGCGCAATCGCGTCTTCGCCCCAACAGGCAGCCCGGTTGTCGGGCATAACTTCGGTTTCGGCAACCCGGTCGAACGCTTTCTTTAGCCACCCATAGCGAAGGGGGAAGGTTTCGTGGCCGGAAAACTGTGGGTTGTAGCCATCTTGATACAGTGGTCCGCGCGCCATGTCTCCCCCGGTTACTGGATGATCCATCCAGTTCGACTATAGTGCAAAGGTATGGTATCGTCAACAAAAGTTGGAGGTGCCAACCAAAATGACTGGCGTTACGCGGCTTCTTATTCAAATATATGACTAATTTTCTATGAGAATTAGCCAAGCTATCTATCTCGATCATCAAGCGACGACACCCGTCGATCCCCGCGTTTTTGCCGAAATGGCGCCCTATTTCGCGAAGGTCTTTGGCAACCCACATTCCGTGGAGCACGTGTTTGGATGGGAATCATCGCAGGCCGTCGAGGCCGCAGCGGCAACGATCGGGGGCCTGATCGGTGCGGACGCCGATGAAATCATTTTTACGTCGGGCGCCACCGAAGCTAATAACCTCGCGCTTCTCGGGCTCGGCCGACGGGCGGCTTTAGGCAATCGCCGGCGCGTGCTTGTTGGCGCGACTGAACATAAGAGCGTTTTGGCCGCGAGCCGCGCCTTACAGGAACAGCTCGGCTATGAAGTGCAATATCTGCCCGTAGATGAGAAGGGTTTTATCGATCTTTCAGTGCTCGAATGCAGCCTGTCGGAAGACGTCCTCCTTGTTTCCATCGCGCCCGTCAACAATGAGATCGGGACCATTCAAGACATAGCCGCGATTTCAGAAATGGCTCGGACGTCCGGCACGCTCCTACATTGCGACGGTGCGCAAGCACCTTGTGCAATCGACCTTCACACAATCGCAGAGTTTGCTGATCTCCTTAGCCTTTCTGCTCATAAAATCTACGGCCCGAAAGGAATTGGCGCGCTCTATATTAGCCGCGAATTTCAGGCGAGAATTGAACCACTTATTTATGGCGGCGGCCAACAGGGTAATTTGCGCTCTGGAACAGTACCTGTTGCTCTTTGTGTAGGCATGGCCGCAGCAACGATGCTTCTTAATTCATCCGACGTGCAAATCGAGCGCGAGCGCCTGCGGGAGCGCACTAAGTCGTTTATCCAGCATGTGCAAGACCTTGGGAGGCCGGTATTCTTGAACGGCCCCGAGGATGCACGACGCCATCCAGGCAACGCTAATTTGAGATTCGAAGGATTCGAAGCGCAGAGCATCCTCAGCACACTTCAGCCCCATCTCGCCGCCTCGACGGGGTCAGCCTGCACGTCCGGCATCCCCGAGCCCTCTCATGTCTTGCGCGCGGTCGGCCTAACCACGGACCAGGCCGAAGCATCTATTCGCTTTAGTCTCGGGCGAGAAACGACCGACGATGACATTGAAACCGCTGTCGGGCTAATCGATGATGCGCTCGCACGACTTTCGCGGAAGATCTGACACGATTAGCCTGAGCAGCGTTTCAAACGCTGACTAAGCCATCCACCTATCTGCCGAGCTGATCGCACCCACATGAAGCACGAAATAAGAGGAGCTCGATGGGAGCAGATAATGCGTGACAGGGGACATCTTTTTTATCGCCATTAAATTGATAATAAAGGATTTATACACAAGAGTCCGATGGGCTCAAAGAATGTTGACTGCTCCCATTTCAGGCACTTTGATAATGGCGCCATTACGCAGCCCTTCGGTTGCGCCATATTGCCGGCCAGTGACACAGGGTATGGATCTCGGCTTGGCCTATGCTTTTTCGTAACCATCATTATAGAGTGCACTGCCTATAAGCGGCATTCTTTGCTCGCGCATGCGTTCAGCACGGGTGGTCGCCATGAAACCCTCCCGGGATCTCGCGGCTACTCGTCACGGTGACAACCGCAGCGCGAGGGGTTTCAGTTGACGCTGACCTGCACGAGGCTACTAAGACGCTAACCAATGACCCATGGAGCCTCGAGATTCCAGGAGCCTGGCCATTTTTGCATACCGACTGCCACCAAAAGCGGCCAAAACAGCCATATTATGATCTACCTATTAAATATTTTTTTCGACAGTTTTGCTGCCCAACTCGCTGTATTTTGGTCCTCATCGCCTTCCAGCTTCGGCCTCATAACTTTCGGCAACCGTTCATATACGGCATCGTTATCTAGTGGCGCATCTATTTTGACATCCCATTGACCACCCTGATAAATCAACTTATCCAGAATCAACTGCACATGATCCTCAACCGCATTGAGTTCTATATCTTGTTTGAATCTGATAAGCATGGTCGATAGAGCCTTTTTCCCAGAATGCTCCACATCCAGCAATACCACGGGAGGCTTCTCTTTACGAAAAAATACCGCCACCAAGCACAATCTTTGAAGCCCTCCCACCATTGAAAAAGCGCGCCCCACTTTAAGCTGACATAGAGCTTTCAAGACACGGACGTCCTTCAATCCGTTAGTCATAACTTCGATTACCCGCATTAACCGTTCCAAATCTTCCGAATTTCTATTTTTTGCGATATCAAGTATCCGGAATTCCGTAGGCGGAAGGTTGCTCTCCGATGATTCTGGGGAAACGCTTGCTCTAGGGCCACGCTGTTTCCCGATCCCAGGATGTTTTCTTGACATGCTTCCATTTTTATCGCCATTCGAAACGCCCTTTCCTCTTCGCACGAGGGTACGGATACGGTCCTTTAAATGCACCAAATGGACCTCAACATCCCGGTCGAA
>DAIDMG010000041.1 GCA_027449105.1 Acidiphilium sp. | reverse complement strand
TCATCTTTTAACGTGATGACAGGTCAATAGCACGTTGTTAGGGCCAGTACAACGCTTCTAAACTTACGGACCGCCGATTTTATGAACCAACCCAAACATGAGAAACTCCGTCGCGTTAAATCGTTGCTCAGAGACGTCTCCCCGACAGTCGGCGCAATAAGCACGTCCGAGGTGCGTAGCGCCAGACGTGAATCGTCCTGTTAGCCGATATGCCGCTGACCATCGGTTTCCGCATGGGTCATGTGAAGGCAAATTCTTGTGTTGCTTCCTCACGGTGTGATCCAATTGGACTGGCGAGCGGCTGTAGATGATGTAGATAGCAACGATTGTTGAAAATCCTTACTGGTTCGCGACACAAGAAGATTACGGGAAGAGAGTCTCTGGTAACACCCCATGTCGGTCACAACGATTTTCAGTGCAAAGTTGCCTTCGGCGGAAACGAGCTAGTAATTGGTGACCATCGCCTTGGTCGTGTAGGGGGTTCTGAATAACGCTGGTGTTTTCGTCGCAATGGCCGTCCACTTTCTCCCACCACGACGGTGAGTCCTTGGGCAAACACGGTATCAATCGCAGCCCGGGTGACACCTTTTGATAACCCCGTCTGGTCCAGGCTTTGACGCTATGGATGTATCGCGTTGCCGACATCGTATACGGCTTGCCAATCCCAGTATTGGCAAGCTGCCATTCGCTCTGCAATGCCGCTGGAATGCGGCGATCGAACAGGATTTTGGTTTTGGCACGACTCACTCTGCCCTCGATAAATATTAAACAATTGCGCCTGTCGCATGCGTTTGCTTCACAATACAAGCAGCGATGTGCCTGCCCCAGCAGATTGTGGCATGTTTACGAGGATCGAGATGGGAGAATGTGGTATGGATTTTGAGACAGGTTGCGGCATTGCAGTCGCGGCGTTGAAAGATTTTCGCCGTGAGGCGCAAGCCAGGAGCGCGCCCGTCGTTAAGCAAACACCCATGACCCCCTTGATGGCCGAGCTGGACGTGGAACACCTGATCGCGACCGGGATCGGGAGCGAGGATTTGCAGCGCTTTCTCGGTACGTATCTCCACTCTTCGACCCGGTTGCATCACCCGGCCTATATGGGACACCAAGTGGCGGTGCCTCATCCGCTGGCAGCTGTCGGCGCATTGGTCGATGCCTTTATCAACAATCCTATGGCCATCTACGAAATGGGCCCTGCTGCAACAGCTGTCGAATACGCCATCCTGAACTGGATGCTTGGCAAGGTCGGGTGGCAGCCCATGAAGCTGCCGGGCTGTGCAGAACCCGATGGCGGCCTGTACGGTGGCGGCGTCCTCACTCATGGCGGTTCGCTTGGCAACCTGACAGCCCTGGCTGCCGCCCGCTCCCGCGTCGTTCCGAGCGCGTGGAACGATGGAACGCCGCCAAATCTCGTGATCGTGGCACCTGAAACCTGCCACTACTCCATTGCTCGCGCAGCCAGCATCCTGGGGCTCGGGCGGAAATCCGTGAAGGCAGCTCCCGCAGATGCGGATGGTCGCATAATCGCGGCCGAACTCGCCCTTTGCCTGCGCGGACTCAGAAATGCCGGAAACGTCATTATGGCCGTCGTCGCCAATGCGGCCTCGACGGCAGCGGGGCTGTACGACCCACTGCGCGGTGTGGCGGAAGTCTGTCGATCCCTGGGTGTCTGGCTACATGTAGACGGCGCGCATGGCGCATCAGTAGTCATAACGCCGCGTTATCGCCACCTGATGGACGGGATTGACCTTGCCGATTCTCTTGTCTGGGACGCACACAAGATGCTGCGTACGCCCGGCCTGTGCGCAGCCGTGCTGGTTCGAGATGGAACGGCGCTTGACGGCGCTTTCGAGGAAGAAGCAAGTTACTTGTTCCATGACAAGGCACAACGCGGTTTCGACTTCATCCACCGCACCGTCGAATGTACCAAATCTGCTCTTGGACTGAAGGCTTTCTTTGCCCTCGCTGCAGAGGGCGAGCATGGCCTGGCAACATATATCGAACGACAAAACGACCTGGCGAAAGCCGTGGCCACATTTCTGAAAACGCGATCTGGCCTCGAGGTAGCGATCGATCCCGAATCCAACATCGTCTGTTTCCGAATTGACGGTACCGACCAGGATCAGCTGGACATGCGCAGGCAGCTGCTTGAATCAGGCCGCCACTACATTTCGACGGCCGAGTACCGCGGACGGCGCTGGTTGCGTTTGGTCCTGATGGGCCCTGACACGACAATGGCCGATGTCGAAGGCCTCGTGGTCGACATCGAGCATGCGGCTGAGCGACGTAGCGCCTGCGTCTCGTCTGGTACCGCACGAACGGCGATCGAGAGCTAGACGCCCCCTTGCGCGAACCATATTCCGTATCGTGCCTCTCCGCGCGTATTGGTAGGTTATGGCTCTTGGTCTTGATTGTGTCCGCCAGACCTTGCTGGTCAGGAAAGCGGAGCTGAAACAGCAATCCGAAGCCACCGAAGCCGATTGGTTATCGGTCGAACTTGACCAGACAAGCGCTGCTCACCCGTCGGGAATCGACGCCATGCAGACCGGGGTCATGGCTTCTCGCACAACCGCAGGAGCGCCAGGTCGGGATTGCGGCCATAAAGGCCGCATTCCGCCGGATAGAAAGCGGTGACTAAGGATATTGCACCAGATGCTGCGAAGAGATTAACGAAGCTCGCCTGCGTAATGCACCAACCGTTGCGAGCTGCATCAACTGCGGCGGCTGATCGCTGCCGCGATCAGCACGGCTTTACGCTGCGTATGCCTGCCTCATCGACAACGCCTTGTTTGGAGTGAAGCCTCCTCAGCGAAATTATCGCGACATCCTACCGACCGCTTCAACCAGCTCCTCAATCTTTTGTCGCTGGTTTACGACATCGCGTGACGCAAAGGCGCTTGCGACACAATGAGAAACATGATCGCGCAGAATCACTTCTTCGACTTTCTGGAGCGCAGCCTTTACTGCATTGATTTGCGTCAGCGTATCTATGCAATAGCGGTCCTCATCGACCATGCGCAGCAACCCGCGAACCTGACCCTCAATCCGTCGCAACCGCATTCCCACCTTCTTTCTGGTCACGTCCTGCATATGCGCTCCTCTTGATACCATACCCTTGCATGGTATATAACATGCTTGGAGACCGGCGACAAGGCTGATATTCCTGTCGACGTCACCGCCAGCGACGAGAAAGGAAATCGCCATGGACGAGCAGCAGGCACACAGGCACAGCCGAAAGGCGGAGAACACCGAGGAAGTGCGCGACCCGGTCTGCGGTATGCGGGTCAATGCGGCAACTTCCAAGCACCACTTCGACTACAGCGGCGAAAGATATACATTCTGCTGCAGCGGATGCCTCGACAAATTCAAGGGGAATCCTCAGAAATATCTTTCACCTAGGGTGACGGAAGCGGTTCCGGATCTCCCTACCGCCGGGCCCTCGTGTTCCATCTGCGACATGCCCGGCGCAATATACACTTGCCCGATGCATCCGGAGATCCGGCAAGACCGCCCCGGAGATTGCCCGCTGTGCGGCATGGCGCTCGAGCCGTTAGCGCCTACGGCAGAAACTGGTGACAATGCGGAACTGAAGGATATGACAAGGCGCCTCTGGGCCGCACTCATTCTCGCGGTGCCGGTGGTGGGATTTGCAATGGGCAGGGACGTGCCGGGTGTTGGTTCTGTGCTCGCCCACGCGGTACCGCCGACCCTATCAAACTGGCTTCAGTTGGTGTTTACGACGCCCGCCGTATTGTGGGCCGGCTCGTTCTTCTTCACCCGCGCATGGCGTTCGGTGGTGCATCGCTGTCTGAACATGTTCTCGCTGATCGCGCTCGGTACCGGAACCGCCTACCTATACAGTGTCGTTGCGACACTTTTTCCCCAGCTCTTTCCCGTAGGCTTCCGGGACACCAGCGGCACGGTCGCTACCTATTTTGAAAGCGCGGCCGTGATCACCGTACTCGTTATTTTCGGCCAGGTACTTGAGCTGCGTGCAAGACAGCGCACCGGAAGCGCGATCCGCACCCTGCTTGATCTCTCCCCGAAAACCACACGACGCATCAAGAGTGATGGTGCCGACGAAGACATCCCGCTCGATCAGGTCGCGGTCGGAGACCGGCTTCGCGTGCGCCCTGGTGATGCGGTGCCAGCCGACGGAACCGTGCTCGAAGGGCATGGTGCCGTGGACGAGTCTATGGTTACCGGAGAACCGATGCCAATCCTCAAGCACCCCGGGGACAAGGTCATCGGTGGCACGGTCAATAGCACCGCCGCATTGGTGATACGCGCGGATGCCGTTGGCGGAAGCACAGTGCTTGCACGGATCGTCGCCATGGTCGCGGAAGCCCAACGCTCTCGCGCGCCGATCCAGCGCCTTGCTGATATCGTTTCAGGATGGTTTGTCCCTGCGGTTATCGGTATCGCGGCGCTCGCTTTTGTGGGTTGGGCTATTTTGGGTCCCGCACCGGCGCTAGCCTACGCCCTCATCGCGGCGGTTTCGGTATTGTTAATTGCGTGCCCTTGCGCGCTCGGGCTAGCAACGCCGATGTCTATTCAGGTCGGTGTCGGCAAAGGCGCTACAGTCGGCGTGCTGATCCGCTCTGCCGAAGCGCTGGAACGACTGGAAAAAATTGACACTTTAGTGGTCGATAAGACCGGCACGCTCACCGAAGGCAAACCACGCCTGACCGCCGTGATTCCCGCGAGCGGCTATACTGAAGATGACCTGTTGCACCTTGCGGCGAGCCTGGAACGGGCAAGCGAACATCCTTTGGCCGCCGCAATCCTGAGCGCCGCCGGCGAACGTAACATGGCACTGCACGCCCCATCCCAGTTCGAGTCAATCACCGGCAAAGGTGTACGCGGGAGAATTGGCGACGCACGCATCGTGCTTGGCAACGCTGCGTTGATGAGGACAGAAAGGGTCAATTTGGACGCGCTGTCGACTGCGGCCGACCAGGCACGCGCAAGCGGCGCCACTGCACTGTTCATCGCCGTGGACAGCAAGCTGGCCGGCGTGCTGACCATCGCCGACCCGATCAGGCCCACTACACGGGCTGTGCTCGATACCCTAAGGCGTGAACACGTGCGCATCGTCATGCTGACCGGCGATCATCACCGGACAGCGGAAGCCGTAGCGCGTCAGCTCGGAATCACCGAGGTGAAAGCTGACATCATGCCTGCGCAAAAGTATGAAATCGTGCGCGGCCTACGTAACCAGGGCCGCATCGTGGCAATGGCCGGCGATGGCGTAAACGACGCCCCTGCGCTAACGGAAGCAGACATCGGGATCGCCATGGGAACCGGCACAGACATTGCTATACAGAGTGCGGGAATTACGCTTGTCAAAGGAGATCTCGCAGGAATCGCGCGCGCGCGCGCGTTGAGCCATGCCACGATGCGCAACATCCGACAGAATCTTTTTCTGGCCTTCGTCTACAATGGTATCGGTGTGCCGATAGCGGCTGGCGTCTTGTATCCGGTCTTGGGTGTCCTGCTAAGTCCCATGATCGCAGCTCTCGCGATGTCGCTGAGTTCAGTCTCTGTCATCAGCAACGCATTGCGTCTCCGCCGGCTGAGGCTTGGAGGAGTCGCACGTACCGTTTGATTTTCGTACGGACGAGTACCCATCGGGGCAGTTTTCCACCGCCAGTAAATGCAAGCGAGTACGGGGCGTCATGTACGCGGCCCTTGGGTCCGTATCGATGCCCCGCTACTCGCCACAATGACGCCCTCATCATCAGGACGCCCCACCGCAACCGAAAATGTCCAGCCAGAATGGGAGGTGCGGTTTTACCGAACCATTCACATTTATGATAGCAACGCACGTATTATAATCATAAAGAACACGTCATTGAGTCATGCCAGGATGATACCTATTCTCACCAGCGGCAGTTTTACAACATTACGTTGCCAGTGATGTTCCAGCGGGGTTTTTACGGAAGCAGCAATGCGTGGACTGAACCGATCTCCGACGAGTCACCACAGTCTCATTGCTAACGAGCGCAACGCTATGCTGTATTTTCGTCCAATGCTGCGACAGAACAGGGGATTTTCGAAAATCCCAGATGCCTCTGAGCGTACGAAACAATGACAAGCACGGAGATGCTCGCATGGACTACCATATCTCAAGAACACTCAACCTTCCGTTCGAGGAGGCGATCGCAGCGACGACTGCGTCACTGAAAAAGCACGGGTTCGGCGTGCTCACGGACATCGACGTACAAACAACTCTCAAAAACAAACTCGACGTTTCCTTCCGCCCCTATCGTATTCTCGGCGCCTGCAATCCAAAGATGGCTCACCAGGCTCTGAGGCTCGAGGACAAAATTGGCACCCTGCTTCCGTGCAATGTGATCGTGCAGCAGCACGAGGATGGCCATGTCGAGGTTTCAGCCATTGACCCAGTCGTCTCCATGCAGGCTATCGACCACCAGGAACTTTCGCGTATCGCCGAAGCCGTCCGCGACATGCTCCGTCGGGTTATCGAGGAAATTTAACTGCGGAGGCGCCGCCTGAGCGAGGCGACACGAGATACAATATCATCGTGTCGCGAGGAATCCAAAATCACTTACGGAGAGAATTGGGGCCATGGACGAGACGCCGAGGCGCTGAAATAGCTGAGCCCACAAAATCCAAGGAGCGTAGAAAACGATGAACAGGAAATGAAGGCTCAATCGCGTCGTTTACCACGTAGAAAGCAACGATCCGCACGCTCCTCAACCCGAAGGCTAAGGTCGGGAACGTAAGATTTGCGCTTTTCCGGACGTCCTGCAACCGCCCGCTCGGCTACATTGAACGAAACTACGGCAAACCACGCCTGCCAGGACCGTGCGCGATGATTAGATTCCATGCAGCATACAAGCTAACGCAACCGCCACCACGATCGCTGCGATCGGCACTACGGCAATCATTGCTTCAATTCGATATGTCTAACCTATGCGGCCATTGGAGAGGCAATGCATATCGTCTTGACACCCAAAGCCTTTCATCCCTCGCCAGGATTGTTACCTCGTGCCGCACACCTTGAGTCCGGCTCAATTACAAACCATCCTTATTACACTGGTCGTCGAGACTACCATGTGGTTATGCGGTGATCACCGCGAGCGTGTGTCTTCGTGGATCTGTCTCAGCACCAAGTTGTGAGTCTTCATGTCCCAGGTCGCCAACACCGTTTTTCGCAAAATTTTGCATTATACTTCGCATTTTCAAAATTTTGCGGTGAAATACAGGGTAGTCCTTCTGCCCTGATACCGCGGAGGCCATGGCCTGAAAATCCGACTTCTCCAAAAAAAGCGATTCCGATGGGTGCATTTTTGATTTTCACTAAACACTCACCGGAGCTGACGTTGCCTTTTGAGGGAGCGTCCGAACACCATCATTAAAATGGTTAAACCGACATGATTTGGTAACACAATAAGGTCTTGGCACCAGAGGAAGCCTGATCTAGTCTGAACATAACGGCACTGACATGAGGAGAAACACCCGGTGGATCGCTTTCCGTTACCCGCCCTGGCGCTAGCCGCCATGCTTGTGGCGCCCGTAGCCTGGGCACAAAATGCCCCCCAACAATCCCCTCCCAGCCCGATGGCGCGCGTTGAGACGCATATAGTGCACCTGCGCACCCAGCTTGGCATTACTGCTGCCGAGATGCCGCAATGGGATGCTCTGGCGACCGTAATGCGAGACAATGCGCAATCAATGCAGCGACTTTACCAGGAACGTACCGCGAGGATCGAGCGCATGAACGCTGTTCAGGTGCTGGAATCCTATCGCGCTTTCGCTCGCCTGCATGTCGCTGCGCTTGATCGGCTGGTACCGGCGTTCCGGCGGCTCTATGCAGTATTGTCTCCGGCACAGCGGCGGACCGCGGACGACCTGTTTCAGGATCGTGTTCAGGCCGCAGCAGGAAGGAAGGTCCAGTGAGTCGCGCCCGCGCCCTAGGTTCTGCCGTAGTAATGCTGGCGTTGCTCGCCGGTGTAGCCGAGGCACAGCAATGGTACGGCGGTCCCGGTGGCGGTCGTCGACCCGATGGCGCCCACTGGCAGGGTGGCCAGCACTGGCGTGCCGATCAATGGCGCGGGTACTCGGGATACGCCCGTTGGCACAGGGGCCCTTGGGGCTGGCCTGGCTACTACCGCCCGCATCGCAGGCCAGCGCCCGTATGGGGCTACCCTCCGGCGCCTCCGCCCGTTGTCTATGCCCCCCCACCGGCGGCTCCGGGGCTTAGTCTTTTTTTTAATATCCCCTGAAATTCTTTGGGGGAGGTTCTAATGAATCGTGGCCTGTGTTTGATAGAGTCAATCGCTGCGCCACGACTCCCTTCTTGGTACCGGAGCACGTGCTGACGACAATTCCGATGGGTCAACGACACGAAGCCGCGCTGGGACCGTGCCGTCCCGGACGAATGGGCGGAGCATCGCTGGATCGGCCGCAAATTCCCGGCGCATCCGCACGGCAACCATTCCGCAGGCGAAAACGTCCGTGATGGTTACTGCGTGGCGGCGATCCACCGCACGGGTTTGACCCATTAGATATCGCATCAGCTGACAGCCAAAGCGATGCGCTCAACGTCGAGATGCTGAACGTTCAGGGAATGACCGAGAGCCGGCATCGGCCACGGATCGGGCAAGATGCAGGAATGCCGCGGTTGGTCGCGTTCTGCGCCTGCAAGGCGGACCGGCGCGAACGCCGCATGGTCGAGATCGACCCGCGGTCTGCCGGAAGCCAGACCTGCCGCTTGCGCGCCGCGCTGCACGGGGGGTACGCTGTCCGTCTTTGCCCCCGATGGTTTACGATTACGGTAAGCGGCTGGACCGCGGGACCGCAATGCCGCCGTCAACCACGAGAACTACCCGGAAGAACCGGGGAAGCGCGTCCACGAGGACGCGACGGCGTGGACATTGGAAATCAGGAGCTCGCTCCAGTGCCGGTCGATGAAATACGACATGGTCATGTCTGCATATGAAGGCCAGCAATCCGTATTCAGATGGCCAACTCTTGGTTAAGCTGGTTCCGCGTGAGCGACACCCTCGCGGAACGATGTAGGGAAGAACCGACAGCAACCCATTCGCGTCGTGCAACGCTGATTTCCCGCGTGGCTTGATCGACGTCAACACCCGCTCTGTTGTCGGGACTAGGCTTCCCGTACCGCGTTTTTCTTGGTGAACCTCGGAAACCCGGAAAACTACGTGCCTGACAGCTGGCCCACAGCAGACGGGCATTTTCACGGAGTCGACAACAATGAAGACTGGCAAACTATTGGGATTTCTGTCCGCTGTCGCTTTGGCTGGGATGGTTGCCTCGGCGCATGGTCAGTCTGGATACGGACCAGGGTACGGGCCGGGATACGGCAACCGATACGTCTACGGAATGAGCCCCGGCATGATGGGCGGCTATGGCATGTGGCCGGGAATGATGTTCGGTGGCGGCCCGTTCAATCGCCCGGTGTGGCCGGGCTGGGGTGGTGGTATCATGAACTATACAAACGTTCAGGCCTATCTCCGCAAAAGCGACACGCTCGGAGCGGTCAATTCGAAGACCAATACGGTGACGTATTCTGGAACTAGCATCGTAATCGACATGGTGGCTGTGCAGCCTGGCCATGACGATCAGACCTTCGAAGTTCATGGTCTGACAAATCCTACCCTTGTGGTCCCGGAAGGGGCTGTCATCCATCTAAATCTCGTCAACATGGATTACGGTGATACGATGGAGCATGATGTGATTATCACTCCCTTAGCTCCACCCTACCCGTGGATGGTAATGATGGCGACGGGGCCGGGACTTGCAGGCATCGAACCGTTCTTACCTTGGCGAAGTACGAAGGATCTCCGGGCCGCAGAGTATGCGGTGTTAGGGACCACCTTCGTCCCGAGGCAAGCGGGCGTATACTGGTACCTGTGCCTGACACCACGGCATGCGCTGAAAGGCATGTATGGAAAATTCATTGTACAATGAAACAATTTTCTTGTAACCTTCCCGTTGAAGGGCCCTGTCGCAGCTGTTGCCTGATGCAGACAACCAAAAAGGCTGGTTGTGCCGATCGCGTCATGAGACAAGCAAAGTTCTAAAAATTTGTGTTAGACTTTCCATATCCCCCGCAGGCTCGCTGATTGCAGTTTCCACGAACTGTTCTCTGGCCTGAACTCGATCACGCTCATGTTCATTTGCCGCCCTGTAACGGGATCATCCCCATGCTCTATCCCGGCCAGCGCAGATCGATCGACGTCTTCAGCATCAGGGATCTTCGCTATAGGGCTTTGCCGATAAAGAGCTTGCAGCTCCTGGCATAATGCCTGGTTCTCACAAACAAATCGTCGAAGATGGGCTTGTACTCGGCATTAACCATCCTGGCACGATCAACATACTTCTTTTCACCACACCGATACATGAAACATCGTGACCGGCAAGACAGAAGCCCAAACATAAAACCTCTCGGATCTATAAAATTCAATTGGCTCATCAGTAGACCTAGTTAGACGGTTGTGGGCCGCTCATTGTGGTCCCTGTGTGCGTATAACAAGTTGTTTTCCGATGAACACGCCGCGCGTCTTTGGTTTGAAGACGCTCGTCAGCCTCACGTCCGGAATGTCCGAAATGCAGTTCAATGACCATTTGTCTTGGCTCAGGCATCACCGACACTGGACCTGTATCGGATGCCTCACCATACCGCATCCGCACCATGATGACCGAGACCTATCCCCTCCTCGCCCGCCATGTCGAAATCCGCGAGATGTATGCCGGTGTACCACCTCGGAAGCAGGCGAAGCCGTCACAGGAAGACGGTGACCACGGAAACCCGGTGACCGCGATCGCCGATGACGAATCCGAAGGAGCGATACAAAGCTCTCGCCGTTCAGCGCGGTGTTGACGCAGCGGGGAACGTCATTTGAACCCACGAAAGGCAGCGCCTTCTACTGCTTTGGATGATGCGGTCCTCACGCATGTTACCATGATGCCGGATGGCCTTCCGGGTTACAGGTCCATCGGAAAGACACCGCCGCATCTGGCGACGAACCATTCGGCTGGCCGTATGCTCACACTAACGCCGCGGCGGATCAAGAGCGGCCATGTCGATCGCGTGGAAAGCTTCACCGGTTTCATGCATAGCGCCGTAACCGGCGTGTTTCAGTGGATTTCGGGCAAGTACCGTGAGCGCTATGCGGGTGAAGCGGGGCTCCGTTGGAACAGAAACACAGACACTTGTCTTGACTGCATGCTGCGGGTGGTACGCAACGGAGCGGATCGTCTACCTTCCTACACCTTTCTCGTGGCGCAGGCGGTTGATTGTTATCTGGCGGAAGCCATCTGCTGCTCCTTCTTTGGTGATACCACCGATCTCATTAGAGATGAGCGCTCCTGATGCCCCCTCGGTTTTAGTTGTCACTAATAGACGGCGGCTGCGCAAATGCCTCATCGCCGGTTTACTGCAAGAACCAGTTGCTCTGGAACACGGTCAGTCTAGCCAGCGACAAATGTTGGGAAGCAAATCCTTTCTAGAACATTCCGATCGAGCCGAGATCATGATTCCTGTTTTGCCCAGCGCCAAACCCGTCTGCACCAGTAACGCGCGCCGCGCAGCGCACGGATCGTCGTACGTCGAACAAACGGTATGTCTTCACCCAGCAGCAACGCGCCGGCGGGCAGCATCCAGAATCCGAGCACCGGTAAAAAGCCGAGCGCGCCACCAACGATCAGGGCGACGCTCAGCGGCCGGCGCACCCATTTTGCTTCGGGTCGGATCAGCCAGCCAAACACTCGGCGCGCCGACGGCGGCAGAACGTGCAGGAGGCGCGTCACGTAACGCTCGTGCTTCGTTTCATCGGAAAGCATCGGATTTCACCTTTGTCACCGCTCACCGCCATCTCACGTGGATACTCATCGCAAACCCACCTGAAACTGTCTCAAAAAAACCGGATCCAAAGCGACCAGCAAGGCTACGGGCAAGCTGATCGACACATCCTTCCAGGAATGGGCGGGCATCAAATGGTTGCCGGCGTGGAACCTGCGCAGTTCACCGAGCACTCGGATTATGGTTTGTGAGTAAAAATTTGGGCCGAAATGGCCAGGTTGCAAGGTCGAACAGCGAAATGTTTGAGGGGCTCCCTCCAGTCCGTTCCTGGTGGAATGCCAGCCCTATCAAAAAGGCTGTGGCCCACATCCGATTTCCCGCACGCCGGGGCAAGCGACGGGCCAAATTATAGCCAGAATATAATGATTTTTTTCCGTCGACATCACACAACCCAATGCCGCACCGAGTACACTGGATACAGGCGTGCATCCACCGGTGCCGAAACGAGAATAGCTTTTACGCTGCCGGCAGACCACCTTGTTCCACGATCGCCCAGCTATTGATTTCAATCAATGCCACACCACGGCCCGCGGGAGAAATTGGTGCTATATTGTTGGGTTGTCCGAACATTGACCATGTCCGAAAGCAACGAAAAATCGGCGTCGTACGCCATTTCCCGGCTGAGCCGATCGACACATACCACCTGGTCTCTCCCGTGACGTTCGTGCCCTTGATGACGGGTGCCCAGGCCTGGTTTGCCTTCGCGGTTTGCCTGATTCTGATTGGTAGCGCCGGAACGGTATTGTCGCGGAACGGCGACGCCATTGCCGTAAAGACAGGGTTAACGGGCGGCTGGGTCGGCCTGGTACTCGTTGCAGTCGTCACCTCACTCCCCGAGCTTGTCACCGGTATCAGCGCTGTTACAATTGCCGGGACACCAGATACCGCAGTGGGGGATGTCTTCGGTAGCTGCGTCTTCAATCTTGCAATCCTGATCGTGCTCGACTTCGTCGAGCGTGGCGAGAGCGTGTATCGGCGAGTGCGGCAGGGGCATATCCTTTCTGCAGGTTTCGGCATTATCCTTATTGGTTTCGCCGGGATGAGCCTTGCGGTGCATGGTCAGGGCATCCCATTCTCATACCTCGGAATCGGCATCTACACACCGATCATTTTCGTTTTCTACGGGCTCGGAGCCAGAGCAGTTTTCCAATACGAACGCGATCATCGGGAACCCAGCGGCGAGAGTATCGAAGATCGTCACGCCGGCATAACCCTGTACGCCGCCATCCGATCATACGCTTTGGCATCGGTGGTCGTGATCGCCGCGAGCACTGCGTTGCCGTTCGTGGCCGTTGCGCTAGCAACAACGGTTGGTTGGCAGCAAACATTTGTCGGCACGATGTTCGTCGCCACCGTAACGTCGCTTCCGGAATTGGTGGTCAGTGTCGTCGCGGTTCGTATCGACGCGGTCGACATGGCGATGGCCAATTTGCTCGGGAGCAACATGTTTAACATGCTGATTCTTGGTATCGACGACCTGTTGTACCGGAAAGGCCCGATTCTCTATCACGTCTCTCCGGTGCACATTGTTTCATCGCTGTCCGCTGTCGTGATGTCAGGGCTGCTGATTGCGGGAATTCTCTATCGCCCGCAGCGGCGGCTCTTCCGGACGGTCGGCTGGGTCAGTTTTGGGCTTTTTGCAATATATCTAATGAATTCCTATGTACTCTACCTTCATGGAACGTACTGAGATGAGCCCGCCGGCAGGTACAACATGATCCCGGACAGCAGGCGTCCACTCCCTTGGCATGCACGGGATGTCGATGCCGTACTAACGCTTTTCGACAGTGATCCCGCACGTGGTCTGACGGAAGAAGAAGCGGCAATAAGGGCCGCGCACTTCGGGCCGAACGACATCCGCGAAAGCCAGCAACATAGCCGGATCGCTATGCTGACCGCCCAATTCACCGACTTCATGATCCTGCTCCTTATCGGCGCGGCAGTCTTATCGGGCTTCATTGGCGACCTTACGGATACAACGGCAATTTTAGCGATCGTCGTCCTCAACGCCATTGTCGGTTTTGTGCAGGAAATGCGAGCAGCGAACGCTGTGGCCGCGCTCCGGCGCCTCGCAGCGCCTACATCCGTGACGATGCGCGATGGTTATCCAAGCCGCATCCCGGCTCGTGCGCTCGTGCCGGGGGATGTCGTGCTGATCGAGTCCGGTGACGCTGTACCAGCCGATCTTAGGTTGCTCGAAGTCAATAACCTGCAAGTGGGCGAAGCTGCTCTTACCGGAGAATCGATTCCGGTCATCAAGGTCGTTGATGCAGGTATCGAAGATCAACCTGTGTCCGAGCGCCAGTGCATGGCCTACAAGGGCACAGCCGTCCTGACCGGACGGGGTCGTGGCCTGGTGGTTGCAACCGGAATGGAAACCGAGCTTGGCCGGATCGCCGCGATGCTCGAAAGCGCTTCGGTCCCCCGCACGCCTCTGCAGCAGCGCCTGACCGCCTTCGGCAGACAAATCGCGATCGCCGCGATGCTTATCTGCATCCTGATCTTCGGTATCGGTGTGCTCCGAGGGGAAGCGCCGTTGCTCATGCTGCTTACAGCGCTGAGCCTCGCGGTCGCTGCAATTCCGGAATCACTGCCGGCGGTCATCACGGTATTGCTCGCGCTGGGCGCTTCACGCATGGCAAAAGCGAAGGCGCTGATCCGCCGTTTGCCAGCGGTGGAAACCCTTGGCTCGGTTACCACGATCTGCTCCGACAAAACCGGCACGCTCACACTCAATGAAATGCACCTGACCGAAGCATGGGTCGGAGGACAGCGGCTGGCGGGTGAGGCACTAGATCCGCAGGACCGGGTTGCGGGCCTGCTATTGCGAGCCCTCGCCCTATGCAACGATGCAGTTCCTGATGTTACGGGACAGCTGGTAGGCGACCCGACCGAAGTCGCCTTGTTGCGCGCCGCGGCAGCAGCCGGAGTCGACGGAACGCGAGAGAAAGAACGTGCTCCCCGCCTCCTGGAACTCCCGTTCGATGCGGTACGACGCCGAATGACAACGCTCCATCGTGACGGAAGTGATCATTTCGTCGCCTTTACGAAGGGCGCGCCTGAATCGGTGCTGCCTCTTTGCACCTCGATCGCCACCCATTCGGGTTCTACCCCGATCGATCATGGAAGGATCCTTCGCGCAGCAACAGAAATGGCCCAGGGTGGTTTGCGCGTTCTTGCATTGGCCCAAGGCACCCGCTCGGGCACGGCAGCAAAGGCTACCGAAGTGGAACTCGAGCAAAATCTTCAGTTCCTCGGCCTGGTCGGCCTACTCGATCCCCCCCGGCCCGAAGCGCGCGCAGCAGTCGCCACGTGTCGAACGGCCGGAATCAGGCCGATCGTGATTACCGGCGATCATCCGGTGACCGCACTCGCGATCGCCCGTTCGCTCGGGATCACCGGCGCAAAAGGCACTGCCATGACTGGCCGTGAGCTGCAGGCTCTGGACAACGAGGAACTGCGTCGCCGGGTAATGCGTACAAATGTCTATGCCCGAGTCGATCCGGCGCAAAAAATTCGTATCGTCACGGCCTTGCAGGCCAATGGCGAGATCGTCGCGATGACGGGAGATGGGGTCAATGACGCTCCGGCCCTCGCCCATGCCGATATCGGGGTTGCGATGGGCCGCACCGGAACTGACGTCGCACGTGAAGCAGCAAGCCTCATCCTGCTCGACGACAATTTCGCAACGATTGTGATGGCAGTTCGCGAAGGCCGTCGAATCTATGACAATATTCGTAAATTTATCCGCTTTGTCATTGCCTGCAACTCGGCAGAGATCTGGGCGATCTTTCTGGCCCCCTTTTTCGGATTGCCGGTGCCACTTCTACCCATACAGATTCTCTGCATCAATCTTGTCACCGATGGAGTGCCGGGCCTCGCGCTCACTGCCGAGCCGGCTGAGCCTGACATCATGATCCGTCCTCCCCGTCCACCACGCGAAGGGCTTTTTGCCGGCGGAATGGCGTGGGATGTGATTTGGAGTGGTCTTGTCATGGCTGGAATCACCCTTGTGACGGAAGCTGGCGCGATCCGTTTGGGCGATACACATTGGCAAACGATGGTCTTCACCGTGCTCACACTCGTCCAGATGTGGCAGGTGATGGCAGTCCGCTCCCCGCACGCGTCGCTGTTTCAACAAGGCCTTCTTTCAAATACGCTCCTTCTCGGCGCTGTGGCCTCAACGTTGGCGTTGCAAATGGTGGTGATCTATGTCCCAGGCATCAATGCAGTGTTCAACGCAGCACCGCTTAGTGCAACCGAACTTGCTGCCTGCTTTGTCCTTTCCAGCCTGATCTTCATCATTCTTGAAACGGTAAAATGGCGACGGCGGCACCGCAAAATACCAGATATTTTGCCGAAAGCGCCTTCGCCCCAATTTTCAGAGGAAGGAGAATGACGACAGTCGCCCGTTTTCCTGGGTAACGACCGATACCAGTCAGAGCGCAATGAAGAGCAACGCCATCAACCTAGCGGTCCCTCCCTAACAAGCCAAAGACAGAACAAACCAGGTCTAACCGAGCATTTCGGGAAGGAACAATGATCGTCGGCTGATGATCCTTCCCGATACCATGAAGATCCCCTCTCCCGTATAGTGAAGCGTCTCCGGGTATTTGGGCGACAGCGCAGCGTGGGCTTTGACGACCTCAAAAATAAAAAAATTATAGCGTTGAACCAGTGCGTTTTCGTACAGCCGGCACTCGAAGCTTGCATGACATTCCCGGATCATCGGGGCACTCACCTCGTCCGCATCCTCGGCTGTCAGGCCGAACTCGGTAAACTTGTCTATTTGTGCACCGCTCGAATTGCCAATAGCAACCACAACATCGGTTAGCGTTGTTGTCGGGAGGTTGATCACGCACTCCTTGCTGTCGCGGATCATTTTGAAACTATAATTTTCTGCCGATACCATCATTCCTACCAAAGACGGCGAGAATTCCAGAACCGTGTGCCACCCAAGCGTCATAATATTCGTCTTGCGTCGGCACCGCGATGAAACAAGCACAATCGGACCTGGCTCCAAGTACCGACGCACCTTGTTTACCGGGAAATCCACCTTCTTCGGATATCTCGCCATGGCGGCACTCCAAAAAGACCGATACCGACACGAGTCTGGCCGCTCGACCTGAAAATAACGCAGGCACCCACGATGGCTGCCACCTGCCGTGGCCATCGACACGGGCATTGTATTCCCGACCGGCCTTGAGGGATAGTTTCGACCGTCATACCGAAAGCCTGTAACGAGTACCTGAATCAGCGCATATGAAGGCGCGAACCCTGACAACCAAGACACTCCAGCTCACGCAGCACGAAGAACGGCCACCGGCAACACACCAAACAAATCTGCCAGCAAAATCGAGGCGCCGCCGACAAATCGCCGACCCGTTAAGAGATCAACGAATATCCCACCTTTTTGCGAGCCGAGATCAAGGAACGTGCAATCCCAAGCATGGGACGGTACCAGCGGAACGGTCGCATCCACGAGCAAGCGCGCTGCGAGACGAGTCACCGCAATCACGAGATGGTCACTTGCACGGCTGCGCGCAAAGGCAAGCACGCGGTCGGACTGCGAACCAGTTGCTTCAAGCGAAGTGTAGGATCCCTGCTCGAACAACGCCGGTCGCTGCCGCCGCTCGGCAAGCAGGCGAGCGATGACCGCCTGCTTGATCCGACCGTTTTCCCAATTTAAGACAAGATCAGCCAATTCATCAGTGGCCACAAGTGAAACCGCACGGGTGGCGAAATCAACTGGACGCCGATTGTCCGGATCGACCAGGGACAAGTCCCAGAATTCTGCGCCCTGATAAAAGTCGGGTACGCCGGGCACCGTGCACTTTAGCACGGTTGCCGCCAGCCCATTGACCGCGCCTGCCAAGCCGATTCGCCGCGCAAATGCCGTGATGTCGCCGACGACGGCGGTGGGGCGAGAAGCATCGAACACACCGTCGAGAAACGATCGGCAGGCACTTTCATAGGCCTCGTCCGGCGCCGCCCATTCTGACCGCAGCTTGGCCTCTCGAATCGATTTTTGCCACCATCCCCAAACGCGCTCAATAAAAGCATCCCTCGGCTGGGCCTCGCCGAGCGGCCACGCGGAAACAAGCGTCTGGTATAGCATGCATTCGTCTGCTTCGGTCGGCGCACGGCCAGAGTCGAGTTCGCGGACCAGCCCGGAATCCAACCGCAGCAAGCGGGTAAGCAGCACTTCCCACTCATCCGCAATTTCCGAAAGCACGGCCAATCGTAGGCGCGTGTCCTCGCCCCGCTTGTGGTCATGCGTCGCGGTAGCGAGCATTGCGCGTGGAAATGTCGCCGCGCGACGGGCCTGTGCAGCATGAAACCCGGCAGGCGTGATTGCGAACTGA
>DAIDMG010000040.1:18647-18880 GCA_027449105.1 Acidiphilium sp. | reverse complement strand
CCGCACATTACTGATGCAATCAAGCAGGTCATCGTGCGCGACACCGCGGGCCTAGACTTCGTGCTTGTCGAAATCGGTGGCACGGTCGGGGACATCGAGTCGCTTCCGTTTCTCGAAGCGATTCGCCAACTCGGCAACGAACTTGGGCCGGCGGCAGCGATGTTTGTCCACCTAACTCTTGTTCCTTATATTTCCAGTGCAGGAGAGTTAAAAACCAAGCCGACTCAGCATTC
>DAIDMG010000040.1:0-18637 GCA_027449105.1 Acidiphilium sp. | reverse complement strand
ACGACCTCCGGATCCCGCAGGAGGGCAAGAGTTGCTGAACGTAGGCATTCAGCCGCATATGCTCATCTGCCGATGCGACCGGCCAATTCCCGATGGGGAACGCCGAAAAATCGCACTCTTTTGCAATGTTCGTCCCGAGGCTGTGGTGCCGGCGCTGGACATTGGCACGATTTACGGAGTGCCAATTTCCTACCACGAAGCGGGAATGGACCGCGAGGTGTTGAGACATTTCTCACTTCCTCACGATGTGCCGCCGGATCTTTCGCGCTGGCGGCATATAGTGGAGATCGTGAACGCACCCGAGGGTCAAGTGACCATCGCTGTTGTCGGAAAATACACAAATCTCCTTGACTCATACAAATCGCTAGCCGAGGCGCTTGCGCATGGCGGCATCGCTAATCGTGTGAAAGTGATCCTTGACTGGGTTGACTCGGAAGTATTCGAACAACCGGGGGCGGTTGCAAGACTCGATGGAGTACATGGCATCTTGGTGCCCGGCGGTTTCGGCGAACGTGGCACAGAAGGCAAGATTGAAGCGGTACGTTTTGCGCGTGAGCGCCGCGTTCCGTTCCTCGGTATCTGCTTCGGGATGCAGATGGCGGTTATAGAGGCCGCCCGGAATCTCCTCGGTCTGAGCAGCGCATCGTCAACAGAATTTGGCCCGTGCAAGACGCCGGTCGTCGGCCTGCTTACAGAGTGGGCGCGCGGCAATGAAATTGAACGTCGCGCTGCACAGGGAGATCTTGGAGGCACGATGCGGCTCGGCGTGTACCCGGCGCTGCTGGCGGAAGACAGCTTGGTGAGGAACATATATGGAGGCAGCGCCTTGATCGAGGAGCGGCATCGCCATCGTTACGAAGTCAATGGTCATTACAAGGATGAGCTTGAGGCTGCCGGACTCCATTTCTCCGGCATGTCGCCGGACGGCGTTCTCCCGGAGGTTGTTGAATACCCAAACCATCCATGGTTTATCGGCGTCCAATATCATCCCGAACTAAAGTCGAAGCCCTTTGCTCCGCACCCGTTGTTTGCCAGCTTCATCGGGGCGGCGGTTAAGCAGTCTCGCTTGGTCTGAGGGTGGTTCTGCAAGGCTGAATGAAAAGATCCGTGCAGGTAAACCACTCCTGCTTTTGCTCAGCACGAATCGTCTTGCGGTCGTGTTTCACCAGAAGGATTGCGCCATCATGGACGTTTCGATAGGCGACCTGACCATTGGAAATAGCCGCGCCTTCACCTTGATCGCCGGGCCATGTCAGATTGAGAGCGCTGCGCATGCCACGGAAATAGCTGCAGCGCTAAAGGAAATGACGCAGAAGCTTGCCATCGGGCTGATCTTTAAAGCGAGTTACGACAAGGCAAACCGCACATCTCTGACCGGCGTGAGAGGAGTGGGCATGGCCAAGGGGCTTGAGATTCTGGCCGATATCCGGGCGAAATATGGGGTGCCGGTGCTGACTGACGTCCACGAGCGTGAACATTGTGCTCTTGTCGCGGAAGTGGTGGATGTACTGCAAATTCCAGCCTTCTTATGCCGCCAAACCGATCTACTCCTTGCTGCGGGCGCTACCGGGCGCGTAATCAACGTAAAAAAAGGCCAGTTCCTCGCGCCTTGGGACATGATGAACGTTGTCACAAAACTCGCCAGCACCGACAACAATCGAATACTTCTCACAGAACGAGGCGCGTCGTTCGGTTACAACACGTTAGTTAGTGACTTTCGTGCTATACCGATCATGGCGGATCTTGGTTATCCTGTTATTTTCGATGCTACACACTCTGTCCAACAGCCGGGCGGACAGGGTATCGCTTCGGGCGGGGACAGGCGTTTTGTCCCCCCCCTGGCTCGGGCTGCCGTGGCTGTCGGTATTGCCGGCTTATTTATAGAGTGCCATCCGGATCCCGATCGCGCGCCGTCGGACGGCCCCAATATGATCGCGCTTCGTGACATGCCTCGACTCCTTGCCGACCTGCGGCGCTATGATCGCGTCCGGAAGACTGAGGGCGAGTCGAGCCTTTTGGTTTCCTGAGGCGACCGAGGCCTAATGAGACTGGGCCGCCGACTTGAGTTGGCCGCAGGCGGCGAGAATGTCACGGCCGCGCGGCGTCCGAACCGGCGCTGCATAGCCGGCATTCATGATAACGTCGGCAAACCGCCGGATGACATTTCCGCTGGACGTCTCATAGACTGAACCCGGCCACGGGTTAAATGGAATCAAATTGATTTTTGCAGGGATGCCCGCGATCAGGCGCACAAGCTCGCGAGCATCTGCCTCGCTGTCATTGATCCCTTTTAGCATAACATATTCAAAAGTGATGCGTCGGGCATTAGATGCGCCGGGATACCGTCGGCACGCCGCAATCAGTTCCGCAATTGGGTATTTGCGATTGAGAGGTACGATGACATCCCGGACATCATCACGGACGGCGTGGAGAGATACCGCGAGGCCGACCCCTAGTTCCGCCCCACAACGGTCCATGACGGGCACGACACCCGAAGTCGAAAGCGTGATCCGCCGGCGTGACAGCCCAATTCCTTCGCCGTCCATAATGATTTTAACCGCGGCGGCTACGTTTTCGTAGTTGTACAGTGGCTCACCCATGCCCATCAGAACAATATTGGAGAGAAGGCGAGGCGTTTCGCCTTTTGGCGAAGGCCATTCCCCGTATGTGTCACGCATGGCCATAAACTGCCCCACAATTTCTGCGGCGGACAAGTTGCGTGTTAATCGCTGCGTACCGGTATGGCAAAACCTGCATGAAAGGGTGCAGCCGACCTGCGAGGAAAGGCAGACAGCACCGCGATTCTCGTTGAGGTCGGGAATGTAGACGGTTTCCACTGACTCGTGGTCCCGGAAGCGGAGGAGGGTTTTGCGGGTTTGGTCTGCGCTGACCTGGTTCGCTGTGATTTCAGGCCGACCGATAACGAAATGCGCGGCAAGCTTCTCACGGAGCGCTTTAGCAATATTGTCCATTAGGGCGAAATCCGTCACGCCTTGATGATAGATCCAGTGCCACAGCTGCTTGGCTCGAAACGGCGCTTCGCCGATTTCCCCCATTTCCTTGATCAACTGTTCGCGCGGCATCCCGACCAGATCACGTCTTCCATCAGGCAACTCGGCTGGTGGCGGTGCGAACAACGCAGCTTTCGCCAAGATGCGCGACCGCTCTGCTGCGCTCAGATCGGGATTCTCGTTCCTGGCATCCGGGAGGGCAAGGGCCGTCGGCATGGCGTTATCGGTTGGTGGCTGGGCAAGCCTTCAGGATCATCTTGTAGGCGTCTCTAAAGCCTTCGAGGCTGAACTGATTGCTTACCGACTGGGCGTTCGGCGCTGTAGCCGTTGCTTTCACAACAAAACCTCTAAGCAGAGCCTTGATGACGTTGGCGCCGTTCATCGCATAGGCCATATTGTCTTTGGTGAAAAAGTCGAATTTTTGTGCGCCGACCGTGAGTACGACGTTTGCACCCTTAGTGTAGGTAATCCCCTGACTCAACGATATCTCATCACGAAACTTGGCGCGTTCGGTTACGGTCAGCATTGCGGGTGTCGCTTTGCTGCCTACCGGCAAATCTTCGTTGGTAAAGGCATAGCAGGCCTTGTCCGCCCCACTGCCGTAGGTCGCAGCCGTCCAAGATCTGATTTCTCCGAGTCGCTGTGGGGTAGTGGCGGCTGAGGACTGACCTGCAGCGGCTCCAAGGAGGGCAAGAGCGGAGCCGAGGACAAAAAGAGGTGCGGTTTTCATGGGCCAAGACATAGGCTGCGCAAGAAGCATGAGCAACTGTGTCCAGTCAATCGAGGGAGGCCATCGACCGGAATTCTGCTTCGGTCAGGATCGCAATGCCCATTGCGGCTGCTCGAGCGGCCTTGGATCCTGCATCGTGGCCTATCACGACGTAATCTGTTTTTTTTGAGACGGATTCGGTTACTTTTGCGCCAAGGCTTTCTGCTCGCGCCTTTGCTTCGGGTCGTGTCATTGTTGCAAGTGCACCTGTGAACACAATCGTTTTTCCTGCGAGCTCTGACCCCGTTTCACTCAATTTTTCGTCTTCGACCGTAACTTCGCGTTGTAGTTGGTCAAGAAGCCATGTGTTGTGTGGTTCAGCGAAGAAGCCAACAAGTTCCTCGGCGATCGACGGGCCGATCCCTGAAATAGAATCCAGTTCCACACGTGCGTCTGAGCCAGTCACGATGGCGCGGGCCATGTCCCGTCGCCAGTCCGAGTACCCAACATAGTGGCGTGCGAGCAGTTTTGCATTGGCTTCGCCGATGCGGCGGATGCCGAGAGCAAAGATAAAGCGCCCCAAGGCGATTGTGCGCCGGCCATTAATCGCGGCGACGAGCTTTCGCGCCGATACGTCGCCCCAGCCGTCAAGGCCGGCAATCTCTTGTTCTCGTAGAGGCAGTCGGAAAATATCGATGGCATTCTGGAGCCATTCTAGTGCGTGGAACAGGCGTATGGTCTTTTCTCCCATGCCATCGATGTCGAAAGCGCTCCGGCCGCAAAAATGGATCAGCCGCTCCACCACTTGTGCGGGGCACGAAAGCCCTCCCGTGCAGCGACGCACGACCTCTCCGTGAGGCCTGATGGCCAATGAGCCACAGACTGGACAATGTTGGGGAAAAAGGAACGGTCTAGCGTCAGCCTGACGGAATTTCGGCAATACCCGGACGATTTGGGGGATCACATCGCCAGCCCGCTGTAATTCGACCATATCGCCGATACGGATGTCCTTTCTTCTGATCTCGTCTTCGTTATGCAATGTCGCGTGCTGGACAAGGACTCCTCCCACATTGACGGGGTCAAGAATGGCACGCGGGGTAAGTGCACCGGTTCGTCCGACTTGGATCTCGATTTGGCGCAGCCTGGTCACGGCATGTTCGGCCGGAAATTTCCATGCCACCGCCCACCTGGGTGCCCGGCCAACAAAGCCGAGCCTGTCCTGCAATGAAACGTCATCGATTTTGTACACGACGCCGTCAATGTCGTAGGCAAGTTTTGCCCGTCTTTCGGCGATACGCACTTGGAATTCGGCGGCCTCTGGCTCACTAAGGCGCTCGGCAAGCGGATTGACCGGGAACCCCCATTCCTTGAGGATACCAAGGTAATCCCAGTGGGTTTTTGCAATTGGTGAGCTGCACGCACCGCGCGCATACGCGAAGAGCGAAAGCTTGCGCGATGCTGTAACGTCTGGATTGAGTTGGCGAAGACTGCCTGCGGCTGCATTGCGCGGATTGGCGAATTTTTTTTCCTGCCTAGCATTCAGGATCAGGAAGTCGGACTTCGTCATGTAAACTTCGCCACGGATCTCGATCAGCTCAGGCGCGCCTTTGGGCAGGACGTGGGGCAGAGCAGCAATCGTGAGGAGATTGGCTGTTACATCCTCGCCTTCGGTGCCATCCCCGCGCGTGGCGCCACGCGTGAAACGCCCATTCTCGTAAGTCAGTGAGATTGACAGGCCATCGATCTTTGGCTCAGCGACAAATCTTAGATCTGAACCGCCTAATTGGAGGAAACGCCTGATCCGTGTGCAGAACTCGACAAAATCCTCGGGCGTGAAAACGTTATCGAGAGATAGCATTGGTTGTAGGTGGCGAATCTTACGAAAGCTGCCCAAGGGGGGCGTTCCGATCGTGTCGAGCGCTTGCGCCCGGAGCTCCGGGAACCGTTGGCGCAGGGCCTCGGCTTCGCGTCTAAGCTTATCATACTCGGCATCCGATATGATTGGCCGATCGTGACGATAATACGCAATATCGGCTGCCTTGAGGCGCTCAAGCAGGTCCGCAAGGTGTTGGGCGGGCGCGGAGTCGCTCATCGGCGTTCAAGTAGGCTGTGAGCGGCATCTCTTGCGGCATCGGTAACTGTTTCTCCCGCCAGCATTCTTGCGATCTCATCGCGCCTGGCATCAGGGTCAAGGCGCAGGATTTCCGTGCGTGCCCGGTTTTGTTGGACTGACTTGCTGACAACGAAATGATGATGCGCACGTGCTGCGACCTGCGGTGAATGGGTAATCACGAGAACCTGCATGGACGTCGCGATTCGGGCCAGGCGGTCTCCCACGGCTGCTGCCGTTGCACCGCCGATACCGCTGTCGACTTCATCGAAAATCAATGATCTGGAGAATCCGACTCTGGCCAAAATGACTTTGAGTGCAAGCATCAGTCGTGAAAGCTCACCGCCTGAAGCGATCCGGTCGATTGGATTCAATGGTTCGCCCGGATTAGTTGCAGCCAAGAACCGTATGTGGTCGATACCAGATTCGTTCCATCGCTCTTCTGGCAATTCTGCGCAATCAATTGCGAAGCGCGCTCGCTCAAGCTTGAGCGAGGGCAGTTCGCACGAAATCGCGGCTTCAAGACGGCGGGCAGCCTCCGAGCGTGCAGCACGTAACGTTTGCGCCGCCGCGATATATGCCGCGTGCGCCGTCTCCGCATTGGCCATCAGGGTTTCAAGATCGATTCGTCCCTTGTCGAGAGACCTGAGTTGTATTGCAAACTGATCGAGCAGGGCCGGCAGCTCGGCTACACGAACCGAATGTTTGCGTGCGCCGGCACGGAGTGCGAACAAGCGCTCCTCGATTGCATTGAGGGCATGTGGGTTGGCGTCAGCTTCAGCGCTGGCCTGCGTCAGCAGGGATTCTGCTTCCGCCAGCGCATCCTGTGCGCGCTCGATCGCCGCGAGCGCATCTGCGACGGCACCGTTCGGTTCGGTTGTGGCGACCTTGACCAGATTGCGGGCGGCGGAGCGAAGCGCGGCCGCGGGGCCGGGCGATCCACGGTCGTGCGGTGCAAGTTCCGCAAGCGCTGCCTCAAGGGCGGCCGCTCTGCGTTCAGCACCCTGAAGGTGCTGACGTTCAGCAGCAAGGTAGTCCTCTTCTTCTGCCTTCGGCGCTAATGAAGACAATTCGGAAAAGGCGTGGCGCAAGAATTCCTCGTCGCGTCGTGCTGCTTCCATTGCCTGCTTGGCAGCGTTCAAAGTCTGTTGCGCTGACCGTGATGATTTCCAGGATGCGGTCACACTTTCGCGGAGTGCGATGTCAACGCCAAAGCTGTCGAGTAGCTGCAGCTGTGTGGCGGGATTGATCAGCGCGCGAGAGCCATGTTGGCCCTCGATTTCAATAACCGTTTCCGCGATTTGCCTCAGCAGAGCAAGGCTGCTCGGCTGGTCATTGATTAGGGCCCGTGATCGGCCGTCGCGCGCGATAATTCGCCGCAGCACGAGAGAATCTCCTGGTTCAAGGCCATGGTCTGACAGTATGAGGTGCGCAGGATGATCCGACGCGAGCAAAAATTCTGCCGTGACCGTCGATTGCTCTGCACCTGTACGAATCAGGTTGGTATCGGCGCGGTCGCCGAGAGCCATACCGAGAGCATCCAAGAGGATGGACTTGCCCGCGCCAGTTTCCCCGGTAAACGCCGTCAATCCATGCTCAAACGCAAGGTCGAGCCGATCAATCAGCACCACATCGCGGATCGAAAGGGCTGAAAGCATGACCGGAACGGGCCCGGATTAAAGCAACCCGAAGAGAAAGCCGCCGGATTGATGGGCAGGTTGCGGTGTGTCAGCGATCAGCCCATGGTCGCGCAGCTTGCGGTAAGCGTCTTCGTACCAATGGGAACCGGGATAATTATAGCCAAGCACTGCTGCCACACGATGTGCCTGGGTCCGCAGCCCGAGATCAAGATAGCACTCCACCAAGCGTTCTAATGCTTCCGGGACGAATGTGGTGGTCTGATATTGCTGGACCACTTTTTGGTACGAACGGATCGCTGCGGCGTAGAGATGTTGACGTTCGTAAAATCGGCCGATCACCATATCGTGCCCGGCTAGCCTGTTCGCAACCAGCCGCAGTTTTATCCGCGCGTCGCTGGCATAGGCAGTATTCGGAAACCGAGTGACAACCTCCTGCAGTGCTTGGTCGGCTTCACGGGTCGGGGTCTGGTCCTGCTGCACGCCGCCAATTTGTTCATAATAGCACAAAGCACGGAGATAGTACGCGTAGGCGGCTTCCGGATTCGCGGGATGGAGCTGAACGAAACGGGTCAACGCACCAATCGCAGCAACAAAGTCCTGCCGACGATACTCAGCGTATCCGTGAAGAAGCTCGGCGTGGGTTGCCCAAGTCGAATACGGGTAGTTCACCTCAACTTCGCTAAATAATGCCACCGCTTTTTTGTTCTTGCCACGCCGCAGTTCCGCAACGCCGTTTCTATACAACGTAGCCGCTGGCGGTGTCGGCTTGCTGCTTAACTCTACCAGGGTCGTCCTTGTTTTTGGCTTGGCACCCTTTGCCATGGAAGCGACGGGAGTAGCTGTTTCCGGCTTGCTGCCGCCAAAAACGCCGCAGCCGCCAAGCAGCAACGGAATGGCCAAAATAAAGGGTAACACCCGGCGCGACAAGCCTGTCGATGCGGTAGGTGTGAACACGAGAGAAGGTTTTTGCATGGCGCAGGCTTATAGCACGGGCTTTGATTGCGCGAACCCTTCCCCAGGCAAGGTTTTTTTGCGGACAAGCCGCCAGCAACACTTGCTTCTGAGGCGTAGGTTTCGTATGTGGTCTTTTGGTTGCCGGCATTGTGTCGTGCGATCCTTTCCTCGTAGGAAAGTTTTTTAATCGGCCTGGCTACCGGTCAGGCAAGACGTGAGCGGCGCATTCGTAGGCGACTCGTTTGCGCATTCCAAACTGTCCCGACAATGTCGGGCTCGTTTCTAAGGATCAAGCTAACTCATGGGTTCCACCGCGACCGCCACGCGCCCGCTCGGCGCACACGACCATACCGCTCCAATAAGCAATGATGATTTTGCTGCACTGCTTGATAGCACGCTCGGCAGTAATTCTGGCTTCGAGGGGTCGGTTGTTTCGGGCGAAGTCCAGCGCATTGATGATGATTTCGTCGTTGTTGATGTCGGCCTGAAAAGCGAGGGTCGGGTTCCGCTGAAGGAATTTGGGGACCAGGAGGTCAAACCTGGAGACGTGTTCGACCTCTACGTGGAACGTTATGAGGATAAGGATGGTTCAATCGTATTGTCACGCGAAAAGGCGCGACGCGAGGAGGCCTGGACCACATTGGAGCGTGCTTACGAAGCCCAGCTTCGGGTCAATGGTGTCATTCATGGCCGAGTCAAGGGTGGCTTTACGGTGGATCTCAATGGGGCCACCGCGTTCCTCCCAGGTAGCCAGGTTGACATCCGCCCGGTACGAGACATCACGCCGCTGATGGGCACGCCTCAACCGTTCCAGATCCTGAAGATGGATCGTGCGCGTGGCAATATTGTTGTTTCACGTCGCGCGGTGCTCGAGGAGACTCGCGCGGAGCAGCGCAGCGAACTGATTCAGGGATTGAAGGAAGGTCAGATTCTGGACGGGGTGGTAAAAAATATTACCGATTACGGTGCTTTCGTCGATCTTGGAGGCGTTGACGGTTTGCTTCATGTAACCGATATCGCGTGGCGCCGAATCAATCATCCCGCCGAGGCGCTGACCATCGGTCAGCCCGTGCGCGTCCAGGTCATTCGGTTCAACTCCGACACCCAACGCATCAGCCTGGGAATGAAACAACTTGAGGTCGACCCTTGGGAAGGCGTCGACGTCAAATACCCTCCTGGCATCAAGGTGACCGGTCGGGTTACGAACATCACAGATTACGGTGCCTTCGTTGAGCTTGAGCCTGGCGTCGAAGGGTTGGTTCACGTGTCTGAAATGTCGTGGACCAAAAAGAATGTACATCCTGGAAAGATCGTTTCGACCAGCCAGGAAGTCGAGGTTGTAGTTCTCGATGTTGATGCCGCAAAGCGCCGGATTTCGCTCGGGCTGAAGCAGGTTTCGCGTAACCCATGGGAACAATTTCTGGACGACCACCCCGTTGGCTCAGTGATTGAGGGTGAGATCCGCAATATGACTGAGTTCGGGCTGTTCATAGGCCTCGCCCCAGACATCGATGGGATGGTTCATATGTCCGATCTGTCGTGGGAAGAGGCGGGTGAGACGGCGATAGCAAAGTATAACAAAGGCGACCTCGTTAAGGCCAAAGTCCTTGATGTTGATGTTGAGAAGGAGCGCATCAGTCTCGGCATCAAGCAGCTGGAAGAGGATCCGGCGGCAGCTATCCTGGAACGCGTGCACAAAGGCATGATCGTGACCTGCGTGATTACAGCCGTGCAGAGCAATGGTCTCGAAGTGAAAGTGGATGATGTATTGACAGGCTTTATCCGTCGCGCCGAACTTGCTCGCGACAAGGGGGATCAGCGGCCGGAGAAATTCGCTGTCGGCGAAAAGATTGATGCTAAAATTACCACAGTCGATCGTGCGTCGCGCAAACTTCAATTAACGGTTAAGGGTAAAGAGATCGACGAGGAAAAACAGGCAATGGCAGATTTCGGCTCGTCGGATTCCGGCGCGTCTCTCGGCGATATTCTGGGGGCTGCGATCCGGCGCCGGAATCAGCAGGCACAGACCGACAATTGACGGGTTAGAGCTTTTTAGATCCAACGGAAACGCCGCCTCAAAGCGGCGTTTTTTTTAACCAAGTGACGTTCCAAGAGTTGGTAGCGCTGCGTCGCATCCATGCACGAGGGTGTATTTTGATGTTGGGAAGATGTTTGGCAGGATACTCTCTCACGTGGAATTTCGGCTTTGAGCAGCGTATCATCCGTTGACGTGGTGCGGAGTCGTGCTGTCCACAACAAAAATGCACGAGCTTCGTATCTAGCAAAAAACGATGTCGCTACGGGCTAAGCGCCGAATCGCGGCGCGAACGCGCTGCGGAGCAGCGAGCGAGGCAGGCGACCGGCGCTGTCTCGCATTAGCGTCGCAACCAATGTCTGGCGTACCGGCGCCAGCCGCTCGCCCGCATGGACCACCGCACTCCGCAGCAGACGCGCCGGTAATCGGTCTTCGGTGTAGAGCATGGCAATGGTGTTCGTGGCCAAATAAAGTGGGTGCGTGGCGCGGCGGTGCTGCGCGTCATAGCGGCGTAACAGTGGTTCGCCACCAATGTCGGAGGCCGACCGAACAGCACCGGCAACTAGGCTCGATAAGGTTTGCTCGCTTAACAGGCCGAAGTTGAGGCCATGCGCGGTGACAGGGTGCATCCCTACGGCAGCGTCTCCCACCAACGCAAAGCGCTCGGCTACAAAACGGCTCGCGTAAACGCTGACAAGCGGATAGGTGTGCCGCGTGCCCGAGAGCGTCATGGGTCCGAGCAGGCACCTGTAGCGCGCGCTGATTTCGGCCGAAAAGCTCGCTTCGTCGGACGCCAGCAGGCGTTCGATTTGGTGCGCAGGCATAGTTAGCACAAGCGAAGACATGTGTTGTCCGGACGCATTATCGTTCAGTGGCAGCATCGCAATGGTCTGGCCGTAATCGAACCACTCGGTGGCGACGTTTCCGTGCGATTTTTCATGCGTCATCCGGCAAACCAGCATCGTCTTGCCGAAGTCGCGCATCGACGCGGAGATGCCCATACGACGGCGTGTTTCGGAGAACCGCGTATCGGCGGCGACAATAAGCCGACCTGACAGGCGGGTGCCGTTTTCCAGCGTGAGTGCAGCCGACTCGCGCCCGGTCTCGATGCCTGTTGCGGTGTGCCCCGCTAGGATCTTCACTGTTGGCCGGGTGCGGGCCGATTCATAAAGCGCCTTGCGGATCAGATGGTTGGGCACAAGAGTACCAAGAGAGTCGTGGGCTCTGCGATCTGGTGCGAAGCGGATCTCTCGGGGGGAGGTACCGTTCACGACGCGCGCCTCACTTAGCGGCGACATTTCTGCCTCTGGAATGCGTTCGAGCGCACCCAGCACTTGTAGGCGGTCCACCGACCGATGGGTAAGTGCAATTTCCCGGCCATCGAATGGCGGATTTTGTAGCGCGGACCCAGGTTGGCGTTCCACTACCGCTACTTGCAGCCCGGCATCGGCGAGTGAGATCGACAGTGCGAGGCCAGCAGGGCCGGCGCCGATGATGAGCACGTCGCAATCACTTTGCTTCATGATCGTGGCAAGGTCCTTCTATGATGAAGGTGTCCTTTCTTGCATTTGATGCGTCGTCTGTCGATTGGTCATGGTGTGCGACGATCTGTAGTAATGAACAGTACCGCCAAAAGCCGGTTTCCTTGCGCCATCGATTCTTTCGCGCCGAATGGCTGAACCTGCATTGATTTGCCTTGATCCCGCGTTCGACGACGACGGCGTGTAGGACGAGAGAGCCGACGCCATATTAATTTTTTCCGCTTTCTGCGGCAGAGCAAGATGTGTGGGCAATGTTTTAGCTGACCGCGGTGCAGACCAGCGATGCTGGGGCTAATCCTTAACCCGGACGACCAAGTCCAAGCGCTGCATCAAGGGCGATCCACGAGACGCACACTAGGCCACGAAGCAGGGCTTGCCGGGCCTCCCTGTTCGCAGCGAGGATCATTCTGACCACACGTGGCGGATGTCCGCCACGGCTCAAGTTGTAGCGGTGGGCGCGGTCGGTGCCGCGATCCAATGTCGACCTAGCGTAGGAACCGCACTCGGATTTAATGATGGATTTAGCGGACATCCGAGGGGAAGAGAGCTGGAAAAAGTGCCTCACTGCGTGGGCTAGCAGAAGGTACCTTGATTCCTGTGCCCGTGACCAGATTTTACCAAATAAAATAGTGTGCTGTAATCTCCTCCCATAAGATCGCCTCATTGTCGTGTGCTGATTTATCATTACGTCAAGCCTGACAAATGGGCGCATTTTTCGCCTTCGAGATGAGCCCGTAAGACGTGTGCGGCGCTGACCATGTTGCTGAGTGCGGGGATTACCTCGCGCCACTGACGGGTTTTCAGACCACAGTCTGGATTCACCCAGAGTCGTTCGACCGGGATGCGCTCGGCGGCCTTTTTAATCAGTGTGACGATCTGGGTCTCGCTCGGGATATTCGGGGAGTGAATATCGTAGACACCAGGGCCGATCTGGTTCGGATAGTTGAACGTCTGGAACGCATCAAGCAGCTCCATATCGGAACGTGAGGTCTCAATGGTGATTACGTCGGCGTCCATATCGGCGATTGCCGCGATGATGTCGTTGAACTCCGAATAACACATATGGGTATGGATCTGGGTTCCATCCTGCACGCCATTTGCCGTAACGCGGAATGATTCGACTGCCCAGCGCAGATAGTCGAGCCATTGGGATTTGCGCAGGGGTAGGCCCTCGCGTAGCGCGGCCTCGTCGATCTGGATGATGCGTGCTCCAGCCTTTTCTAGGTCCAGAACCTCTTCCCGAATGGCGAGGGCAAGCTGGTAACAAGAGACCGAGCGCGGCTGGTCGTCCCGCACGAAGGACCAGTTGAGAAGAGTCACCGGCCCGGTCAGCATGCCCTTCATGGGTTTGGCGGTCAGCGAGGCTGCATAACTGAACCATTCGACTGTCATGGCGTTTGGGCGACGTATATCACCGAACAGAATCGGTGGCTTTACGCAGCGCGAGCCATAGGACTGCACCCAACCGCCCTGAGTGAGCACATAACCATCAAGCTGTTCGCCAAAATATTCCACCATGTCGTTGCGCTCGGCCTCACCGTGCACGAGCACGTCCAGCCCCAGCTTTTCCTGCTCTCGTATGCTGTGCTCGATTTCGTGGCGCATCGCTTTCTTGTAGGCCGTTTCGCTGATGTTGCCGGCCTTGAACTGGCCGCGCGCCTGCCGGATCTCCGTAGTCTGTGGAAAGGAGCCGATTGTGGTGGTGGGGTAGACCGGCAGGTGCAGGAGCGCCGCCTGCTTGGCCGAACGTATCGCGAAGGAGCTGAGGCGACAGCCGAGGTCAGGAGTGATGGCGGCGACCGCCGCTTTAACTACCGGATTGTTCGCACGCACGGAGGTGCGACGCGAGAGGAGCGCGGAGCGGTTGGCGGCAAGTTCCTTTGCCACGGCCGCTCGTCCGTGATTCAATGCCGTAGCGAGAAGCTGGACTTCGTCCAGCTTCTGGATCGCGAAAGCGAGCCAGGAGCGGATTTCGGCGTCTATCTTCTGTTCAACGGCCAGATCAATGGGCACATGGAGCAATGAACAGGTTGGCGCCAGCCAGAGGCGATCGCCCAGCTGCACCGAGAGTGGTTCAAGCCAGTCAAGCGCTGCGTGAAGGTCGGTCTTCCAGATGTTTCGGCCATTAACGGCGCCGAGTGAGATCACCCGTTCCGGCGGGCTGGCCGCGATCAGTTGCGGAATCTCATTCTGAGCATTGATGGCATCAATATGAACGCCTTGTACCGGAAGCAACCCAACCAGAGGTAGGTTTTCGCGCAATTGCCCGAAGTAGGTGGCAAGCAGGAGTTTGACCGCTTCTCTGCTGAGGATCTGGTATGCATCCATGAAGGCCTGCTGCCAGACCGTGTCTAGCTCCGTGACAAGGATTGGTTCATCGACTTGCACCCACTCCACGCCCTGTGCGGATAGGACCGAAAGCAGACTCGCGTAAACTGGCAGCAGGCGAGGCAAAAGAGCAAGCTTGTCGGAGCCGTCCTTAGACTTGCCGAGCGCGAGATAGGTAATCGGTCCGATGATCACTGGCTTGGCCGTGATGCCGGCAGTCTTTGCTTCCGCGAGCTGATCCACGAGCCTCGAAGCTTCAAGCTTAAATCCGGTCCGAGCATCAAATTCCGGCACGATATAATGGTAGTTGGTGTCGAACCATTTGGTCATCTCACCGGCGGCGACACTGCCGCAGCAGGAGGCCAGATCTTCCACGTGAGGAGCCGAGCGGCCACGCGCGACGCGGAAGTAATTATCCAGCATGTTGTCATGGAGGAGACCCCGTACGCGGCTAGGCAGGTTTCCTAATGTGAAGCTCATGTCGAGTACATGGTCGTAAAACGAGAAATCACCCACCGGCACCAGATCGAGCGCGGCTTGATTGCGCCAGGAGCGCGCGCGCAGCTCGGCGCCAACTTTCTGTAATTGCTCGTGTGAGATCGTACCCTTCCAATAGGACTCAAGAGCGAACTTCAGTTCACGCCGCGCCCCGATGCGTGGAAAGCCAAGATTATGGGTCGTAACCATAGAATATACCTGCCCAAGAGATGAGTAACAGTGGTATGGACAATAGGAGGACAAATATATGAATAAAAATGATATATTTTCATAACTAGATGAAAGGAATTCATTATTCGTTGAGGTGGCATGGCAAAACTCGAGCGTATCCATTTGGCAATCATGTACGAAATCGAGCGGCAAGGGTCACTGACAGCCGCGGCGAAGCGGCTAAACCTGACTCAGTCGGCGCTTAGTCATGCGATCGGTAAGCTCGAGAGCGAGATTGGCGTGGAACTTTGGCGGCGCGAGGGACGTAGTCTGCAACCCACTCAGGCAGGGGAGTTTCTGCTTTCCGTAGCCGCACGATTGCTGCCGCAACTGGCTCATGCTGAAGATCGGATACGGCAATTTGCAAGTGGCGAACGAGGTAAGTTGCGCATCGGTATGGAATGCCACCCCTGCTATCAATGGCTGCTAAAAATCGTTGCACCCTATCTTGATCTCTGGCCCAATGTCGATGTCGATGTTCTACAGAAATTCCAATTCGGCGGCATTGGTGCACTGTTCGGGCGCGAAATCGACATGCTGGTGACGCCCGATCCCCTGTTTAAGCCCGGGTTGCGCTTCAATTCCGTATTCGATTACGAGCCGGTTCTGGTGGTGGGCCCCGAACATCCGCTGCGGAGCGCCGATTTCGTGTTGGCGCATCAGCTGGCTGACGAAACCCTGATCACTTACCCTGTGGCGATTGAGCGGCTCGACATTTACACTCAGTTCCTGATGCCCGCTGGCATTGCCCCCCGTCAGCATAAGCCGATCGAGACAACTGACATCATGTTGCTCATGGTAGCGCACGGGCGTGGCGTGGCCGCCCTCCCACGCTGGCTGGTCGACGAGTATAGTTCGCGCTTTCATGTTCACGCCTTGCGGCTGGGCCAAGAAGGTGTCGCAAAGCAGATTTTTTTAGGAATACGGGAGGCTGATGCTGCGATCGAGTACATACGTGCCTTCATCGAGATGGCCGCAGGTCAAAAAAAAGTGCCGACACCGCAACCTCCGTGAGTTCGTACATCGATATTCCAGGAGACAGCTGCGCCGAAGGTATGAAAAATTCGATGCTAGGTCGAACCGCCTAGTCGAGAGACTTGTTGGTGTTGATTGAGAACATTCGTTTCGTGCTCTTCTGCATCCTTGCACCTCAACCGACGGCGGGCCGAAGCATTGGAGAAGAAATTTTTCGTGCTGAGGAAATTTTACCAACTGACGAACGCCCCGAATTGGCAAAGAGGTTCATTATGCATTTCTCCGAGAGCGTGCCGAGTTGCTGGTCCGATTTAAACCTCCACCTACCTTTCACAAATTAACATTGATCTACGGCTACCATGGCGTCCTTGTCCGCCGATCAAAGCATTGAGAGAATCCCGTCGAGCGTGTCCGTTTGTCCAGCTTTCAATATTTAGGCCCGATGTTAGATTTCCATCCCAGTTTGATGAAGGCCCCAATCAAAGGTCGAATCGGGCCAACAATCCAACCAATGTCTTTGTCGTCCTGCATGATAAGTTGTCCCACGGATGACTATACACCACAGCCCCGTTCGCTCGCGATAGCTCACCGTCTCTTCAACGATGCTCCACATCATCCGCCAAAAGAGTTTAAGTTCAAACATAAAAAGACGCTCATTTTTTTCGCAACGATTTTGCGCTCTGCGCCCATCCCGATGGACCAAGAATCCCTCATGCCAGCGGACGCCTGCGAAACATGGAAAGTGGCTTCCCTCATTCAGGGCATAATCAAGAGTTCTTTGTATTATCTCAACAATAGCTATTCATCATCTAGTTCATTCGAGCGAACCGGCAAGGCGTTAACAAGCCTTGCCAGTTAGTAGTCGAGATATTGATCCTACGATCGATCAGCGGCACTGATTTGGACAGGCGTGCTGGATTGCGGGACCGTGAGTTCTGAAATCGTCGGTTGCGGGTGTCCAGGTACGAGGCCGATTCTTTTGTGACACTAGATCGTAATAAGGAACCTGATGAGGCAGCTGGTGATGATACGGGAGGCTTTCCGGCGCGCGGATTAGAGCGTAGGCGGGTGCTGACATAACAACAGCAATCGTTGTAGCGGCAGCCGTGAGTCGAAGAATTTTCATTCTTATCTCCTTTGCTAAGACATCCATCACACTAAGACAAAAAAGCGATGATACATGGATCAATCCGATTGGCGTCTCTCTCCTCAAGATACATAATAATTAGCTCCCGCATTTACATTGCTACGCTATTCGTAATTTGTAATTTGTTTTGCAGTGACACTGACAGAGAGGCGGCGGCATATGACAATCAAACAAGTTTTGGTCTATCGGACAATTTCTCACGTATGACGCAACGGTGAGATAAAACTGACATAAGAAACTCGGCAGTTTTATAGAGAGTTTTTATCTGGCGCTTCCGCGCTAATTCGTTTTATCCATCTTCAACGCCGAGCGCAGTGTCAACAAAGTGGAAAAGGTCGGTGGCATCTCATCATCAGCGTACCTGGGGTGTTCCTTCCCGGTCGTGACAGTAAACCATACATCTGTATCGGTCCTGAGGCAGAGCAACTTTCATTTTGAAAAGTCTAGAGCGCAATCTGGAGTCAAAGGTAAGATAAAAACGTGAATGCCGACTATTCAGCCTATCACCTAATAAAGGCCCAGTTTCGTTGAAGCGATTCTTCGGGAGGCGTGACAGCAGAAAGTTCTTGGTGTGATCGTCCCTAATTAACAAAGCTTCTCGCGGTCCTGTCGGGCACGCCGCATGTGCAACAAGTACACAAAAATGAAATCACGACGCCGGTAAACGTGTGGCTTCGGTAACAAAAATCGGTGATATGGGCAAAATGGAGAGGGGCAAACGACATAACGCGTTATTGTAAAGCGACGAGATCAAGAGAAGTAATATAGTCGCGGTTTAATGGGACCCAGCCGAGGCAATGGACAACTACATCTGAAAGGCGGCGTGGTCTAGCGCCTCAAAAGCAATCTGGATATCGCTTGCTAAGGAAGGATCAAACATTCGATAGAATGAATTGGCACACAACATACTAACAACTGCACGAATGGACTCCAGTCGTTGCGGACAAAGAGAACGCGTCGTTGAATAGTGGCGCCTCCGGTCATGATGATTGGCCCTTCGGCGCCGAAGGGGCCGCCGGTTCCGATTGAAATTGCCGAGGAGATTGGCTTGAGAATGGCCACCCTGAGATCGAGGCGCGCGCCGCCGAGCAGAATGGCCTCGATCGCTTCCGGGATTCCATGCCCGCGAATCTTTTCTGAACCATAGCGTGCCATCAGGCCAATGAGCAGGGCGCCGCCCACCGGCACGCCGATCGTCCAGAGTGCCGGGTGGCCATCCTGCAGCACCCCTCCCGGCGCCAGCATGCGGACTGACCATGTTCCGTAATAGGCGAGGTCATTGATCAGCCCGATCATCCGCAGCAGGACCCAGCCTGCGATCACCCCGAACGTGCCCGCACAGATCCCAAAAACCACGAGCGGAAACAAGCGACGATCCGTCGTAAAATCGCCCAGGCGGACAGATCGCGGCGTCTGAACTAATGTGCGGAACATGGGACTGGCGTTTCGATTTGATGTCACGCTGGCGCTATATCGTAT
>DAIDMG010000039.1 GCA_027449105.1 Acidiphilium sp. | reverse complement strand
AGCGTTTGAGCTTCTTTCTGATCTTGGCCAAGCGGCCACGCGTCCGTTCGTTCCACATAAACAGCGTGAATCACGACGCCCACTCAGCCGCAAGGTCATTTTTCAAAAAGTCTCTAAGTGATATCCAATCTGGACTTTCTATTTCACCGGAATTTCCTGGTCGTGGATCAATCCGGTCGAGAACTTTTTCTCGGCGTTGACGCACAAGCGCATAAGACGTGGCAGCGCGTTCGCTCGATTGCCGGCCCGCAAGTCCCCATCAACTGCTGCCTTGACCTTGGCGAGCCTGACAGACTGGGGCGCCCTTCGAATGACCCGCAGTACTTGGGTGTGACGGGAGGACAGGAAGATTTGTTTGCTACGCTGGTAGGCGTAGCAGTATGTGACACGGGCGCGCTTGACCTGCATGATCTCGTGGACTCTAATAAACGGGCGAGGCTTGCGAGGTGATGTGTTGATGCGTATGGCTTGTTGGCTTGCAATCAAGCTTGCGTGCTGCGCATTCAAGTGGAACCGAAGCGGGAATCGGAGCGTCGCACGGCAGGTTTTTGATGTCTCTAAGCTGTGCGAGCGCGAGGCGCGGGAGGCTGGCGCATCATAATTGTACGGCGCGGGACGGTGACACAAAGGGCAGCTCTGGGTTTCTCGACGTTATGGCCGTAACGTCAGCACTTCGTCGTTCGTGCCGACTGTATTGCACGCGTTGGAACGATACCGCGCGTGGTAGGTGAGAGGTGTGATGATATTTGCAGGCGAGAATCTTTTGAGAAAGCCTTCGATGTCGAGGTTATTGGCAGGACTAGGTGGGTTGTCTGTGGAGGTGGCGGTCCGGTCGCATTGTTGCACATTTTAATGATGGAGTCCGATCCGTGATCAGCTCTGTCGTGTGCCAGGGCAACTGCAGGTTATGGTCCCGCGTAAAATTGACTCCAATATTGGCGAATGTGGGTGTCTCGGCAGTAGTAATAGTAATAACGAGCAGTTGTCATGCAAGCGGTGGCGAACGCGCTCTTACCGGGTGTCGCACTACCAGCAGCGGGGTATTGATTCGGGATTGTTGTGTTCGTTCGATCATGGATTGGTCTGGGTTTGGCTCGAGAGATCGTTTTTTTGCCTTTACAGCATGATCCAATGATTTCCGCCCCGACTTTATTTGTCGATTCTGACGCCATTGCGGCGAATTGGCTATTGTTGGATTCGTGGCACCGTGCGGCAGGGGGACGGGCCTGTGGTGCCGCGGTCAAGGCAGATGCTTATGGCGTAGGGCTGAACCTCGCTGCGCCGGTGCTGTTCGAAGTAGGTTGCCGCCATTTTTTTACTGCAACAATTGACGAGGCAATTGTACTCCGGAAGCTACTTCCTGAAGCTTGGATTAGTGTTCTCAACGGGCTTACGCCAGCGTTGGCAGAGAAGAATATTGTCCCCGTGTTGAACTCCCTAGGCGATATCGAGCGTTGGCGGCGGTTCGCATATGAAGCCGAAGAACAGGTGTCGGCCGTGCTTCACGTTGACACCGGTATGGCGCGACTCGGCTTGGATGCGCGGGAATTCCTGCACCTGGCAGCGCACCCAGAGCTGCTATCGGGGATTTCGCTTGACTTCGTCATGACGCATTTAGTTGCGGCCGAAGTGCCTCAAGCGGCGCAAAATACTGATCAAACCGTGCGCTTTCGCACGATCGAGGCTACATTTCCGGGAACACGAACAAGCTTAGCGAATTCCGCTGGCATTTTTTTGGGGGCCCGATTTGTCTCGGACTTGGCGAGACCTGGGTATGCGCTCTATGGAGGCAATCCAACACCAGGGCATAAAAACCCGATGCGTAGTGTAATACGATTGGCCGCTCCCGTCATTCAAGTGCGCGATATTCCGGTTGGAGCATCGGTAGGTTACAATGCCACTTGGGTCGCGACGCGAAAGACAAGGGTCGCTACACTTGGAATCGGCTACGCGGACGGAATTTTGCGCGCGGCGTCAGGACGACTAGTTGCGCGGCATCGCGGCGTGCGGATAAAGCAGATTGGGCGCATTTCGATGGATTTGATGACATTCGATGTAACTGAACACCCCGATATAGGACCTGGATCAATCCTCAACTTACTGGATGATACGATCACGATTGAAACGATGGCAAAAGCGGCAGAAACATCGGGCTATGAGATCCTGACCTCCTTGGGAAAACGCTATCGACGAGTCCTCGAACATGGATATAGGGGCGCATGATTCGTCTTCTTGATCCAGTGGCGGCGTTGGGCCGCGTCACGCTCAACCTCGTCTCTTTTCTTGGGGAACTCGGCTTGTTCACAGCGTCCGCTATTGTTGGACTGTTGCGCCCCCCTTTCTATCTGCGCAACTTTAGCCGGGCATTTGCCGAAATAGGCTTTTTTTCGTTGCCTGTGGTCGCCATGACGGCGATTTTCACGGGTATGGTATTGGCTTTACAGACCTACACCGGGTTTTCTCGATTTGCGGCGCAATCAGCGATTCCCAGCGTGGTCGTGTTGTCACTAACACGCGAACTTGGGCCCGTCTTGGCAGGGCTAATGGTGGCGGGGCGTGTCGGCTCCGCGATGGCGGCTGAGATCGGAACGATGCGAGTCACGGACCAGATTGACGCGTTGAGTACATTAGCAACGGATCCTATCCGGTATTTGGTGGCGCCACGCTTATTGGCAGGCGTAATTGCATTGCCGTTGCTGGTGCTTGTTGCTGATATACTCGGTGTTGCGGGAGGATTTCTGGTGGCGACTTCCCGTTTTGGGTTTTCAGCTGCAGATTATCTCCACAATACCCAGCAATATCTGCATACCGCTGATGTCACGTCGGGGTTAATTAAGTCAGCGGTCTTTGGTTTCACCATCGCCTTGATGGGATGCTTCTTTGGGTACCGTTCGCGTGGTGGAGCGCAAGGCGTGGGTTCGGCAACAACGAGTGCTGTGGTGGCAGCATCGATTCTGATTTTGGCTTTAGATTATTTGTTGACCCAGGCATTTTTTACAGCATGAGTGAGTGTGCAAAAATCTCAGTTCGAGGATTAAGAAAGTCCTTCGGAACGAAAATAGTTCTTGACGGCGTAGACCTTGATATTGCGCCAAGAACAGCGATGGTTGTAATCGGTGGGTCGGGTTCCGGAAAATCCGTATTGCTGAAATGCATCCTTGGACTTATTCCGCCAGATGATGGTCAAATTCTAATTGACGGTGAAGATGTTCTGACGGCGCCAACGTCACGCGCACGTGCTCTGCGGGATCAGATCGGGATGTTGTTCCAGAATGGGGCACTGTTCGATAGTGAAAGCGTTTGGGAGAATGTTAGCTTCGGTTTGCTGGCACGAGGGTTGATCCAACGCAGCCGAGCACGGGCACGGGCCGTTGAGGTCCTCGCGCAGGTCGGGTTAGGGGAAACGGTTGCGGATCTTTTCCCAAACGAACTGTCGGGTGGTATGCAAAAACGCGTCGCGCTCGCGCGCGCAATCGCGGCTGAACCTGCCATTATGCTTTTCGATGAGCCGACGACCGGCCTCGATCCGATCATGGGAGCCGTAATCGACGGGTTAATTGTCGATTGTGTAAAGAGGCTAGGAAGTACGTCGATTGCCATTACGCACGATATGGCAAGCGCCGGACGGATTGGAGATCGGATCGCGATGCTGTTCGATGGTAGAATCGTTTGGGAGGGAAACGCGGCTGAAGTGCGAGCGAGCGGTAATCCCCTAGTTGATCAGTTCATTAACGGTCGCCGCGAGGGACCGATCAAAATGGCGTTGCGGCGCTAGGCGCTTCAGGGCTTTCCGAAAAAGGAGAGCAGTTAGGCGCAGATGTCGCCGCGCCATCGTTTATAAGGTTACTAGCACTACTTTGGCACTTTTGGTTTGGCGGTTTCTGCGAGCGACATTTCACAGTGAGGGCATCGCAGGGGCGGAGGTCGTGCGAAGAGGAAGAATTCGACCGGGAAAAAACAATTTTCCGGCATGCGGGTCGTGAGGTGGTTTTTGATTCTCATTCTGAGCCGTATTCGTTTAACTGGCGTCGTTACATCGTTTGGCCCGATCCGAGGCTAAAGGATTATCTCTCGAAAACGCGAGCAAGGCTGGCCAGACCTCATCGGCGGATATAGTTGTCCTTCAGGATGTGCCTAGCTCGTGGAGGTAATGGGACGATACGTTGAATTTTCGGCGGAGAAATTGGGTTTTGTATGCGGGGCTCCTCGTGGTCGTGTTTGCTCTCGAGGGGTGCTCGACAGTACGGACGACCCAACCACCCGAAACAGCGACAGAGCAACTCCTCATCTCGACAGATGTTGATCACGCAGTTGCACGTCTCAATCTCAAAATTACTCCAGGTACCAAGGTATTCGTCGATGCCCAATATTTCCGTGCGCCGCTTTACTCACAATACGCTATTGCGAGTGTACGGAACCGGTTACTGCAGCTTTGGGCAAGACTCGTCAACAATCGGAAAAGAGCTAACGTGGTGGTAGAGTTGCGCAGCGGGGGCCAGTCGATTAACCACCATCAACTCCTGATCGGAGTGCCAGCCATACCGACCCCGGTTCCATTGGTGGGAATTGTTGCCACACCGGAGCTTGCATTGTTCGAGGAGAATCGGCAGGTCGGCATTGCCAAGATGGCAATTACCAGTTACAAGAGAAACGGAGCACTAATCGCGTCGACAGGAGCGCTCTACGGAACATCACACGATACACGCTGTGACTGTACTTTTGGCCGTTTCTTGGACTACGCAAAATATTATGAAAAAAGCAGAGAAGAAATCGGCAGCATTCTCTAGACGCCGTCTGCTAGCTCGTTCTGACGGAGAAGTGGCACGGAGCCATCTCGCTGTCGACGCGGGTGGTTAGAGGCGCCCAGGATATGGTTTTTCTGACGCTATTTTTGCTTCGGTTGTTTGAAGCGGAGCCGGTTACGCAGAGTGCTTGCGAGTTTCTGAACGCGCTTTGATCGTTCGTGGCAAAATAGGTAGTGTGGTGGCCATACTGCATTACGGAAGAACGCCAGTGTTCTTCGGCGGATAGACGTTTACAACAATCAGTCTATGACGAACGGAAACGACAGGAATAGGGCGTTGGCGTTCAATTTGGTTTCGGAGAGGTCTAAAAACGTGGCGTGGCTATCCCGTTTCGGGGATGGCGGAGCATGTTGTATACGAATTGAACTGATATCATAAAAAGGTCATCGAGATCTGGCATGTGCGTTCGCATGTTCGCCAGATAAATCTGATCGGGTGTTTTCTTAGATGTTGAGGAGCAACCGTGGCGCGTTCGTGAGTTGATGTAGCGGCTTTTTTGGCAATAATCCTACCGGAAGCTGTGACCGAGTCGCATCATCACCCGTTAAACTATCAAATTCCGGACCGATGAAGGCGGTGGGTTGGGGACGGGATCGAATGGCATTCCCGGAGAGCGGGAGAGGGCAGGTATGGAGGCGACGTCGCGCTCAGGTCACGGAAAGATGGTGAGGTGCTTACGGAAGCGGCTGCATTGATCTGTTTCGCTATGAGGGTGACGCCGGCGAGGCCGACCTGGAAGATACGCGGCGGGTTGCCATCTTCAAGCGGCAACGCTTCGTTTGTTCGTTACGTCGGGCATTGTAACGGGACCTTGCCAGCGCGTTAAGCCGCGCGGCTAATCGTTCACGCATCGGTGGAACGCGTCACCGACTTCGATCAGTGTTGCGAACAATCTGGCGCATCAGCCAGGGTGGAATGGGTCTCCGAGCAGTTCTGAAAGACCACGACCCAGAAATCCACATGAAGCTCGCCCGTGATAGTCACGGTGTCCCGCCGCAGATCATCGGGGCAAGGGTGTGCCAGCTGCGTCAAACAGGTGCGAGGCTAGCGCGGTACAGATGCGCGGAACGCCGCAGCTTCGATAAGAAATAACAAGGCGGCCGGATGACGCACGTCGCCGGGCGGCTCTACGTTCTGGGGCGCCAGGGCTTTCAGGCGCGGGAGGATGATATGAGCGGTGGCCTAGCTGCGTACAGAACCGCAAGCCTGCAGTTGTGGATCGGTGATCTCAGGGCGCGTCTTGGTCTCGGAGGTATTGGCGATGGCGAAGGCTTGCGTGAGAGCGCTTGCCGTCACGTCAGGTTCTTGATTGGCGTAGTCACATTCCCTGCGGCACGTTGCGGTTTCAGGCGCTTTAGCACGACCCACCCTGTTGAAACCCAGAACCGCAAACCCCGACTTGGTTCTATCTGGATTCCAATAGGGCCGCGACATCATGCGCCTTCATACTTCATCAAATTAACGGCTCCTGGCATCAGGGCGGCGGCTAAGTAATTGATTGTTCGTGAAAATTTTAAAGAGCTTGCTGGAAGCTACTGGTAGCGGCGGGCGGATTTGAACCACCGACCAAGGGATTATGATTCCCCTGCTCTACCACTGAGCTACGCCGCCACTTTATTTTGCGCGAGATAGCTTCCATGCCAATTTAAGTCAATCTAGCAGGATTAGGTCTTAGTTTTAGACAAAACAGGAGCCGACCCGTAAATCGGTTGAAGATGGGCACGATCGAGTTGAGGTGGTGAGCACCAGATCTGGCGCTCTGGTCTGACGAGACATCCGTGCCGCATTGACATCGGCGTGCATGGTGTTGCCGCACCACAGGCATTTGAAGTATCCGCAACACCAGCATGTCTGTGACGTGTAAGCGGGATTTACCTCGTCAGACGTGATCCGGAAGCGATCTTCGAAGCCACTCAGTTTCGCTTGGACCGCGGCGCGCCGGTAGGCGAGGCTTGCCGTGAGGCTTGCGGCGGCCACGCCGTTTCTGGCCTCGGGCGATCCCGGGCTACGCCGGTCCGTGGGTACCTGGGCTTGATGATCCAGTCGCAGGGACCTGCGTGGCCTATCGGGACGACGATCGTGCCCCATAACGTGCCACATGATCGAGCGCGGCAGACGGCGAACGTCGACCGGGACGATCTTGCCCGGGTCTTTCATCTCGATCTCGCGGCGAGCGAGTCACGCGCCGAGCTGTTTGATGACATGCAGCATGTGTTTCGTATCGGGCTCGAGAGTGCTGCGCGTCACGACGTCATGAAACTCGTTGGTGCGATTGCTGATCCACGACCCAAGTTGGTCGACAACCCGTGAACGACATATTTGGAGGTTCGTTGCGCCGGTCATTGCGGCATAAGTGACCTTGTCCTTGTCGTGGTTCTTGTTGAACCTGCCTGTCTCGACAAACAACTGCTATTGCTCGATCGTTAGCATCACCGCATCACCCCGAGGGCGCGAGCCTGCGCCTCCTTGGCTGCCGTGATGTTTGACAGCAAAAGATCGGTGCGCGCCACCGAACGATGGACATCTAATGCTTTTTTTGTTGCGTACACCGGGTGCGTTATGCTGGTGAATATCCAGCATAACGCGTTGCTTTCTAATTCAGAAAACTCGTCCAAAACATCGGAGAATGTTGTGTCAAGCGAGACAATCGAGTTCTCTGTCTAACTCGGGGAGGATAGAAAAGAGGTCGCCCACCATCCCGTAATCGGCGACCTGAAATATTGGCGCGTCTTCATCCTTGTTAATGGCAACGATGATTTTCGAGTCCTTCATGCCGGCTAAATGTTGAATCGCCCCTGATATCCCTATTGCCACATACAGATCGGGGGCAACAATCTTACCAGTTTGGCCGACCTGGTAATCATTCGGCACAAAGCCAGCATCCACTGCAGCACGCGACGCACCGACAGCAGCGCAGAGTTTGTCAGCAATCGGGTAAATCAGTTTACGAAAATTTTCCCCGTTTTGTAAACCGCGGCCGCCAGAGACAATAACACGCGCCGCAGTGAGTTCAGGGCGCTCATTTTTGGGCACTTCAGCCGAGACAAACCTCGATTTTGTATTGGCAATAGCAACATCGAATACCTCAATAGGTGCAGTTGCACCATCCGGAGGAGCGGGGTCAAAACTGGTGGCGCGGACGGTCATGAGCTTCCTTGTATCCGAGGACCGGACGGTCGCGTTCGCATTGCCGGCATAAATCGGGCGAACAAAGGTGTTTGCGTCGATAATGCCGATGACTTCGCTAATTGGCTGAACATCAAGTAATCCGGCAGCTCGAGGTATGATACTTTTACCAATTGCCGTGGAAGCGGCTATAATGTGCGAATAGCTCGGTGCGAGATGAACCAACAGATCGGCAAGTGGTTCGGCCAGAGCGAAGGAAAACACTTCGTCATCAGCAACAACAACTTTTTTAACGCCAGAAATAACAGAAGCGGCTTTGGCGATATGGTCTACGTTATAACCCGCAACAACCGCCACGACATCGCCGAGTTTGCTTCCTGCTGTGATCGCGTTACGCGCTTGAGTTTTGATTTCTGTCCCGTCGTGTTCAATAAAAACAAGTGCTTGTCCCATGGTCAGATCACCTTCGCTTCTTTACGCAGCCTCTCGACTAGCTCTTGTACTGACTTCACTTTAATGCCTGCCGCTCGCCGAGCCGGCTCAGTTACATTTACTACAGTGAGTCGAGGGGAATGTTCGACTCCCAGCTCATGGGGTGCGATCACCTCAATCGGCTTCTTGCGCGCTCGCATAACATTAGGCAAAGAGGCGTAGCGCGGCTCATTCAGACGTAGGTCCGTAGTAATTACTGCGGGTAGAGCGAGGGCAACCGTCTCCAGACCGCTATCGACCTCTCTAGTGACCGTCGCGGTATCCGCAGTGATCACCACCTTGCTCGCAAAAGTGCCTTGCGGCCAGCCGAGAATGCCGGCCAACATCTGACCGGTTGCGTTCATATCGTCATCTATGGCCTGCTTGCCCATCATGACGAGCTGGACTATCTCCCGGGCAACCAAGGCTTTGAGCAGCTTCGCTACCGCGAGAGGCTCTAATGTTTCGGTTGCAGCGATAAGGACGCCGCGGTCCGCTCCCATTGCGAGCGCGGTGCGGAGCACGTCTTGGCATGCATTTATACCCACCGACACTACGATTATCTCTGATGCAACCCTCTGTTCCTTGAGGCGCACTGCTTCTTCGACGGCTATTTCGTCGAACGGATTCATTGACATTTTGACACCAGCCGTATCGATCCCGGAGCCGTCAGATTTGACACGCACCTTGACGTTATAGTCGACGACACGTTTGACTGGGACAAGAACTTTCATGATTTCACCGTATGGTCTTTCGAGCCAGCGTCTTTGACTGGAGCGCGAGTTGCAGGAGAGGGATCGATAGGCCAGTCATTGAGGATTCTTATTAAGATTTGCGGGATGTGGCAATTCTGGAGCCGCTGGTCCGAAAATGTCTCGCAAGATTCCCGGGGCTAAGGCTGACAGCGGATTGACCGAAACGTTGGGGTTCGCAAACGTTCCGGTTAAAGTATAGCGCGCTGCAAATAGCCCGTCGCCTTTGTCGCTACGGAAAAGTTGTCCGATTACCGGGAGTTTTCCTGGCAGGGAATTTATTGCATACGCGGGGACGATTGTACCACCCAGATCGTAGCGCTCGCGTTCCAGATCAACAGTGCCAGAGGTAGTTAGGCCCAGCGAGGGAGACTCTGCCCGACCGCGAACGATCGATAGCACACCGTTTCCCAGCCTCACTTGCGCAACTAATCTGGAAAAACCGAGGCCTGGTCCTGAGGCGGCGGCGGGAATTCCGTAAATCGTTAGCGCCTGAAGCAGCTTTCCTGCAGCGGGAGCTTGCGGTATGCGAAAATCCTTAATCGTGATGCGACCCTCAATGCCGGGGGCGGTATTGTGACCGATAAAATGCAGCGTGCCTCCGGCGATTATATTAGGTTCGCCGACCGCAGCTAATAAGGACGAGGCATCGCTACTGATGAGATCAATATTAGATTGACCTGATACCCGAGTGATATGAAGGATTGCTTTTCCTTTATTGGGCGCTTCAGAAACCGCGCTGAGTCGATATAGGGTGGTACCGGTACCAGTAGCCAGGATGCTGGTCGAGCCAAGACGCTTTGCATCAGGACTGTCGTCCAGCGCTACATGCGCAAACTTCGCAACAATGCGCCACGGCTGATCCAACGCAAGATTGTGTCGCACCGGTCCCTGAGGCGAGACAACTCTCGTCTTGGTTCTGGCGTGCCCGAGGGCACTGCGGGTCGGCTGAATCGCAGAAGCGATGTCGAGAACGTTGCCTCGTAGGGACACTGTCCATGGTGCATCCAAGTGTGCCGGCGGTGTCACAGTTCCTGTCGCGGTAGTCATGCCGATTCGCGCCGCTGTAATGGCGAAACTACTGGCCTTCCGGGTGCCACGGAAAGACAAGCGCGGCGCTACGGCGGTGGCAGATTGCAGGCCGCTTAGTTTCCCGGAAGCGAGGGTAAGGGTTAAGTCAATATTGCTGGGCGCGCCAGTGGCCTTGTTCCAGCCGACCCCCGGCAGCGCGAGACGTGTGCCGGTCAGATCGAGGGTGAGGTCGAGTTTTCCAGTGCCTTTCGTCGCTTTGTATGTGATGCTAAGCGGTGCAGAGCCGCTCTGCCAGACGGTACTCGGCACTCCCAGCCGCGTTAGAAGACCTGAATTTAGGATGGCTTTCCCAGAGAGATGAACGCGATTTTCGGGCAGACCAATCATGGCTGTGAAGGACGCTGGTTGGTTGCCCAGCGCGCCCGTGCCTGACAGGATGACGCGGTGGAGGTCTGCCTGCAGCTGCAGATGCGCCTGATTCAACGCCAAGTTTACGAAAGGAAGAGGCACCGCTCCGTCGGTAAGCGTGGCGTTGGTGGCTAAGGTTAGATCGTCGCGGGTAAGTTTGCGAATGAGCGGAAGCTGGGCAACGACAGTTGCTTCAACATCCCCAGTGGCGTGGACCAGGTTGATGCCTTCGGCCGCAAGGCGGAGAGGTGGCGCGTTCAAGGAAGGAACGGCATCTGCCAGGGAGCCAGAAAGGCGAGCTGAAATCTTGGCGACCTGCATATCGCTATCGAGGCCGTCTACCGCCATTGTGCCACTCAGTGCGAGGCCACCGAATTTACCGTGGGAAGCATTGATCAGAAGCTTGTCAGAGTCCGGGAACAAAACCGTGCCTGCAAGTTCGGTCATCTTTGTCGCGCCCGGGAACCAATCCAGCGTGATGCCACTAGCCACGAAGGTACCATGAAAACGGGTAAGTGTAGGCGAAGGAGAGAGGTGAAATTCTGCCGAAAAATCGCCGCCGGTCGCGATGCCATCTGTAATGTGCTTTGTGACGAAGCGTCGTGCATCGGGTGCCAGGCGGTTTGGCCAGTAGATCGGCAACGCCGATGCAGTAACCCGATCTACCGCAACACGTAGTGCCCCAGCGTAAGGAGGCGCGAACTCGAGAGTCCCCGTGGCGGTTAGTGTCGGATTGGAACCGTTAATTTTAGCGAGATAGAGTTGCGCCTTTTTGAGTCGTGCGCCGCTTTGGCGGACGTCTATGTCGAATTTGCCATTCTTGACCGGAATCATGCCTCCGGCGAATTGTATCGATCCAGCGCCAAGGTCTGCTGCGACATTAATTGGTTGGGATGGCTCGTCACGTCGCATGGGTAAACTGATATTGAGCGTTGTCGGGGTATTGAAATGACGAAGCCAAATACTGTTAGGCGCTATGCGGGAAGGATAAAAGGGACCAAATTGCGCCGTGATGGAACCTTCGCCATGACTGACGTTGGCCGTCAGATGCGCGGCAACAGTGTCATTACCCTGACGGAATAACGCGCCAGCGCTACCGTTGATCGTGCCGTCCTTTGTTTGTCGGATTTGAAGTGACGCACCATTCGAAAGTAGATGAACGCCACTGGTTGGATCGATGACAGAAATTTTTAGGTCGCTGATGCGGATTAAACGGAGGCTGGCAAAATCGAGCGCGCGTTTGGGAGGCGGTCCCGCGGCGAGCACTGCAAAGAGAGGACTCAGCGCTACGGGTGTCTGCACCCTCGTAAACTCGAGTCGAATGGCCGAACTGCGTGCAAGAATGAGAATGGGTGCAATGCGTCCGCGAAGTAATGCGACCGGGCTGAGTGTGACGCGTAGCCGGGAGATAGAGCCGTCGATGCCACCGCTTCGAGCGTGCATCACGATGTCATTGAGGCGCAGATCGAGAGGTGCCCCTCCTTTGTGGAATCCTTCCCACGCGAGCGCAGCACTGCCGATTGTTACGTTTAGACCGGGTAGAGCGGCACTGGTAGCTACGCTGATTCTTTGGGCGAGGAGTGGTAAGACAACAGGGCCGCGCGACAGTCGCCACGCTATCGCGCCAAAGCAGAGCAAGAGCAGCAAGAAGGCTGTTCCGACCAGCCGTGCAAAGCGATGCGTCGTTTCGCCGGCTTGACGAAGCAGGTTCCTCATCGAAGGATCCTCCTATGAAATCCTCCTCTCAAAGAACTCTGCGTGGACGTTGGCCACAACCTGGTGATCAGGAGTCGGCCACTCGGTTGATCACTGATTTCGCATCCGTTGGACATGCTGAGATGCTGATTACGATGCGCAAGGAGGGACGGGCTGCACTCGCCGCTCTTGGTGGCAATGCGCCGTATCTTGCTGGAATCGTGCTTCGTGAGCCGGATGTATTTTGTAGCGTACTGGAAAACGGTGCCGACGCCGTGGTGGCAGCGGAACTTGCCAGCTTGCGAACCCTCCGGCCGGATATCCCACGAAGCACTACCTCGGCAACGCTTAGGAAGAAGAGGCAGCGCATGGCTTTGGCCATAGCGTTGGCCGATATCTCCGGCGCTTGGCGCCTTGAGCGGGTGACAACAGCCTTGTCCAACCTTGCGGAATTGTCGCTGCAAGTTGTCGTCCGGCATCTCTTGTTTGGATTGCACGCGCGAGGGGCAATTGTGCTGCCTAATCCCGGCGACCCCGAAGCTGGCAGCAATTTCACAGTGATCGGTATGGGAAAGCTCGGCGCGCGCGAGCTTAATTATTCTAGCGATATTGACCTCATCCTCCTATTTGATCCCCTTTCTCCCGTGTATCGTGACGAAGCGCAATCCGCCATGGTGCGACTAGCCCGAGACCTCGTACCAATGCTTGCTCAATCTGACGAGGGCGGGAGGGTTTTTCGGGTCGATTTGCGTTTGCGGCCGGATCCAGCAGCTACCCCGCCGGTGATTTCATTGGCAGGTGCGCTGGCCTATTACGAGAGCCAAGGGCGAACTTGGGAACGCGCAGCGTTCATTAAGGCGAGGCCAGTTGCGGGTGACGTCGCGTTAGGAAAGCAATTCCTTGATCAGATTAGGCCGTTCATCTGGCGGCGGCATCTCGATTTTGCCGCGATCGCTGAAATTCGTGAAATGAAACGCCGAGTTGATGAGCATCAAAATGATGTGGCGGACAATGTGCTGGGCCGCGATGTCAAATTGGGTCGAGGGGGGATCAGAGAGGTCGAGTTTATCGTTCAGACGCTTGAATTGGTTTGGGGAGGGCAGGACAGGTCGCTGCGTGTGCCGCAAACTTTGAAGGGGTTGTACCGCTTGTCGCGGGCGGACCACATGCCTTTCGAAGACGCGCGCACGCTGGCTGCAGGCTATCGCTGGCTTCGGAAAATTGAACATAGGCTGCAGATGGTCGAGGATCGGCAAACCCATCGATTGCCGCTCAAGCCGGACGCCTTCGCGCGCTTCGCCGCTTTCATGGGCGAGACCGACGTCCAAAGGTTTTCTGCTCGGCTGAGCACAACCTTCAAGCAGGTCCATGCTGCGTTCCGGGGGTTGTTCGATGCTGGAGAAAGTGCCCGGGATGTGGCTCGCCTTGACCCTGGGGAGGAAGGCGCGATGCCAGTGGCATTTACGGAAACGGTGCAGGGATTGGGTTTTCTCGATGTACAGCACGTTGGCATGCGGCTTCGTGAATGGCAGCGTGGGGCATTGCCTGCATTGCGCTCTGAACGCGCTCGTGCTCTTCTTGACCAAATACTACCAAAGCTGATGGCTGCTTTGGGGCGCCAACCTGATCCCGATCGAGCATTCCGGCGGCTTGATCAGGTACTCAGCCGCCAGCGGGCTGGCGTCGTCCTGCTTTCCCTATTTCAGCATAATCCCGCCTTACTCGATAGGCTCGCAACTGTTTTGGGAGCAGCACCACCACTTGCCGACCACTTGGCGAACCATCCGGGTGCGCTGGACGCGCTGCTCGGTCCGCCAGATCGGATCGCGGCGCCGCAACGACTCTTGCGTGGGCTCTTGCGCGATGCGCGTAATCTCGAAGAGGCGCTAATAACCCTCCGTGGGTTTGTCCGGCGCGAAGAGTTTCAACTTTCCGTGGCGATGCTGGAACGCCGCCTTGGCGCTGACGAAGCCGGTATGCGACGCACTGCATTGGCAGATGCGGCGCTGAGTGTCCTACTACCACTCGTGATGGCCGCTCATGAGGCGAGATACGGGAAACTCCGCGGTGGCAAGGTTGGAATCCTCGCACTTGGGCGAGCAGGCGCCCAGGAAATGCTACCTGGTTCTGATCTTGATCTGATGGTGATTTACGATCATCCGCCGGATGTAACGGTGACGCAGATTGCAGGAAGCCATTATTTTTTGCGCCTAGCGCAAACATTAATAGCTTCCCTGACCGCACCGGGAGCAGAAGGACCCATCTATGCGGTTGACATGCGCCTTCGACCTTCCGGCAACAAGGGTCCAGTTGCGGTCTCGCTGTCGTCCTTTCAACGCTACCACCGAGAAGAAGCATGGACATGGGAGCGCTTGGCCCTGACCCGCGCGCGCGCAGTTGCGGTTACGCGCGGCTTTGGGCCAGTGCTAAGTGCCGCGGTCCGGGAGGCTTTGTGCCGTCATGTCGATGAGGACACAATCCGCTCGGACACGAGGGCAATGCGTGCTCGTCTTGCCCGTGATGCTGCCCCAAGCAGTGAATTCGACCTTAAGCATCGCGCTGGCGGTATGATGGAGCTGGGTTTCATTGTTGAAGCATTGCAATTGATCCATGGTCCTGCTCGCCCTGCACTTTTTGTGCCTAGGACCGTGGCGGCACTTAATTGCCTTGCCGATTCAAGGCTTTTGGATCGGAGGACGGCCGATCGGCTGATTGCGGCGGATCGCCTGTTTCGGACTGTCCAAGGAATGTTTCGTATCACGGGGCTTCACGTGCCGTTAACGGATTCATCTCGCGTTATGGCTGCCCCTCTACTTGCTGCTGCAGGAGCGCTTGATTTCGCCGATCTTGCGGCCAAGGTTGACGCAGCCGCGGCCGAGGTTCGTGCTGCATTTGTTGCCTTGCTTGGCCCAATCAAAGAAGGAGGAATAGGATGACTCTTACGGAAGGTGACGCTGCCCCGGACTTCGCTTTGCCTGCTTCGAAGGCGCGGCACGTCTCACTACAGGCGATGCGCGGAAGCCCCTTTGTACTGTATTTTTATCCTAAGGCGGATACGCCCGGATGCACAAAGGAGGCATGCGCGTTTCAGGAGGCACTACTCCAGTTGGGCAAGATTGGCGTGGCGGTAATTGGGGTGTCGAAAGACAGGATTGATGCAATCGACAAATTTGCGGATAAATACGCGTTAGAATTCCCGCTTGCTTCGGATGAAACCGGCGAAACGATTAAGGCATATGGTGTGTGGGTCGAGAAATCGATGTACGGGCGCAAATATATGGGCGTTGAGCGCGCAACATTTCTTATCGATAACCAAGGTAAGATTGCTAAAATTTGGCGTGCGGTAAAAATTCCTGACCATGTAAGCTCCGTAATATTCGAAGCCGCACGATTGTAACAGGCAGTTGGGCTCTGAGGCCTTGCTTGGTGGCGGCCTGGTAATCTCGGAGGGGCAAGCGAGCTTTGTCCGTTTTTTCACCCGGGATCGCTGGAAGCGAGAGTCTGGTCCTAGATTGTCATCATGACGAAAGTAGACCGACAATACGCTCAGCTTCTGAGACGATCGGCTCGGCAATTGTCGCAGCACGTCCGGCCCCGGCGTGCAGGATGCGGTCGATCTCGATAGGATCTGCTGCATATCGCTTGGCGGCGTCGCCGATCGGAACAATTCGATCGACGAGGATGTCAGTTAATATCTCCTTGAAGGCGGAGAACCCTTTGCCGGAATGTTCGCGCAAAACGTCGTCCGTGCTGACGCCGGATAGGGCGGCGTATATTCCAATAAGGTTGCGAGCTTCCGGGCGGTTGTCCAGGCTCCCTGCGCAATCAGGTAGAGGTTCTGAGTCGGTCTTCGCTCGGCGGATTTTTTGTGCAATGGTGTCGGCATCGTCCGTTAGATTGATCCGACTCTGATCCGAGATGTCAGACTTCGACATCTTGCGAGCACCGTCACGTAGGCTCATGATGCGCGCTGTACTTTTGGCGATTCGAGGGAAAATCTGCGGAAAAAAATCCACTCCATAGTCGTGGTTGAATTTCAGCGAGATGTCGTTGGCTAGCTCAATATGCTGTCGCTGATCCTCGCCGACCGGCACTTCGGTCGCATGGTACGCGAGAATGTCAGCAGCCATCAAGTTTGGATAAACGAATAGGCCCGTCGAGACGTTCTCACGGTCCTTCCCGGCTTTATCTTTGAACTGTGTCATTCTGCTGAGCCAACCGAAGCGTGCCACGCAGTTGAAAATCCATGCTAGCCGAACGTGTGCGTGCACTGCGGATTGGTGAAACAAGATAGAGTGCCGCGGATCGATGCCACAGGCCAGCAAAAGAGCGGCGTTAAGGCGAGTCTGATCCCGCAGTTCCACTGGATTAACCCAAACAGTGAGGGCATGGAGATCAACCAGGCAATAAATTGGTTCATTTCCATCCTGCATTGTAACCCAGTTGCGGATTGCGCCAAGATAGTTGCCGATATGCGCGATGCCCGTCGGCTGAATGCCGGAGAAGATTCGTGTCATTGGGATCTTTCAGCCCGTGCCTCGCGCCGGGTCAAGTTTTGCTTCTCCCCTATTTGGTCGCCGAGAAAGGAGTTCGGTAAGTTCGTCGATGCGGAGCGCACCAAGAGCGAGCGCGGCGCCACTAAAGCTCGCGAAGCCAGCTGATATCAGGATAATTAGATTGAGATCATGAAGTGAGGTGCCACCTTCCAGACCGCGCAGTAATAGCAAGACAATTGTCATAACCAAGCAGGCAGCTACGGTACGCAGCGTCCGACCAACGACATGCCGATCGACCACAAAATCACCACGCCGAGACAAGAAAAAACCAAGGAGAATAGAATTGAACCAAGCCGCAAGACTCGTGGACAGTGCAATTCCTATCTGCTGAAATGGGTACATCAACGCGAGGTTGAGTGCGAGGTTGAGTGCCACCGCCGCAAAGCCAATTTGCACGGGTGTCTTTGTATCGCCGCGGGCGAAGAATCCGGGAGTGAAGAGCTTTATGAGGACGAAGGCGGGCAAGCCGAACGCGTAGGCTGCCAGCGCTGCGGCGCTACGCGCAGCATCGACGCTCGTAAATGCCCCGTGATTGAATAGCGCCTGCATGATCGGCAAACCGATGGTTGCCAGTGCCGTAGCGCTTGGTAGAGTAAAAAGGAGAGAAAACTGGATCGCGCGGTTCAGCGTTTCTCGGGCTACACCGTGCTCGCCGGCGCGTATCGCGCGCGACAAAGTAGGGAGTAGAACAGTTCCTAGCGCTGCGCCGATGACACCAAGGGGTAATTGGTTTACTCGATCGGCATAGTACAGGACGGATACCGTACCTGTCGGCAGCAGCGACGCAATGATTGTGTCGACTGTTAGGTTGAGCTGCGTCACGCTTCCGCCAATTAACCCGGGACCGAGCCGGCGAAGTACAATTTTTGCTCCTGGTGTCAGACGCGGGCGTAGAAGGCGTATTGTTGTGCCGGCTCGTAAGAGCGCCCAGCTGAGAAGCAGAAGTTGGAGAATGCCAGCCAGTACGACGCCGTAGGACAATGCATCTGCGGGCGCTACCCCTGCGCGGTAAAGCAGCAAGAGGGTGCCAATAATACATATGTTAAAGACGATTGGTGCAGAGGCAGCAGCGGCGAAATGCCCCCGGGCATTAAGTACGCCTGCGAAGAGTGCGGACAGGCAAATCAGCAGCACGTAAGGAAATGTGATCCGAGCAAGGTGGATCGTGAGGGAAAATTTTGCCGGGTCTACGGTGAAGCCGGGAGCTAGCAAATGAAGTAGCAAGGGCATAAAAATCATCCCCGCTATCGTGATCGCGACTAGCCAGACCACCATGAGTGCGGTGATTTCTTCTGCTAGGCGCTGGGCTGGTACCTCGCCTGCCTGGGCGAGCCGACCGGTATATTCGGGGACGAACGCCGCACTGAAGGCGCCTTCCCCGAACAGACGCCGGAAAAGATTGGGAAGCCGTAGGGCAACGAAGAACGCATCGGCAGCTGGTCCGGCACCTAGCATGATGGCGATCAAGATGTCGCGCACGAAACCAAGCAGACGGCTGCCTAATGTCCACATCCCAACAGTCAGTGCGTTGCGAATCATAATCGTGGCATAGCGTGGCAATCGCCCGATGGCCATCGTTCCGTTGCCCGGCGGGGAGGAAGTGCCGCGGAAAAAGGGTAATATCGGGTTGGTTCAGCTGGCACCGGATTTGGTGGCCGCTCGGATGTGGTCGGTTCCCCACGATTGGGTCAACCGCGGGTCGGCCGTGGAACCCCTCCCACCGGATCGGGGGCGGAACAGCCTTCACTCGCCCTCGACTGGAACACGGAGCCGATAGGCGATGCACGGCGCTACCCGATATTCCATGCCGCATTGGCATCGGCGTACTCTGCTTGGCCGTATACCACAGGCAATGGAAGATCGCCTGTGACGGGCGGTTGCGCCAGCCCCCATAGCCGCACCACGAGCAGGTTTGCGACGTGTAGGCCGGGTTCATTTCTTCCGGCAGGATCCCGAACCGCTCGCGGAGATCGGCCAGTGTGGCGTGGATCCGATGCCAAAGATGCCGTTTTGCCAACCGTGCCACGCTGGGAGCACTCAGGCCGCTCGGCCATCGCACCTTCCCAAACCACGCCTGCGCATTTTCGTTAGAAAACCTCTCATTGAAAGCTCGAAGCGTTATGTTGGAGCTTTGTTCTCGATGTTATTGTCCGCTTGGTTTATTCGAGAGCTTTGCCTAATTTTATGCCAGAGAAGCGTTCGGGTGGAAATTGGGTTTGCCTTCCACTCGGTGCCAAGCACATTGGATGGGGAGTCGGATGGCGGATGCGTGGTTCGGACCGTCGGCAGCCGGTTTGGTTTTGGCGCGGGAACGCTGGCTTGCGTTGCAGAGGCGGCAATATTATTACGTCCATCAATTTATGAACGCCGATGAACTTCGAACCTTGTCGGCTATGCAGCGCGCCGCCCACAATGGAGCAT
>DAIDMG010000038.1 GCA_027449105.1 Acidiphilium sp. | reverse complement strand
GATGGTCCAACGCCTTAAAACGATTGTCGCTCAGCTAAACGCTGTCTTGCCAAACCTTCGGCTGACCGTCGACCCTGTCGAGTTCAGGGGATATCTGTATCATACTGGTGTAGCGGTGACGATTTTCGCACCTGGGCGCCAAACTGAACTCGGCCGAGGAGGTCGCTACCGTTGCGATGGTAGTGAGGATGCGACAGGAATCACGCTTTATCCCGATCGAATTCGAGCGGCTGCTCCACGCCAATTGGCACGTCGCCGCCTTTATCTGCCTCCCGGGACACCGGCGCCTGCGGCAAAAACTGCAAGACAACGAGGTTTTGCAACGGTTGTAGGTTTCTCCGATCCCACCAATGCGTGCGCCGAGGCTATGCGGCTTGGCTGCACCCATGTCTGGCGCAATGGCGCCGCCATTGCAATCGAGGAATGTTAGACCATGGCAAATGTTACGATCATCGGCGCGCAATGGGGCGACGAAGGTAAGGGAAAGGTAGTCGACTGGCTGGCCTCCCGCGCTGACATCGTTGTCCGCTTCCAGGGTGGGCACAACGCAGGGCACACCCTCGTAGTTGGCAACCAGACGTATAAGCTTTCGTTACTGCCGTCCGGACTGGTCCGAGGCAAGCTCGGCATCATTGGCAATGGCGTGGTCATTGATCCCATCGCCTTGCTTGCAGAGATAGACCGGGTTGCCGCGCAGGGTCTCGCCGTCACGCCTGAAACGCTTCGCATCGCCGACAATGCGCCGCTCATCCTGCCCGTGCACGCGGCCATCGATTCGGCACGCGAGAACGCGCGCGGTGATCGCCGGATCGGAACAACTGGCCGAGGCATTGGACCCGCATACGAGGACAAGGTCGCTCGCCGGGCTATCCGGGTGTGCGACTTGGCTGAGCCGCAGACTCTGGATTGGCGCCTTGATGAATTCCTGCTTCACCATAACACGCTGCTGCGTGGGCTTGGTGCTCCGACCTTCGATAAAACTGCCTTACGAATGCTCCTTCTAGACTTGGCACCAAAGCTTCTCCCCTTCGCCGAGCCGGTCTGGGAACGCTTGGCCGATGCTCGACGAGCTGGGACGCGCATTCTGTTCGAAGGCGCGCAAGCGGTCATGCTCGATGTAGATCACGGGACATACCCATACGTTACGTCTTCCAGTACGGTAGCTGGACAGGTGGCGGCGGGTGCTGGAATCGGCCCAAATGCTGTCGGGCGAGTGCTAGGCATTGCTAAGGCATATTGCACCAGAGTCGGCGCCGGGCCATTTCCAACCGAACTACATGACGAAACAGGAAGGATGTTAGGCGAACGCGGCCGTGAATTCGGTACTGTGACCGGGCGGCCACGGCGCTGTGGCTGGTTCGATGCTGCGCTTGTACGCCAAGCCGTGAAAGTCGGCGGTATCGAGGGTCTCGCGCTGACAAAGCTGGATGTGCTAGATGGTTTCGCCAATCTGAAGATCGGTGTTGGTTATGACATTGACAGTTCAACTTATAGACACCTGCCACCAGGTCCCGCGATGCAAGCCAATGCAAGGCCAATTTATGAAACAATCGAAGGGTGGACTGGCTCGACCCGAGGTGCTCGCTCCTATGCTGAGCTGCCCGCACAGGCGATCAAATATATCCGCCGCATTGAAGAACTGGTCGAATGCCCAGTCACTTTACTCTCCACCAGCCCGGAGCGCGATGACACGATACTGATGCAGGATCCCTTCGCAGATTGACGGTGGCAGGGCCATCGTCCGCAATTCATGCGTCCGCTTTTGCCTCCCGGCGTCGATCATAAAGAATGAATTCTGTATAGCCGTTGGGTTGTGTGCGACCTTTGAAGACCAGGTCACACGCGGCCTTGAAGGCGGCCCCGTTATAATCGGGAGCCATCGGTTTGTAATGTCGGTCCATTGCGTTCTGGCGATCGACGATAATCGCCATGCGCCTGAGCGTTCCCATGACCTGCTCTGCCGTAACCAGGCCGTGCAGAAGCCAATTGGCAACATGCTGGGCGGAAATCCGCAGAGTCGCGCGATCCTCCATCAGCGCAACGTTGTGTGTGTCTAGTACTTTTGAGCAACCAATACCACGATCAACCCAACGAACGACATAGCCGAGAATGCTCTGGGTATTATTTTCCAGCTCTCGTTCGATATCGTCGGCAGTCCAGTTCTGTGGGTCGGCGACTGGAATCGTAAGCAGATCGTTTAACGGTGAAACAGGGCGCGACCTCAGTTCCTGCTGACGAGCGACAACATCGACGGCATGATAATGTAGTGCATGTAAAGTAGCAGCCGTAGGTGAAGGCACCCACGCGGTGCTGGCGCCAGCGCGCGGATGCGCGATTTTTTCTTCCAACATCTCGGCCATGGCATCAGGTGCTGCCCACATGCCCTTGCCGATCTGCCCACGGCCCGGCAAGCCGCAGGCAATACCGATCCCAACGCTGCGATCCTCGTAGCTATTCATCCAAATAGCGGATCTCATATCATTCTTGCGGATCATCGGGCCTGCTTCCATAGACGTATGGATTTCGTCACCTGTCCTATCCAGAAAACCCGTATTTATGAAAAATACCCGATTCTCAGCCGCCGCAATGCAGGCAGCGAGGTTAACCGAAGTTCGGCGTTCCTCATCCATGATCCCCATCTTCAGGGTATATCGATCCATCCCGAGCAAATCTTCAGTAGCGGAGAACAGCGCGTCAGCATGAGAAACCTCCTCAGCACCATGTAGCTTAGGCTTGACGACGTAAACGGACCCGGCCCTAGAATTGCGCAACCCACTTGTACGACGAAGATCATGCAGCGCACAAACCGAGCCAACAACGAGATCAACTATGGTCTCCGGTACTGCGTTACCATTAACATCAAGGACAATATCCGTATCGAGGTGCGACCCAACATTGCGGATCAGCATTAGCGCACGTCCGTGAAGTACTAGATCACCACCGTCAACAGTATTGTAACGCCTATCTTCCGCCAAGCGGCGGACAAACTTCCCATCATTTTTTTCAACAGTCTGTGTTAGAGTCCCCTTCATCAATCCTAGCCAGTTTCGGAAAAGTAGCACTTTGTCCTCAACATCCACCGCAGCAACGCTATCTTCGCCATCGATAATCGTCGTAATGGCCGCTTCAATTATTAGATCTGCGATGGCTGCGTTATCAATTCGACCCATCGGACTCGATGCGTCAATGCTAATTTCAACATGAAGGTTATTATTCCGTAAAAGCACGGCGACGGGACGCTCCGGGCTTCCCCGCAGCGCAACGAACTGCGATCCATCCTTCAAACTGACGGTCCGGTTCGAAAGTTTGACAGCCAAGTGGCCGTTCTGTACCTGATAACCGCACGATTCTGTATGGCTTCCGGTTGCCAGAGGAAAGTTCTCGTCGAGAAAGGATCTGCCCCGAGCAATCACTACTTGACCTCGCCGCGCATTGAAAGCAGCCCCTCTCTCCAGCCCGCCGGTTTCAGGAATAACATTACTTCCGTAGAGCGCATTGTAGAGGCTGCCCCAACGCGCATTCACTGCATTCAGTGCATAGCGCGCATTGGTTGCCGGCACCACAAGCTGTGGTCCTGCAACATGAGCAATTTCCTCGTCAACGTTGGATGTCGCGACTGCAACCGTTCCTGGCTCCTGTTTGACGTAGCCAATTTCGCAAAGGAATTTGTGATACTCGGTAATGTTAATTTGGGCGCCTTGTCGCTGTCGGTGCCAGTCGTCAATTGACCGCTGCAGACGTACGCGTTCTGCTAAGAGCGCCGCATTTTCCGGTCCATAACGCGTGATCAGTGCTGCGAAACCAGGCCAAAACGATGCGGGCTGAATACCCGTGCCAGGCATGGCCTCGTTGGCAATAAAATCGTACAGTAATGAATGAACCCAAAGACCGCCGGTCGACACATAATTGGCTGAAAATGCCATATGAATCTCCTTTATGATGTCCACGCCAGATTGTTCGAGTAGCCATAACCTGTAATCTGGTGCTCAATTCCTACTTTAACACAATGTGACATTCATACGGTCACGAGTTCCCGATAGCGCCATTGCCCACTAAACCACGCTGTGCGCGCCGCAGCGCAGTTCGATTGCGTATAAAGGTGCCAGCTAATCAAAGCCCCGCCAGACAAGTATCTGGTTCGCTCCAGCTGCGTGCGGTATTGCACCATCCTTGGTCGGGATGCCTAGCCGCTCATTATGCCATCGTTCCAAGCTTAAATCACCCAGGGCATGGTATGAAACCGTGGCATATGAAACCACCATTCGGACGAGTGCGCATCTCGACCGCTTTAGGCGGGCTTTGGTTCGACTTCCGGCCATCCCGGTACATTGTCTTAGCACCACCTCAAACTGGCTGCCCGCGCGTGTCCGGACGATGAACCGAGATTCGGTATCTACGTTCACAGTGGCTTCAACTGGGTGAAGCCCAAGCGGCCAACGACGACCATCCTCGAATACGCAGCCTGTTCTCCGTCCGCCCACGCGGCGAGAGAATGCCTGCCTCCGCAATGAGCTGCGTGTTCTTTCGGCGCGGAGCTGCTCCTTTAAGGAAACGGCAAAATCTAGGATTCACTTGACGATTTTGGCTCTATTCCGTATTGGATATGTACTTCTATTTTACGGTATTGCTTGACTGATTTTGCGTGAATGTCCTGGACTTGCCGGATTTTGTAACGCGAAACCAATGGGGTCGGGAGTTCTGGGGAGAGCAACAAATGACGGCTTCTGTTTTGCATGCGGAATCCGTAACCGGCTTTGATCTGTATGGCACGTCTGACACTCACCAGAGCAACGAAGGCTCTGAGGGCAGACTGTTCTCCGTTAGTCAGCTCGCCAACCAACTCGGTATAACCGCGCGGACGATCCGTTTCTATGAGGACAAGGGTCTGATCGCGCCGTGCCGCGCCGGGACAACACGCGTCTACACCGTGCGTGACCGCGCTAGGCTGATACTTATCCTAAGGGGTAAACGGCTCGGATTTTCACTTCGCGAAATCAAAGAGTACCTTGATCTATACGACATTGATCTGCGCCATGTCGTTCAGGTACGCAAGACCCTCGCCGCTGTGCGCAAGCGCATTGCCAAACTGCAAGAGCAGCAAGTTGCATTGGAACAAAGCCTTGAAGAACTTGTGAAAATTGAACGCCAAGCTGAGAAACGCCTCATGCAAGAACCCGCGAACCAGCCGGAAGCGTGACGTTCCCGGAAATGAGGCGGTTAGAAATTAGCGCCCGCTGCGTCCAAACTGTCCGTATCCTGAACGGTGAGAATAGGAGTGAGCCCGCCAATGACCAACGTCGTGATCGCCGGCTTTGTTCGTTCGCCTTTCACACCGGCAGGAAAGGGGAGTCTTGCCCGCGTCCGGCCTGATGAAATGGCCGCTGACGTTGTGCGCGCACTGATAGAGCGCACCCAAATTAATCCAGAGGACGTTGAAGATGTCATCGCTGGATGCGCGTTTCCTGAAGCAGAGCAAGGACTAAACGTCGGCCGCCTGATCGGCCTTCTAGCCGATCTGCCGATTGCCGTCGCTGGTGCCACGGTAAATCGCTTCTGCGGGTCATCAATGTATTCAATTCATATGGCCGCCGGAGCAATCAAGATGGGAGCCGGCGAGGCTTTCGTTGTGGTCGGTGTTGAAAGCATGTCTCGCGTGCCGATGGGTGGGTACAATCCCTTGCCATCTCCGCGGCTCTACGCAAAAAACAAAGCCGCCTACATAAGCATGGGAGAAACCGCGGAGAACGTCGCCAAACGTTGGCGAATTACACGTTCGGCGCAAGAAGAATTCGCCGTCGGAAGCCATCGTAAAGCCGCTACCGCTCAACGTCAAGGCAAACTGCGTAACGAAATCGTACCCATCAATACTAGCGGCGGCATCTGCTCTATTGATGAGTGCATCCGATCTGACACCACACTGGAAGCTTTGGCGGGATTGAAACCGGCGTTCGACGCCGCTGGCGTCGTTACTGCGGGCACATCCTCTCCTCTTACGGATGGTACAGCTGCTGTGCTGGTTTGCTCGGAAGATTACGCAATGAGGCACGGGCTCGCGGTATCAGCAAGGATCGTGTCCATCGCGGTTGCTGGTTGTGCGCCCGAGATCATGGGTATTGGGCCGGTAGTTGCGGCACGGAAGGCGCTTGCTCGTGCAAGGTTGAAGGCACAGAGCATGGACATTGTAGAATTGAATGAGGCATTTTCGTCGCAGGTGCTGGCTTCGATCCAAGACCTCGATCTCGATGTCACCCGCGTCAATCTGGATGGAGGTGCAATTGCGCTCGGTCACCCGCTCGGTGCATCTGGCGCACGAATCACCGGTAAGGCGGCGCAGTTACTCGAGCGTGAAGGCGGAAAGTACGCGCTTGCGACCCAATGCATTGGCGGTGGTCAAGGCATCGCAACGGTCTTGGAAGCCATCTGATCATGGACGAGAAAATTCAATCTGTTGCTATCATCGGTGCAGGGGTTATGGGCGCATCCATTGCCGGCCACATCGCCAGTGCTGGTTTCCCTGTTCTTCTACTCGATCTCGTCAAAGCCGGCACAGCTGATCGCAACGCAATGGCAAAAACTGCCATTGATCGCCTCGAAACGGCGCAACCATCACCATTGATGTCACAACGGGCGGCTCGCTTGATTACTCCCGGGAACATCGAAGATGATCTATGGAGGTTGGCCGAATACGATTGGATTCTCGAAGCCGTAACGGAGCAACTCAGCGTCAAGAAGCCTCTTTATGATCGCATTGCCAAAGTCCGCAAACCCGGATCTATAGTCTCTTCCAACACCTCGACAATTCCTCTATCATATTTGTTGTTGGATGTTCCCTCGACGTTAAAGCCAGATTTTCTAATTACCCATTTTTTCAATCCACCGCGCTACATGCGTCTACTTGAACTCGTCGTTAGCGCCCACACACGTCTCGAGGCCGTCTTCCGCATTAGCGAGTTCTGTGATGTAGCGCTTGGGAAGACCGTAATACACTGCAAGGACACACCCGGCTTTATCGCGAACAGGATTGGCGCGTATTGGCTCCAGACCGCAGCGGCTTTTGCCCTACACTATGGTCTCAGGGTCGAAGAAGCTGATAAAATTATGGGGAGGCCCTTTGGTTTCCCGTCGACCGGCATATTCGGACTGATGGATCTGGTGGGTCTTGATATCACTACGCAGGTGAATGACTCACTCGCACGACTTTTACCGCCGGTCGATGCATTTCATGAAGTGAATCGTGAGCTTCCGATAATTCGAAATCTGATCGCGGGAGGATATCTAGGCAAGAAAGGAACAGGCGGCTTTTATCGAACAAGAGAGACTTCTTCAGGACAACTGACCGAAACATTGTGCCTGACGGCCGCTAGCGCTGGCGACCTCGAATGGCGGCCAATCTCAGCGCCACAACATCTGAGAATATTGGAGTCGGGACAGGATATCAAGGATTTGCTGGATGCTGAGAGCGTCTACAGCAAATTTGCATGGGCGGTTCTTGGTCGACTTCTCGCATACTCGGCCTCTCTGATCGGAGAAATCTCCTCCGACATCGCAACTGTCGACGAAGCGATGCGCTTCGGATACGCATGGGCCTATGGGCCGTTCGAACTTATAGACCGTCTTGGCGGCGCCTACGTACGGAAGCGGCTCGCTGATCTCACTCTCCCTGTGCCGAAGATTTTAGTCGATGTTGGAGAAGGAAAATTCTATAAAGAAAATAACGGAACTGTTCTATACTTTGGCCTTGATGGGACATACCATCCAATAATTCGACCACCCGGAGTGTTACTGCTGCAAGACCTTAAGCTGGGCAAGATACCGGTGCTAACAAACCGGTCTGCATCAGTTTGGGATGTCGGCGACGGCGTTCTATGCTTCGAGTTGCACTCGCCGATGAACGCCCTAGATGAAGATACGCTCGATCTTCTGGAACAAGCCATTGGATTGGTGAGCAAAGGCCACGTCGCTATGGTGATCTACGCTGAAGATCTCCGTGCCTCTCCCGGTCATGAAAACTTTTCGGTTGGCGCCAATCTCGGCCTCGCTATGTTTGCCGCCAACATTCGTATGTGGCCCAAGATCGAACAATTGGTGGCGAAGGGCCAGCGGATCTATCAATTGGTTCGCGCTGCACCATTTCCAGTGATTGGCGCGCCCGCCGGACGCGCACTTGGTGGTGGCTGCGAGATGCTCCTTCACTGCACCGCAGTACAAGCTCATGCCGAGTCTTATATCGGCCTCGTAGAAGCCGGCGTTGGTCTAGTTCCCGCTTGGGGGGGATGCGCTCAACTGCTCGCTCGCTGGCAGTCAGACAACAAAATGCCACACGGTCCGATGCCAGCGGTCACAAGAGCGTTCCAAATAATCTCCACGGCTAAGATCTCAAGATCAGCAGAGGAAGCAAGGGATCAAAAATTCCTACAAGAGCATGACGGAATTACCATGAACCGTCATCGCGTCCTGAATGATGCGAAAGCTCACGCACTGAGGCTGGCACCAAACTACGAGCCACCTTCGCCTTCACAACCTCTGCAACTGCCCGGTAGGTCAGGATGGATCAGTCTAACCATGGCAGTCGAAGACTTTCGAAAAAAAGGAATCGCGACGGCACATGACGTGACCGTACTTAATCACCTTGCGCGGGTATTGACCGGTGGCGACGCAAATCTAATTGAACCGGTGGCTCAAAGTGCGATCCTTGACCTCGAGCATCAGACTTTTATGGAACTGATTCGCCTAAAGGAAACCCAGTCACGAATTAAGCATGTACTTGATACGGGTAAACCTCTGCGCAACTGATCTTGGATCGGGGAATACCAGCAGATATCAGAAAAGGTCCTTTCATGCCGACCTACAAGGCGCCACTTGAAGATATGCGATTCGTTCTTCATGAACTTTTTGACAGCACTTCCCGTACTGTATTGCCGAGCAACACTGATTTCTCGCGCGACCTAATCGATTCAATTCTTGGCCATGCGTCACGACTGGCCGAAGATGTTTTGTTTCCCTTAAATCAGCAGGGTGATCTTGAAGGTTGTGTCTTAGAAAACGGCCGTGTTCGTACGCCTTCGGGCTTTAAGAAGGCTTACAAGATTTTTTGTGATGGTGGCTGGACAGCAATGTCGGCGTCCCCAGACTGGGGCGGGCAAGCAGTACCCATTCCCGTTGCGATGATGGTCGATGAGATGTTGTGCTCGTCCAATGTTGCCTTCGCCCTCTATCCGGGACTGTCGCGAGGCGCGTATGTCGCGCTATCGCATGTCGGTGGCGAAGATCTGAAAGAGATCTATCTTCCAAATCTCGTATCAGGCAAATGGTCGGCCACGATGTGTCTTACTGAAGCACATTGTGGCACGGATCTCGGAATGCTCCGAACCCGTGCCGTTCCGAGGGGGGATGGTTCCTATGGGATCAGCGGCGATAAAATTTTTATCAGCGCCGGCGAACATGATCTTACAGAGAACATTATTCATCTTGTCCTAGCTCGTCTACCAGATGCTCCGGTAGGAGTAAGAGGTATTTCAATGTTCCTCGTGCCAAAGTTTCTGCCCAAAAAAGATGGGACACCCGGCCCACGCAATGGCGTCCAGTGCACTGCACTTGAGCATAAGATGGGAATCCACGGGTCAGCTACCTGTACAATGAATTTTGATAACGCAACGGGTTGGCTCCTCGGAGAACCGAACAAGGGGCTCGCGGGAATGTTCACAATGATGAACGTCGAACGGGTTGCTGTTGGTATGCAAGGACTTGGCATTGCAGAGGTTGCATACCAAAATGCGGTGCTATACGCTCGCGAACGGCTTCAAGGTCGTTCTCTTAGAGGTCCAAAAGCGCCGACCAAACCAGCTGACCCGATCATTGTGCATCCGGACATTCGCCGGATGCTGTTAACCATGCGGGCATATATTGAAGGTTGCCGCGCTGTGGCCTGCTGGGTAGGCAACGAACTGGAAGTACTTCAGAAATCTGACGACATCGATGCTAAACTCGTCGCCGAGGATTTCTCCGCTCTAATGACACCGGTGGTGAAAGCGCTATTTACCGACCTCGGCTTTGAAGTCGCATCGTTAGCGGTACAGGTTTACGGAGGGCATGGTTATATCCGTGATCATGGCGTTGAACAATTTTTACGTGATGCCCGCATTTCGATGCTTTATGAGGGGACTAATGGCGTTCAGGCGCTCGATCTGGTCACCCGCAAACTACCACATGATCGTGGTCGTCTGCTCAGCCGTTTCTTCGGCCCTGTCGTGGGATTCATCGAGCAGCAAAGTCAGAATCGAGCACTGGAGCCATTTTTACCACAACTGCGGCGTGCAGTTGAACATCTTCAATTCGCAACGAGCTTCATCGCCGAAAATGCCCCGTCGAATCATGATGAAGCTGGCGCAGCTTCGGCCGAGTATCTCCGATTGTTTGGTTTGGTTGCACTTGCATTTGTTTGGACACGAATGGCCTCCGTCTCTGCACCAAGAATCGAAGAGCCCGGGCACCGCGGCAAATTTCATCGTGCAAAAGTGCGGACGGCCCAATTTTTCATGGACCGGCTGCTACCACAAACAGGAGCGCTGCTTGCCGCAATCCAATCGGGCTCGAAAATCATGATGGAATTTGAAGACACGGCCTTCTGATCGGGGTTTTCGCCGCAACTTGCATAGCCTCTCTTTAACCTCAAAAAGGCATTTAATTCCGTTTACACGCTACGCATCCCAACCAACACAATGAATAACGTAGACACAAGAACTCCAAGCGTTACGATGCTCATCACCCAGCGAATAACAAGATACCCGGTCGGAACCAACTGCCTTCCCCGGCCAATCGTTTCGCCTACGATAGTAGCGAAATACCCAGCAGTCAGCATGCCTAGTGCTACCCCAGACGCATCGAGTTGCGTAGTGCAAAGCAGCGCGAGAAACCCGACCAGAGCCGGTATGGTACCGAATACCAGTTGGTAGCCACCTCTCTGCTGATCGTCCGGCTGAGTCCCGCGCAGCGCGAACCCCCAATGCACAGCACCGCTGAAGCTCAGAGCAATGGCACCATAATCTATCATCGCGACCACCGCCGCGCCGGAAGCCAATGGTCGGACCACAACAATCGCAAGCGTCACAATAAACGGGACCAAGCTCGCCATAGCGATTAGTGTCGCCCCTAATATCCGATTTTTGATCATGCTAGTTTATAGCATTAACTTCGAGGCTTGAAACGTGCTTCTGCCCTTGCTCTACCCGCCACCAACATGGACTGCAGACGTCGGTCAGATAACCGACGCCGCCTCCCCAAATAAACATGTATTAATCTACCCGATCACTCTCAATCGGCACCGCCAGATTTCGAAGACAAGCTTTTTTCGTCTTTTGCCTATTAGTTATAGCGCCTCATAGTCCGAATAAAAAATAGGACATCGTAACGCGTGGTCTCACACCCTCGCTTACGCTAAACGCCCATCGTCAGCTCAAGCCATATTCCACAACAGCTTACTAGGAAAGCGAAACCATGCCGCTTCATCCGCACCCCTGCGGCGTGCTCTCACCACACACGCGGAGGCAAAGCCCTACACCAGACGATGCTGGGACCACGTGCATCAAGCATTAAAACGACATCCGTCACCGCGAATCACAGCGACGCGCCCCCGTGTACGCCCCTGAATGCACTGATCATCTTCGTCTCGCCCTTCATGGTCAAGCGAATGCTTTGAACCTTTCCGTTAGCCCAAAACTTTAGCTGTCTGACCAAAAAGAATCTTGCTCGACTGGGCATCAACAGTAGCTGACTCGGAAACGCCTCGACCTTTTTCATAGGCCCGCACTACAGCAGGACGCTCCTGAATTGTCTGGAACCAGCGTTTGAGATTCTCGAAGTCATCCAGATTTTGCCCTTGCCGTTCATGTGGCACCACCCAGGGGTAACTTGCCATATCCGCGATCGAGTACTCACCCGCCAAAAATTCTCGGTCGGCCAGGCGTTTGTTCATTACACCGTAAAGCCTGTTTGTTTCGTTGACATACCGTTCAATGGCGTAAGGCAGTTTCTCTGGCGCATATTGGCTAAAATGGTGATTCTGCCCGGCCATTGGTCCCAGGCCGCCCACTTGCCAGAAAAGCCATTGGATGACTTCGAAGCGACCGCGTATATCCGGTGGCAGGAATCTGCCTGTTTTCTCGGCAAGATACTGCAAGATTGCGCCCGACTCAAAAATGCTAATCTCATTGCCACCGTCGGTCGGAGTTGTATCGATAATTGCAGGAATCCGATTGTTCGGCGCAATTTGCAGAAATTCCGGCTTGAACTGATCACCTTGCCCAATTCGTACCGGGCGTATTTCGTAGGGAATACCCGCCTCTTCCAGAAAGATTGAGACCTTATGGCCGTTGGGTGTAGGCCAGTAGTATAATTTAATCATGCGACGCCTCCATTGAATGGCTACGACAGGATCAAGAACTCCATCCAGTTACATCTGCCTGACCATCATCGACTTTACCACCAGCCCTATCGTAACTCACTTATGCGTCTGCTCCCTGATCCAATGCATTACAGAGCTGAGATCTGGAATCCAGTGGGGATCTGACGCTGTACCAACGATATGCAGCGGGATACTAGGGAGCGAAACTTTTATTGTATCCGTCGGCCTCGCTGTCGACTCCAACGCGATTTTATCCTGCGTCATCGTACCTGTGAATTTTAACATTCCATTCTGGCCAAGTAATTCTCCTTTTTGAATCGCGGCTTTGCCGTCAACTAAACTTATATCGAAAGAACCGCTGCGAAAAATAGTTTGCCCAGAAGATAGCGCGCGACGGAGTTCCATACCCGCCACGATAGGGCTGACTGGGTTCGGATAACGGGTCGCGGCGCGCAAAACTGACGCGACTTTAGCAAAATCGAGGTTCGCTACAGTCAAATCGACCCCCGTTATTTTCATGACGGCGGTCACATTCCTCGGCCAATGAAACAAATTGAATTTATGCCAGAACAATGCAGCTTCCAAGGTAACGCGGCCAGATCGCAGCGGGATTGCGATACCACTTCGGTAGGCCAAGGCAGCAAGGTCAGTCGCTCGTGCTCCGGCCAGACGCACATCAAGCGCCATTGTATCGGGTTCTGTGCCGGCGCCACCAAGCATAACAGCCTGCCCTCTGAGATCACCCCCAAAGAGTGGAGCGGACTCAAGAGTGATGGCCATCCGATGCGCCGCTCCAATTCGTTTGAGATTGATGCTGGCGCGTATTTTTCGTGCAGCTGGTTGCCCTGCAATGGTTATGGCCCGAGCAGTGATCACAGGGACCGCAATGTCAACATTTTGTACCAAAACCGCATGCGTTAGGTCGATTAGTCTCTGTAGGCTAGGAAGAGTAAGATGACCAAAATCCAATTGCCCGGATAACTTCGGCACTGATGGGGTCGTAAAAGTTAGGTATCCTGCACCTGTACTAGCTCCAAAGTTGGCAATGATATCAGGAAAATAGAGCTTCCCATCGGCAATGAGGTCGCGAGCGCGCAAACTTGCCGACCCAGCCCCAGGCCAGTCAAGGTTTCCTGGAACACCGCACTCCTCAAGGAGGGCAATTGCATTAGGAGTACGAATTTGAAAATGCCCGGCGGAACTCGGCACATCGACGTTTACGACCTGTTCGGCCGAAGCGACAATTGCTCCAAGGCGCATGGTAAGTCCAACGTCAAGCCGGTTTGGTGGCCCTGCCGCGGCAATTCTGATCGAAAAACGGTGGCTTAAGACGCCATCACTGACAGATACTCCCGTCTCCTTAGCGGGTCCACTACCACGGACAGCACGCGGCTCTAACAGATCCAGACCGGCCAGAGTTGACGCGGCGTTTCTTCCCCCGATAACAAGAGTAGCACCCTCGATGTCTCCATTCGTGTCCACTGCTCCATGACCAAAAACTTTAGTGCCGTCGATCTCCAGCGCAACCAACCGGAAGACGACCTGTTGCCGAACTCCAGCATCCATTATTACGTGGCGGAAGTTGAACACGTTGTGGTGTAAACTCCATTTTCCGAGCAATCGAAAACGTGTGGCACGCACGGAGAAATTCAATGGGAATGAAGCCGAGGCTACAGTTGTTGCAGCACGGAGAGCAGCCATACCTGTGACGATGTCGTCCTGACTTAGGGTTAATCTCGAAAAATTGACATTTACGGAAAGATGCTGTGCTGGTCCAAAACCGGCACTGACGGCACCGGTCCAAGCAGTGTTCGTGGGCCCAATACCGATCACTCCGTGTAGTCCCGTCGCAGCCAAACAATTTGTATTCACCTTTATTCGACCAGACAAATCAAGCGGAGTATTGGCCCATGGCAGGTTGGTAAGAGGCGCTGGTAGGCTTGGCACTTCTTGTCGGAGATTAGCGATAACGCCGGCCAGGTCGGGAGCATTGAAGTTGAAATCTCCCTGCATTCCTCGATGCCAGCTGGCAGTCGCGTGCATTACAATTGTACCGCCAGCTACGTTAGCACTAAGCGAACTGATCTGAGCCTTATTTGACGCAATTGCCACGTTGGCACTCAAGGATGGCACCGCGACCCGGCCAAACGTAGCGTCCTCAAGCCGGAGACGCACGACCATTGCTGGTAATACCGCTGGCAGCGCTGTCGTCTTCATGTCCTGCACGTTTAGTCCGCTAGCCGCGATATCAAGATATGGTACCGCATTAGGGGCGGTCTTCCTGGCAAACGAGCCAACGACGCGTAAATCACCACCGCTAAGCACTGCGTGATCGATCGTTACTGCCTCTTCGTCAGCTTTGACGTCGGCGGTGAAATTCACAGCTCGCTCAGGTAAGAATTTTTGAAGTCCTAGCTCCTTTATGCCGGTGGCATCGGCGGTGCCGGTTACCCAACCTGTCAAGACACTGCGACTGTTGAAATAGCCTGTAAAATCGACCTTTGTGCCGTGTGATTCGGTGAGCGTGAAACTTGCATGCATCGCTGATGAGAAAACTGATTTCGACGGAACATGAGATGAAATGAATGCTTTCGCAAAAGACGAATTTGGCCGTTCCAAATTGAAGGTCAGCCGGATCGGGACACCTGCTAGCCGCGCTGTACCTCCTGCGGCCAGCGCGCCGTTCGGACCACCCGTGAGCACGGAAAGGTCGACATGGGTCAGACGCAGAAGGCCAATCCGCACTGTACCATTGACGATTGAAGCATGAAGGGACGCAAGCCAAGGAGGTGGTGCAACTGCTTCTATCCCTCCCGGCAGCGGCCAAGGGAGATCAATCTGCGGTGCCGTTAAGCTCAAGCGTCTTGCGCGCAATCGGCCTACCAACAGCGACGCAGGAGCAAGATCAAGCCTCAGAGAGCGCGCCGCCACACTCTCGGTGTGGCTACCGATCAGCACGTCGTTGGCAACAATTTGCGGATCGGGAAATAGGGCAAGGTGTATTGCGCCTCGAATAACCACCGGTTGACCAGTCAACCGGCTGGCGATGCGCTCAATAGTAGAACGATGATGGTGGTCTAGAAACATTCGCCATGCCACGATCGTGGCACCTGCCGCCAACAATAAGGCCATGGCAAAGAGTGCCGTGATCAGACGAACCCGGCGGGGTGCGTTCATTGTTGGCTGTTCCAAAGATGCAAATCGACATCCATTGGCTGCTGGTATCAAACTGGAGCACTATGCGCGACTCCCCACCATGCATTTTCTGCCAAGGCGTGGACCCGGCCAGGAAGGGCTAAACATGTTCGACCGTTTCGGTTCTTAGCTTATGTTTTTGTTCGAGCGCAGTGGCCTCGGCCATTCGATAAGTACATGACGGGCCCATGATATCACGTCATGCCTTGAGGATCGCCTGCTCAGCCTCCGATCCAACGTGTTGTTACGGAGCACCAAATGGCGGAATTCCAGCGCACAGACGCTGCGCCGCGTTGGCTCTTGCTGACTCGAGTCGAACACCTAGCTATTTCAGCGCAGCACTTAGCCACGGATTTCAGGCTGCAACTGGCCAATAGTCAACCGCATATGCCAAAAATGTGGCAAAACTGATTGGCGCTCCGTGTAACGGTATAGCAGATCGCTGCCGCCGTCATCCGGTGGCAAACCACTCACCGTCTTGTTTCAGAAAAAATTCAGACAGAGGTGAACAAGTTTACGGTAACAATCCGGCCCAGAGTACTGCATAGGGCTCTGATCGGCCCCTGCGACGTGTACGCATGTCAGGCTGACGGGTGCATGTTCCACATCTTTTCGCACCGACCGGTTAGCCCGTCAGACTGCTAGATGGCACATATCGCATGCTCCGCCGGAGATCGGTCTACCAATGAGGAAGGAGATCTGGCCAGGCGCTGCCTATCAGATACCCCAAAAAGAAAACGGGGCCGAAGCCCCGTTCCCATCGAAAACCCCTGAGGGCGGCCAGCCGATTAGACCGCCTTCAGGTTCACCGCCGCGGCCTTACCGCGTTCCATGGCGATATCGTAAGAGACTTTTTGTCCCTCATTCAGGCCGCGCATGCCTGCCGCCTGGACCGCCGTGATGTGAACAAAGACATCCTTGCCGCCATCCTGCGGCACGATGAAACCAAAACCTTTTGTGGTATTAAACCACTTGACAGTGCCGATCGCCATTGCTGCGTCGCCGCTCCTCAGACAAACCCGCCGCACGACCGCCGCACGGCTTAATAGGGGACAACCGGCTCCTGAATATCCTGGCCGGACGTCAAGAATCCGCCACGCACACAAGGCACTCCAAAGTCGATTGCGACTTTAAAAGGCGCAGAAATACGTCTAATTGTCAACGCGTTTTCGTAGTTTCATTTCGCTTCAGAGCCTTCGAATGTGACCTCTGCACGTGTATACTTAATTCTGTATGAAATGCTCAAAAAATTTTGCGATTTTGCCAGAATGGCCTATGATTCCCAAATAAACCACAATCATGTTCCACGTTCCTTTGGCTTTAATAGCCCTTCCGAAGCATGTCGATTGACGGCATACTTAATCCAAAGTGCAGCACTGAGGAGAACGCCGTGACCGACCAAATCATCTCGGTGAAATCGACGATTGTAGTCAACGCCTTAATCAAAAAGAAAAATTATCTCGATATGGCCTCTTTAGCTGCGTCTGATCCAGACAAATTCTGGGCGAAAGAGTGCAAACGCATCGATTGGATTAAGATGCCGACGAAAATCAAGAACACCAGCTTTACCGGCGATATCTCGATCAAGTGGTTCGAAGACGGGGTACTGAACGCTTCAGCTAACTGTCTTGATCGGCATCTCGCGGCCCGCGGTGACAAAATCGCCATTATTTGGGAAGGTGACGAACCAAATCATCAGAGGCTGGTAACGTACCGCGAATTGCACGCGGAAGTATGCCGGATGGCTAACGTATTGAAATCTCTCGGCGCCCAAAAAGGTGATCGGATTACAATTTATATGCCGATGATCGTCGAAAGCGTTGTGGCAGTCCTCGCATGCGCTCGGATTGGGGCCATCCATTCAGTGGTTTTCGGTGGCTTCTCGTCAGACAGTCTGGCCAACCGCATTCAAGATTGTGATTCGAGCATTTTGATTACGGCTGATGAAGGGCGGCGAGGAGGCCGCAGAATTTCCCTTAAATCCAATGTCGATGCGGCGCTAAAAACATGCCCGATGCTGAAATCCGTCCTCGTCGTCAAAGTGACGGGTTGCCCCGTAACAATGCAGCCCGATCGTGATCACTGGTATCATGAGGCAGCCTCTCAGGTTTCCGCCGAATGCCCACCAGAGCCAATGAACGCCGAAGACCCGCTGTTTATTCTTTATACATCGGGGTCAACCGGAAAGCCCAAGGGGGTATTACATACGACCGGCGGCTACATGGTCTGGGCAAGTTTCACCCATCAATACGTCTTTGATTTTCACGTAGGCGAAGTTTTTTGGTGTACTGCAGACATCGGCTGGGTGACCGGACATACCTATCTAATTTATGGTCCCCTCGCAAACGGCGCCACGACGTTAGTTTTCGAAGGGGTGCCCAATTATCCTGACACCTCACGTTTTTGGCAGGTTGTTGATAAGCATCAAGTCAACATATTTTACACCGCCCCGACGGTCATCCGTGCGCTGATGCGCGAGGGCGAGCAGCCCGTAAAGAAAACCTCGCGCGCATCATTGCGTGTATTGGGTTCGGTGGGCGAGCCCATCAACCCGGAAGCCTGGATGTGGTATTATCGAGTAGTCGGAGATGAACGTTGTCCTATCGTTGACACGTGGTGGCAAACGGAGACAGGGGGGATTATGATCTCTGCTCTGCCTGGCGCGACTGACCAAAAACCCGGATCGGCGACACTACCGCTACCGGGCGTTACCCCGGCGATCGTCGATTCCGCCGGGCGCATCCTAGAGGGCGCGACTGAGGGTAATCTCTGCCTTGCTGACAGCTGGCCCGGACAAATGCGGACTGTGTTTGGCGATCATGCACGCTTCATTCAAACCTACTTCTCAACGTACCCGGGCTTTTATTTTAGTGGCGACGGTGCGCGCCGCGATGGCGACGGGTACTACTGGATCACCGGTCGGGTCGACGATGTCATTAACGTATCGGGCCACCGGATGGGAACCGCTGAAGTGGAGTCGGCCCTTGTTGCGCATCCAAAAGTCGCAGAAGCCGCGGTGGTAGGATTCCCTCACGAAATCAAGGGCCAAGGGATTTATGCTTACGTCACCCTTATTGCCGACGAAGATCCCACCGATATGTTGCGCGCTGAATTGGTGGCGTGGGTGCGCAAGCAAATTGGCCCGATTGCAGAACCAGACGTGATTCAATGGGCGCCCGGTCTCCCAAAGACACGTTCAGGCAAGATTATGCGGCGCATCTTGCGCAAGATCGCTGCAAACGAAACCGACAGCCTTGGCGATACATCTACGCTCGCGGATCCGAGCGTCGTAGAGGACCTGCTATCAAGCCGAACTCCTGCATGACTGGCGCCGCCGCCCAAGTGCACGAAACGCACCCCGTTTCCATACGGGTAAAACGAGTCTCATGTTAAAAACAGCATGCGATGGCAATAGAGCTACCCACATTGGCTTGACGGGCGTACCCTTTCCTTTATGAAAAGGCGCCGACAAATTCCGGATTTGGTCCGAGCTCCAAATTTTTTTGGTCAATAGTCCTGCATACTTGAGCATATTTGAGTAAGCACCTCCGTTTGCAAGTTGAGACACATTAGGGACAACTCCGGCACTCTTATTCTTATTAAGAGTTGTTACGAACCGCTAGTAAAGCAACAGGTTCTTTGATTGGCCTCCTCGCAATTGAGTCTATCGAGACAGCTATAAACGCATCTAGACAAAGAAACTAATGCTGGAAATCTTCTGAGGTGGAGAGTAAAAAGC
>DAIDMG010000037.1 GCA_027449105.1 Acidiphilium sp. | reverse complement strand
GCCGCCACGCATCGAGGCAACAACACGTTCACGTAGATCCAATGAATAGGCACGAGACATAGATGCTGGCCTCCAACCCAGCCAGCATCTTGAATCAGAAAACAGACCGCGCCGGAATCCTAAAAATGACTCAGTGTGAAAATATCAGACTCTAGCGTACCTGCAACGCAACGATATTTGGGCGGGCATATGAATCCCAGACTAGCGTGAATGTTCCCCTTAAATATGCATTAAATGTACAGATTGCGGGCTCCGGGAGAGCGAGCGCGGCCAGCGCCAAGGCGCTCCCCGCGCTCTTTGGCGGACCGCGCCACACCCCGTTTATTACGCCATTTTCAGCGTGCTCATATCGATGCAGAAGCGGAATTTTACATCCGATTTCAGCATCCGCTCAAACGCCTCATTGATCTGGTCCATCCGGATCACCTCGATATCGGCAGCAATATCATGGGTGCCGCAGAAATCGAGCATTTCCTGCGTTTCCCTGATCCCTCCGATGATCGAACCGGCGAAATTGCGCCGCTTGACCAGAAGCGGAAACACGTTGAACGGCAGCGGCCGGTCAGGCGCACCAACCTGCACCATTGTCGCTTCGCGTTTTAGCGTATTGAAATAAGGGGCTAGGTCGTGCGCTGCCGAAACCGTATCGATGATCAGATCGAAACTCTCCGCATGCGCCGCCATATGCGTGTCGTCTTTGGAGAGAATTACATGGTTGGCGCCTAGCCGCTTGGCATCCTCCGCCTTTCCGGACGACGTCGTGAACAAAGCCGTCTCTGCCCCCATCGCATGTGCGAGCTTCACTCCCATATGGCCGAGTCCTCCGAGCCCGATGATGCCGACCTTCTTTCCCGGTCCCGCCCCCCAATGCTTCAGCGGTGAATAGAGCGTAATTCCCGCGCAGAGCAGGGGCGCCGCTGCTGCCGGATCCAGGGTGTCCGGAATCCGCAACACGAAATCCTGATCGACGACGATCCGCTCTGCATAGCCGCCCTTAGTCGGTTCCTGCAGCACTTTCTCGAACCCACCATAAGTCTGCCCGGCAAAGCCGGCATTGCAATATTGCTCCAGCCCCTCGCGGCAGGACAGGCAGGCTCGACAGCTATCAACCATGCAGCCCACACCAACGAGATCGTCCACCTTGTATTTGTTAACCAAAGTCCCGACTCGTTTCACCCGACCGACAATCTCATGTCCCGGCACCGCCGGATATTCGGTAAATTGCCATTCGTTACGTGCAAAATGCAGGTCGGAATGGCACACACCGCAATAGAGAATTTCGATCTCGACATCGGATGCTCCCGGATCACGCCGGTTGATCTGCAGCGGTCGTAGCGGGGACGATGAAGCGGTCGCGCCATAAGCGGTGCAAACAAACATGAAAACTCCTTTTTTCGGAATATTTACAAAAGGATCAATTGTCCGCCACGCTAGGGGGACGGCTCCTGATATGGTGGCGGCCGTGCCGATGTCCACCCGCATTAGCGAACGGGATAAAGCGATAGGCAGCATCTAACCGGCATGTTTCTCAGCCCATCAAATGACTTACCTTCACTAAGGCCCCCTGTTCACCTGCCGCCATTAATAGCCACCATACAATCTAGGTTCCAAACCTAAGGTCTCCCCTAAACAATTTTTAGCGTTCAAAATCTTGCGCAATTTAACGAGTATCTTGGTTTATTTTTTATTTTGAAATTCTGATAATAAAGCATTTTATCAGGGACGATGAGCTGATGAAGCCTTAAAAAGGGCCTTACGCGATCGACGCTTGGCTATGGCAACGATTGATCGGCTAGCCGACCGGCGTCCAGACATCGGATGCGCCTGACATCACGACCGATCTCCGCAGCGCCAGCGCCAACCACATTCGGTCTTGAGGCAGCACACAACCAAGAAGACCACGATGCTGACGCCAATTACTATCACGCGACCTGCCTCCGGACAGGAGGAGAACTGCTGTTCCAATGGCCGCGGCCAGCACCCCAACTGAGAGCCAACCCTGCCAGCATATCGGAATGCCGGCGCCATAGCCGTACCGTTTGGACACAAACCAGGCCTTGAATTGACAAGCGGGCATGTGATCCTCCCTTGACGCCGAACTGCCACAACCGAGGAATCCCGCCGCAGCATACATCCCAACCGTATCACCCGATGCGTGCCGCGCGAGCCCTGTGTCCCGCCCCTTCCGTGCCTTAGGCGGATTTTACTACGGCAAAAGGAGCTAAAATAGATAAAACTTTTTGAATTTGCATGGAAAAATGGCCCTGCTTTGGGAGTGACTTGCATCCAATCCGGTCCTTGGCGCTAAAGGGCCCACTCTGGCCTCTTGATGCGAAGAGGCCGAGGTTGGGATGCTTGTCGTCGACAACGATTGCGAAGATTTGTTGTGCCTATTTTGGCCACGAAAGCCGATCAAGGAGATTTGCCACGCCTCGCATGTGTCTCGGAAGGTTGTGCGAAAAGTTGTCGGGTCGGATACGACGGCGTTCCGTTGCGAACGAAAGAAGCAGACGTTTTCCAAAATCGGGCCATGGCGTGAGCGGCTGGGGGCGTTATTTCCGAAGAATGACGAGAAGGCGTCGTGAGAGCGTCTGCGCTTGTGCGGCTTTACGAAGAGTTGCGGGATTCGGGATACGCGGTCAGGGTTCGCCCTTCCTTCGTCACGCTAGCAACCGAAAGCCCTGCCCGAATAGGGGCTCCTTTTTGGATGAAAAACTGGGGTCCCGATTCAATGCAATTTGACACGCATATGTATGGGCGGACAGCAAGCTCATCGCGCCGTCTTAATCAACTGCACGCAGATTCATATAGTTTTGGAGAAGGTAGTTTTGGAGAAGGTAGTTTTGGAGAAGGTAGTTTTGGAGAACGGGTTCACGTCAGGTACGTGTGCACGACTTTAATCAACTCCTCAGCAGCAAAGACACGATCCTCATCTGTCGCCGCCGGGCTGGCCACATGCTGGCGTACGTGGTGCTCAATCACCGCGCCAATGAATCCGTCAATGGCGCCACGGCAAGCCACCGCCTGCTGCAGCAAGGAGGTGCAAGAGGCTTCATCGTCTAGAGCAGCTTGCATGGCCGCGAGTTGCCCGCGTATCCGGCTTAACCGATGCGCAAGCTTGCGTTTTTCAGTTTCCGCGTATTTCATGATGGCCTTGACTTTATACCCCTATGGGTATATGCGGCAAGCACCAGCGATGCCCAGCACCGATGGTACCCTTCAACCTTTTGGCAGGATCACATGAACCCGCGATCTACCGGGCAGACCTCGGAGAGTGACAGTAGGCACTGCTTAGCGCCTCTCTGCCCACAAACCCTGGTCTGCCGTTCTATCCGGGATGGATATCCTGAAGGATCGGCGCAGACAGGCAGCTGATTCTTAAGTCTATCCCTCCCAGTTTGACCACACACCAAACCTCGAGGAGGGATCGACATGATCTTTCGGAAGATTAATGTGCGCCCCGGAGCGCGTTCCAGCCTCAATGTGGGGCTCACCACCTTGCCACCGCGTCGCCGGATCGTCGCTACATGGCGTCGAGATGAGATGACCGGACGCAAGAAGCTCGTCTGGAAGCTGCTTGATGCGCCGGAGTTTCGGCTGGAACGTTGACACTCGAGCCGACCTCGCTTTCAGCCGATCTGCTTCGGAGTTGTCCTCATGTCTGCCAAGTATCACCGCGTGCTGCCCCTCCATGCGCCTGCGATTTCCGTGCCCGAAGGATTGGAGGCTCGGCTCCGTGACAGGCTGCGCATTGCCAAGCTCCGTGCTGCTCCCAGAACCTTCATCAACCGCCTGGCATTGGGCCTTGCCCTGATCGGGCCTGGCCTGCTGGTCATGCTCGGTGACAATGACGCCGGCGGCGTGGTCACCTACGCGCAGACCGGCGCGGCCTACGGGTTCAGCTTGTTTCTGCCTTTGTTGGTGCCGCTGGGTTTCATTGCCTACCTGGTGCAGGAGATGACTATTCGCTTGGGCACGGTCACAAGGCGCGGCCATGCCGAAATGATCTGGAAACGGTATGGGGCCTTCTGGGGAGCTTTTTCGCTCGTCGATCTTGTTACCGCCAATGTCCTCACGCTGATGACCGAGTTCATCGGCGTCCGCGTCGCCAGCGCGGTGTTCGGGGTTTCCTATCTGATTACGATTCCGCTCGCCTTCACCTTCATCACCGGCATCCTGCTGTTCCTCCAATACCATAGCTGGGAGCGGATCTCCTTGTTCGTCGCGGCGTTAAACCTCGTCTTCATCCCACTGGTGCTGAGCGCGCATCCGGATTGGAGCGCCATCGGGCATACCTTCTTGGGGCAAGGCTGGCAGTTGCCGGGCGGACTGCTTTCGGCCACGTTCCTGATTCTCGTGTCGGCCAATATCGGCACGACCATCGCTCCTTGGCAACTCTTCTTCCAGCAATCATGCGTGGTCGACAAGGGCCTGCTTCCACAGGACATCCCTGCGAGCCGCCGTGACCTCATGCTCGGTGTAATTGGCATGGTGTTAGTAGCAGCGGCCATCATCGCGTTAGCAGCCCAGTATCTCCATGGTCTTCCGAACGCGGCCTCGCTGCGCGACAGCGATGTGCTGACCGCCATAGGTAGTCGTGTAAGTCGTACAGCAATGATCATCTTTGCCTTGGGACTGGTCGAAGCGGGGTTGATTGCCGGAATTGTTATAACTGCCAGTACCGCCTGGGCCATTGGTGAGGCGTTTGATTTGCCACGTTCGATCAATTTGGGGCCGATGCAAGCATTGCCCTTCTATGGCCCCGCTATCGCTGGCGCGGCGCTGGCCGCCGGCGTGCTGATGCTCCCACATGTGCCCGTTGGGTTCCTCAATCTCACCGTCCAGGTCATCGCGACGGTCTTCATGCCGGCCGCGATGCTGTTCCTGCTCATGCTGCTCAATGACCGCGAGCTTCTTGGCGAGCATGTAAACTCACCGCTGCGCAATACGTTGTCCATCGGCGTGATGGTGCTGCTAATCGTATGCAACAGCCTATACGGCCTTGTAACTGTTTTTCCGAATGCGTTGTGAGGCAAGCCATGGCCACCTATGACGATGACAACACTGGCGCCATTGCCGCATTGGCGGAACGCGAGAATTGGCTCGCGCCGCCAATGCAGATTGAGCGCGTGACGTTGCGCCGCTGGCAACAGGCGGTGTTCTGGGGACTGCGCATTTATATTGTGATTATGCTTGCCATCATGGGCTGGGCTTTCTACCATAATCTGACTCACTAACCGAGCGGCAACGACACTACGTCATTATGCCGGTCAGAGCTTCGTGGACTTCACCATCCGCATATCCTTTTGGACACCGGGCGGAGATCAAAGCCGTTTTTTCCACGATGGTCTCGGCATGCATTGCCCAGCATAGCCGCCAGCAGATCGTTCAGCTGCCCATCCGCAGCGTTCATGTTCTGGACCGCCGCGCGACGACTTCTGTGCTAACACTGATTAGCCACGTCATTGCCGAACATCGCGTCTGACTTCTCGTGCTTGACGCACAAAAAGCCGTTTTCATGCGATTTTCTGTGCCGTATATAAACCCCTTCCGCATCTTAAAAAGTCGGCCTTGATCGTTGCCTCTCCCGGCCGCGCATAAGCCGTTGCAGTGCTTAAAATATCTTCCACGAGGACGGTGCATTGCTCGAACTACCTTAACGCATGTTACACCAGACCTGGCAAAACATCATCGCGTTCTTTCTATTTTTGGCGCGTGGGCCAGCCACCTGACCGACCTCCACCACCCATACTCACGGCGATTGCATAACGATACGGGATTTTGTCAGGTTACCTCCTGCTGATTCGGCTGAAGGCTGCGAGGACAATTGATCGATATAGCCAATACAATATATTGATTGACGATATAGCCGAATGAACATATTGCTGTCACCCAATGGCTATAGCAGGGCGTGACCACTTCAGGAGAATATGATGCGGATTTCACGGCGCGATCTTGGGCGAACTTTTGGCGGATCAATCGGTCTAGCGGCGGCCTCGGCCGCCGCGCCGGTGATCGCGCAAGCAGCGCATCCTCCGCTCACCGTGGCCTTTGCCGGGTCGATGGGCGTCCTCATGAATGAGGGATTTGGCCCAGAATTCACGAAACAGACAGGGGCCGCCTTCCGCGGGATCGGTGAAGGCGCCTTCGCCCTTGCCCGCCAAATTGCTGCCGGAACCATGCTTCCCGACGCTTTCATCTCGATCACCCCAGGGCCGATCAATGTTGTCGAGAAGGCAGGCAAGATCACTTCGGCTGTGCCGATTGCCAGCACAGCGATGGTCATTGCTTACAGCCCAAAATCCCGCTTTGTGAAACAACTGGAGGCTGCGGCAACCGGTCGAATGCGTTGGTGGGAAGTGCTGCAGGCAAGAAATCTCCGCTTCGGCCGGACGGATCCCCGGACCGATCCGCAAGGGCGAAATATCGTTTTCACGTTCAAGCTTGCCGAGCGTTATTACAATCAGCCACATCTCCTGCAAAACGTTCTCGGTCCGGTGATTAACCCGTCGCAAATCTTCACCGAACCCTCGCTCCTGGCTCGGCTGGACACGGGCGAACTCGACGCGACTTCAGGCTACGAAAGCGCCGTCAAGTCATTGAAACTTCCTTTTATTAAACTCCCTGATGAAATTAATCTAAGCAATCCGGCAATGGTCCAATCATGGTACAATACCGTTTCACTAACACTCGAAGTAAAGGGTCGCAAAACACTCGTCCGCCCCCAACCACTTGTCTTTTACGCAGCCATCCTGAAAGAGGCACCGAACCCGGAGCTCGCAAAACAGTTCGTTGCCCTTCTTACCTCCACGAAGGGTGCGGTGATGCTGACAAAATATGGCTACAACCCTCCTCTGGGTCTCCCAATCTAACGCTTGATTACAGCGCAGCGCAATGAACAGAACAGGGGCATCCCGTTGCGCCGCAACGTGTAGCATCATTATTTATCCGACCTTGGACACCTCACCTTGATGATCTTCTCATGATAGAGAAGCGACCGCTGCGTTGTGAAATGATCTCACCGGTCCCGCCAAAACATCGAGCAAAAAAAGCTCGCTCGCTCCAGATGAGATCGGTATAGAAACTACCTCCATGTTGCCTTGCCGGTTGAGTAGGACGGTGTCTGTACCTTGTCGGAGTCCAAGGTCCTCAACATCCATAAGCATGTGATGCCAGACCAGATCATGCGCCGCGCTTCCGAGTCCTAACTTTTGTTACCGTGGCCTCACAGACACCTGCTCGTGTTGCGTTTCGCGAACATAAACTTATTGCCAATGCGATCGTCACAAAATTCCCTTACCAGTTTTCCGTTTGTTTCTACCTAGTGGATTGCATCTGGCATTTGGACGCCTCGAAAAACCTCTGGCGTCTGGGCGGCTTTAGTGATTCTCTGGTGCTGACAGCATGAGGGCGGATGGGATGGTGTCGCAACCGGGATTTTTTGATCTGGACGATCGGTATGCGGCGTTATCGAAGGCTGCGGATCCGCTGGAGCGGCTGAGAAGGAGGTCGTGAGTTTTGAGGCGTTGTGGTATCGGCTAGAGAAGGCGCTGAACCGGAGCGACCGGTCCCGGGGTGGACGGCCGCCGTATGATTGCGTGCTGATGTTCAAGATCCCGGTGTTGCAGGCGCTATACAATCTCTCTGATGACCAGGCGGAGTTCCAGATCCGTGACCGGCTGTCGTTCATGCGGTTCCTGGACATGGGGCTGTCGGACAAGGCACCGGATGCGAGGACGATCTGGCTGTTTCGTGAGTTGCTGACCGAGGCCGGGGCGATTGCGAAGCTGTTTGCGGTATTCGAGGCGTGGCTGAAGGAGACCGGTTATCTGGCGATATCGGGTCAGATCGTTGACGCGAGCCTGATCCCGGCGCCACGGCAGCGCTACACCGCAGCAGAAAAAGCAGCGATCAAGGGCAGGCAAGACGGCGGTGGAGATCTGGCCCGATGAGCCGGCCAGGGCGGCACAGAAGGACACTGACGCGCGCTGGACGGTGAAGTTCACCAGGGCGAAGCCGGACGGCTCGGCGTCGGTCGTCGACCTCGCGATCCCGACTTTCGGCTACAAGACTCATGTGGCGATCGACCGGCAGCATGGGTTGATCCGGACCTGGGCGATGACTGACGCTGCCCGCCATGACGCGGCACAACTGATCGGGTTGATCGACAGGACCAACTCGGCGGCCAGCGTGTGGGCGGATTACGGCGTGTCGATCGAAGAAGAGCGAGGCATGGCTGGCCGACAATGGGATGCGCTCGGCGGTCGAGCATATCTTCGCCCGACAGAAGAGGCCGATGGCGTTGCTCGTACGCTCGACCGGAATCGCCCGGGCAACGACGAAGATCGGCCTGGCCAATCTCGCCTGCAACATGCAACGCCTCGTCTCTGGCTCAACAGGAGAGTCGCGCCCCGCATGAGCGCCATAGCGGCCGGATCGGCCGCAAAACGTCCCGCCGCTCCCCACTATCAGATCAAAACACCCGGCTTCGCTCCCCCAACGCCGCCGTCGTCACCCACAAGGCAACACGATTACCAAAACGTAGGATTATTAGAGACGTCCAACTTGAAGAAGGCAGATTCCGAAGCGCCTCTGCTCTTCCCTCCTTGCCATCGACCCAGACGACCGAGCGTTCGCAAATTTCTTGTGTGCGACATGTGAACACTCAGATATGAAGTCCCATAATGTCGACAAATTTTTTATCATATTGTTACGAAAGACCGCTTCCAACGTAGTCCCCGACTGACGCCTGTTGTGACCAGGCAGACAGACACCCGCTATTTCCGTAGATCAAACTCCATCCAATCAGCTGACAGCTCCGCAATTCGGCTGGCGAATAAGCTGACGAGAACAACATATGCTTTAGAAACAAAATATTCGTATAATGGGCTCACCAATATGATCTTGAGTAGACAAGTGCCCGAAAATTCCGACCGTATCCAGGCGTTCTTCGTCGGGCTATTTGAGGGGAGGTCAGGCCAGGTAAAAATATCGCCACCTCTGGCTGAAGGGACAAGGAGATTAGTCCATGAGTTGGAACCCGACGCTCGAACCGCAATGCCCCAATGCCACGACCCTCGAGAGCATTGAGACACTGATTATCCCCCGCGCCAGGGATCTCGGTCTCTTCGAAGTGCGGCGTGCCTTGCCTGCACCAAAGCGCCAACTGGTCGGGCCCTTCATTTTTTTTGACCAGATGGGGCCAGTCGAGTTTATTGCCGGTCAAGGCGTGGATGTGCGCCCTCATCCGCACATCGGGCTTGGCACGGTCACCTATCTGTACCGAGGAGAGTTTTGGCACCGCGATAGCTTGGGATCCAACCAGTTGATCTATCCCGGAGAAGTCAACTGGATGATTGCAGGGCATGGTATCAGCCATTCCGAGCGTACCAGCCCAAATACGCGTGAAAATCGACACTCGTTATTTGGAATCCAGACCTGGGTAGCCCTGCCGGATACCGCTGAAGACACTAATCCTTCTTTCGAGCACCACGCTAAAGAGGATCTGCCTCAACTGGAGAGCGAAGGCGTTCACGTCCGACTGATTCTCGGTTCGGCCTACGGGAAAACTGCGCCGGTACGCACATTCACCGAGACATTTTACGCCGATATTATTATGCATCCTGGTACGATGTTTCCTTTGCCAGACAATCACGAAGACCGTGGTCTCTACGTATCGATAGGTTCGATAGAGGTCGCCGGCCAGGCTTTTGAGTCCGGCCGCATGTTAGTATTCCGTCCAGGAGATCATATCACGATCAAGGCCGGGCCAACTGGTACACGACTAATGATTCTTGGCGGTGCGAGTCTTTCAGGCCCCCGCTATATCTGGTGGAACTTTGTCGCTTCCAGCGTTGAACGTATCGAGCAGGCGAAAATGGACTGGCGCGCTGGGAGATGGCTTGATGGCCGGTTTGCATTGCCGCCCGGTGACAGTGGCGAGTTTATTCCCTTACCAGAAGACATACCGATCGCACGCCCCCGCATGCTCTGAAATCTCGGGCGGGTCTCGATGCCCCCATCCGATACGGGGAATCGTTGCTCACAATAGCCCGGCATGATCGGCACAGCAGCGTAATGATGGTACAGCAAGGTACCAAATATGGACAGGGAAACATGAACATCGAACCCGCCGACAAATCGCCGGTCTTTCTGGCAAAACAAAACATGGTTTCGATTCTAGATCGGTGTTCTCCTCTGCCTGCCATTCTCCTGCTCGCCGCCACGCTTCGGATCGCCATTGGCCTAGCATTTCCGAATTATATAGTTCCTGATGAGATTTATCAGTATCTCGGCCAAGCTCATCGCCTTGTGTTTGGTCACGGCTACATCCCGTGGGAGTTTCGGGTGGGGCTGCGTTCCTGGCTTATACCACTCGCGCTTGCCCTCCCGATGGCCGCTGCGCGCTTGGTCGTCTCCTCTCCTGCATTCGGCCTTGCCGTGATTCGGACGCTGCTTAGCATTGCGTCGCTAAGCGTTGTAGTGTGTGCGGCGCTCTGGGGCTTGAAATTTGATGGCAAACGCGGTGCCTGGCTGGCCGGGTTGGCGGCTGCCCTTTGGCCCGACTTGTGGGTTATGGCACCACATCCGCTGGAAGGTGCGCTCGCTGCGTATGTGCTACTTCCTGCCCTTTTTCTCATTGAGCCCGTCGGTTCAGCGGAGCTGGCACCATCTTTTTGCGCACATGACTCAACCCGCCGTATTGCCACCGCTGCCACCTTGCTTGGCGTTGCTTTTGTGCTCCGCAACGCACTGGCTCCGGCAATTGCAGTAGCGGGCATGGGATTATGCCGGAACCAGCCTCGCCGGTGGCTTGTCGGTGTTTCTGCCGGCGCAGTCCCGGTGGTCCTCGCCGGCCTGCTCGATTGGATAACATGGGGAACACCTTTCCGCAGCTTCTGGTTGAATCTGCAACTGAACGGCGTCGACAACGTTGGTATCGTCTTTGGACATGAAGGATGGACCTTCTATCCGGCGGCTCTCCTCGAGGATTGGTTATGGGCAACACCTATGATCGCCCTAACTGTCGCTATTGGCGCCCGCCGTCTTCCAATCACGACACTAACTGCAGCCACGATCTTTCTCACGTATTCGATGTTTGGCCACAAGGAACTTCGCTTTCTCTTCCCCATGATCGCACTCCTTGTTCCCGTTGCAGGCGTCGGCCTTGTCCGGCTTTCCCGTCACCTCCCTGCCGCCATCACGGCAACAGCCGCCATCGTGTCTTTGGTGGGCATGCTGAGCTCGCCCATCGTTCGTTTCGAACTCGCAAACTTTGTACCATCCTCGTTGGCAGAAATGGCGCTCGCGCATTTCCATCCGAAAACCGTCGGCGCTGCCAGTCGCTTCATGCCCAGCAATCTCTATTTTGGCGCTCACACCCGACTGGTTGCCATCCCTCCGGCTCGTGATTTTTCAGGCTTGGATGGGCTGGTTATTCCGCAGGGACGCCTTCCTCCCCCATCATCGTACCACCTGATCGGGTGCTTCGGGCCAATCATCAATTCAAAGATAGCAGCGCGTTTCGCGCCGGCAGCTGACTGTGCGTGGATTACCAAACACACCATTCCTTCCGCCCCGACCCAGCCGTTCGGTGGCTTTATGATCTTTCCGCACCCCGCCCTGCGTTACAAGCTTGATAAGCGGAGGCAAATACCATGAAAGCCCTAAATCGCCGTCTTATTCAAGAAAAGCAGCCGACCGTGCGCGGCCTTACGAAAGCCGGCAAAAACATGGCTCTTTTTCTGATTTTTTCAGCATTTTCGCTTTCCGTCGCCGTTTGCGACTATCGTACCATGATCTCCATGTGGGGCACCCAGGCGTTGGCAAAACATTACCAATCCCAACGAGCGCCCCAGCCATTGCCCATGCCATATGAAGGCGATTTCGCGAACCTATGGCTCGCGGGAAGACTCGCGCGCGCAAATGACATTGCGGTCTTGTACCAGCCCCGGCAAATTGCTCAATATCATGATAGATTCTTTCACCACCCCGTGGCGACGCCTCCGTGGCTATACCCGCCACTCGCGTTTCTTCCCGGCTTTCTCTTCTCATTTCTTCCCCTCCGGATCGCATTCTGGTTCTGGAACATTGGTACAATTATAATTGCCGCCATACTTTTGCGGCTTGCTCGGCTCACTTGGATCAGCATCGGGTTGGGCATACTCGGCCCTGCGAGCATGGCATCAATAATGCTTGGTCAATACGGAACGCTGGTAGGGGCGGCAACGGTTGCCACGTTACTTTTGTCCAGAAAGGAGCCTTTGCTTTCTGGCTCCGCATTGGCTCTAACTGCGTTCAAGCCTCAAACCGCCTTGGTCGTCCCGGTTGCTTTCGTACTCCAAAGCCAATGGAAAGCTCTAGCGTATGCAATTGGCATCGGCCTCATCCTCCTCGCCTTAGACGTAATTCTTTTCGGGATTCATCCGTGGTGGCTCTATTTAACAAAGGGACTTGCAGAGTCGCGAGCGGTTCTTGATTACAGATGGCCACAATCCAATGAGATGAGTGGGACATCTTTTTTCTGGATGTTCCGCAGCTTTGGAAGTGGTGTTTTGACTTCCGAGGCAGCTCAATTGACGGCAAGTACTATTGTTATTTTGGCAATGTCTTACTTAATATGGCGATGCCGAAGTACATCTCTAACGACCGACTCTGTCATACCCTATGCTGCGATGGTCTGTAGCGCATCGCTGCTTGTAAGCCCTTACGGTTACTCCATGGATATGGTGTCATGTTCAGTCTGTTGCGCCATGCTTATGGCGCAACGCCGCAAGCTTACAATCAATGACCCCATGCTTTGGATTTGGCTATGGCCCGGCGTTGCACCAATAATGAGTCACATTACCGGAGTGCTCTTAACTCCTTTAGTGCTCTTCATAATGTTCTTGCTCTCTGCTCGCTCCTTATCTTTGTCTACAGGCAAGTCAATAGCTATTACAGCACAGACACAACAACCAAGTTTACCTAAGCGCCATTGGCGCTTAACTCAATGACTTCCCTTTTGTTAACACTGAAAAAATTGGCGCTTGTCGTTCGTGAACTCGCTGCAGCGCTTGCGGGCCCTGTTGAGCCATTGCCTTTACTGGACCGAAGCGCATCGTCGGGAAGTTCTCTGCTTCGGCACCTACTGCGTAATTCTTGGTTATGCAGACAAACGGTTTTGACAAAGCGCGTGTAGATCGGGAGAGCTCGGTGGCCTGCATTCTGAAAGGAGCCATCCCCAATGATGCGTGGTGAGGCGGGCTTTTATAGCGGTATGGGATGGCAATAGCTCGCTGATCTCCGCGAACAGCTTATACCAGCGAGAGGGTCCGTTGACTCGAATGTGAATTGTTTCGGCTTGGTAGTGTGTGATTCGCTGATATCCTGTGAAGGAGGACGGCGATGACGGTAGTGATCACGCGTTTGGAGTTATCTGCTGAGGCGCTGCGGGAGCGTGCGGCACGGTCAACGGATGCCAAAATTTCGAGACGTCTACTGGCAATAGCCCTTGTTCTTGAAGGCTGGTCGCGGCGGGATGCGGCCGAGGCGTGCGCGATGGAGCGTCAGACCCTGCGCGACTGGGTGCACCGGTACAATGCATCCGGGCTGGATGGGCTTTGTGATCTGCCCCGCCGCAACGGCCCGCCGCCCCGCTTGTCGACGTCGCAGCAGGCGCAACTGTCGGCCTGGGTCAAGGAAGGACCGGATCTGGAGCGTGATGGGGTGGTGCGGTGGCGTTGCGTCGATCTGCAGCGGCGGATTGAAACTGAGTTTGCGGTCACCCTGCATGAAACGACAATCGGCCGCATGTTGCGGCGGCTCAATTTCACCCGCGTCCAGCCGCGCCCCTATCATCCAAAGAAGGATGCTGCGGCACAGGACATTTTTAAAAAGACTTCGCCAGCCTGGTAGCCGCGGCGACCCCGGTCGCGGCATCCGGCAAGCCGCTCGAGATCTGGTTCGCCGATGAAGCCAGGGTCGGCCAGCAGGGAACCCTGACCTACCTCTGGACCTCGCGGGGTTCTCGGCCGGCAGCCGTGCGCGATAACCGTCATGACTCCGCCTATCTATTCGGTGCCGTCTGCCCGCAGCGCTGCATTGGGGCAGCCATCATCATGCCCGCAGTCAACAGCGAGGCCATGGCCGAACATCTCCGTGAAATCAGCACGCAAGTGGCACCCGGTGCTCACGCCGTGCTGGTGCTCGATGGCGCCGGCTGGCATCAGCCCGGCGAACGACTGCCGGTGCCCGGCAACATCAGCCTTCTGCCCCTGCCGCCCTATGCGCCCGAACTCAACCCGGTCGAAAACATCTGGCAATTCCTTCGCGCCAACTTTCTGAGCCATCAGGTCTGGAATACCTATGACGATATCCTCGCCGCCTGCAGAAACGCATGGAACAAGCTCATGCAAATGCCAGAACGCATCGCCTCAATTACCCAACGCGAGTGGATTCAAACGGTCATCAGATAGGCAGGTTGGTATTAGATCGCGCGCTCTTGCGCGACAAGACAATTCCGTCATCGCTCATACAGCGAATGTGAGACGATATCTTGTGGAGATTAATAGCCACGAGTTCAAACGACATAACTCCCTCCGTCAGTTGGCCACTCGTCGTAACTGGGATTCGGAAGGCGTCGCTCCCATAACATGCAGCGTCTCATCCCGCTCAGCACGAGAGCCGCGACCCAATATCGAAAGCACCAAAAAACGCTGTTTCGGAAATCCCTCGGGCCATAGAAATCAGGAGATCAATCCGCCCTACCCGATGCAAACCCTCGGGAGGCAACTTTCAGACCCTCAAACGAGACCAACAAGACGGCTTTTCGAAATATCCATTTCTATAACAAAGCCTTATACAAGGATTGTTTTTGTATGGCGGCCGGCTACTCGCGTAAAGGAAACTCCGGGAGCATTGATCCCCCGGAGTGTTGACGGGCAGTTCTTATTTACTCTGCCAACGCGCTTCTGTTCATCGCAACGACAAAGGGCCGGTTATATGATGTTCTCACGATCTAGAATTTTGCCGTTAACGCCGCAATGAATTGCCGCGGCGCACCAGGTTGGACTAGGATGGTATCCGCTGTATTGGTGCCTGCGTAATTGGTTCCAAAATAGCCGCCGCCTGTAACGTAACCATTGACATTATAGCGATTTCCAAAAACGTTGTTTATGTTGAGTGATGCTTCAAGAACTTTGATGTCATTTGTCAAGACCTGAGGAACGGGAATATTCGCCGAGAGTGAAAGATTGGCGACATTGAATCCCGGCAAGGTTCTGTGTGCGACGTTGTTCGTGAAGTTGTTGAAGTAGTGCTGAGATCCTGTGTACTGGTCTAGAAAACCGACGGTCACAAGAGTGGACCCGACAAAAGTGCGGTAGTTAAGCCCCGCATTGAGCAGAATACTCGGATTGTAGGCAATCGGTTCATTGTAGTGAAGAACACCGTTGCCGTCGAGGAACTGGAGGTAGCGATTATGATCGAGGCTAGCATTGGCAAAAATGCGCCAATGGAACGTTGGCTCTACTTCGCCAGCGATATTAAATCCTTGCAACCGCGCGTTGGCGGCGGCGAGGCTGACGGTCGTGACATTCGTATGATAGATTGCGATCGACTCGTCGGTTAGGGTATCCTCAAAGTAATTCACATCAAGCACAGCTCTGTGAATCACGGGAAGATTGTTACTGAAAAGCTTGAAGCCGGCCTCATAGTCGCGCGCCTGAACCGGCTTCAGGACTGCGATATTTGGTGAGGTGCTCTGATTGGCCCCGAAGGAATTGTCGGTTGGATTTTGGTAGGCAAGCGATGTGTTGGCGTAGATAGCACCCCACGGCACGGGCTCGTAGCGAAGGCCAAGAGACGGTTCCGCTCTTACAAAGGTTTTTGACGCATCTCTGGCCCCGACAGCATTGGTAACACTGCCAAAAACACCGCCGCTACTGCCCGCTGTCGTGCCTGGCCCGTAGGGAAGATTGTTGGTAAAGTTCGTGTTATAGGAAACGCCAGCGATACCGGGAGTGATTGTGAGGCCTTGGATCGGGCTGATCCCATCCTGAAGGAAGGCAGTCAGATACGTCGTGTAAAGTGTAAAGCGCTGAATGCTGGCAGGGTTGCTTTGCGTGTCACCGAGATATCCCGTGCTATTATAGCCATCGTATGGAGAAAAATAGCGCTCAAGAATTCCGTAACCGCCAAATTTTACATCATTGAAGGGAAGATGCCACTCCATCCACATGCGATCGCCGTACTGGTCGGTCTTCGGAAAGTAATACTCCGCATTCGTCGGGTTCGGCGTATAACCGGGGCTACTTACAGCATTCGTGCCGTAATTGTTAACGCGATAATGGACTCGGTGACCATGACGGTACCAGATATCGTTATGAAGAGTCACACTGCTCGAGAGATCAAGTGAGAGTTTGCTGTACAGCATGTAGTCGCGGACCTGGAGCTTCTTGAACCAGACACTCGGCACTCCAGCCCCGTAGAATCCGGATGTCGGCTGGCTGAATAGTGGCGAATCCGGATTGCCAGTAACGGTGACACCGGCAAGCGGAAAAAGCGGTATAAAATTGGGCCGCGGCGCATATTCCGTATTATTGTCATTGTAGCCACCAAAACTGATTGAGCCATTGTTAAAGAATTTCGTGACCTTGCCGAAAAGAGCGTCCGATTCCGAAGGCCAGCTGTAGTGACCGTACGATGTCCCTCGCCAGTAGCTGTGGTTGCTGGAGTAACCACCAGCGAGAACCGCACTCCAGCCGTCATGAAGGCCTGAATCCAGGATAAAGTGCCCGCCTGCGGTTGCGTCGCTCCCGTAGAGCCCGCCAATTTCATAGTGAGGTCTTTTAGTTGGCTGCACTGGAACATAGTCAATCGTACCACCAACAGAGTCGAACCAGCGCGACGCCGGATTTCCAGGACCATAGATGATGTTGATACCGCTGAAGAGCTGCGTAATCGGGATCTCGTTAGAATCCCATTGGCCGTTGTGAGCGATCGTATTGTTCATCGGAATACCGTCAAACAGCACGGTAATCCCGTTACGATCAGCATCGCCATTGGTGGAAGACCACCCGACCTTTGACCCGCGAATCTGAATCTGGTAGCGGGCCGTGGATGAATTCCCGCCATAACCTCGGATTTGAACACCTGGCGCTGCAGATAATGCTCCCGCGGAGCTTGTGGAAGGTCCAAGCGCTTCTATGTCCTGCCTGCCGACCACGGCCTCTGACTGTGTTGACTTAAAAACCTTCTTCTTGGTCAGCTTGGTGCTAGTCTTGCCGAGATGCGTGTAGTATTTCGACGTCGCGGATACTTGGCCGGCGTTCACTGTTTGCGCATTGGCTTGGTGTAGGCACGCAAAGGCGCTGGCGCCCCCCAAAAGGGCCATACGCAATCCCGATTTCACGAAGCCCGATTTATGGAATACAGCCATTTTTTGCCCTTTCTTAGATTTGCAAACAACATCTGTCGGGATGTCATTTTCAAACTGGTGTTAATTTGTAGTTGACTATTTTTTAGGAACGGGCGCCTGATAGTATGAACAGAAGAGAGAATACATTTATTTTTTATGACAATAAGGTTCCGTCACTAAAGTTTAACATAGCCAGATATCTATCTGGTTATCGCGATATTATTTTTGAAAATAGGATATTATTTGTTAAACATGTCATCGTATTGTAACTTTACCCAACAGACCAGTCTAACTGATTTGCAAAACGTCACAAATAAATCGATGAACATTCCCGGGAGTATAAACACGGCTTTTTTGTATAGGCTTGAGCATATCAGCGTTTCATCCGTGATTTTTCTGTGTAAGAAGATAAAGATAGCGTGGGGCCTCTGGGACAACACACCAGGTTCGTTCTTAACGTTCGCGTGGCCCGGGCAAGTGATAGCCACGCGGGTCCTCGGCCTCGACAATATCCACAACGCGGTTGCCACGGTACAGGCCAAAAATCTGTTCGAGCGCCCTTGCGCCCTGGCAAAGCTGCCAACAATGCTGTCGACCTCAAAACGCAGCCACGATTCGAGCGGGAACAGATCTTTACCTCATCATGGTCCGTCATATAGTCCAAACACCTTAAGGGAATTTGTAGATCCTGCTTCGGTGGCTGACGCCTACGGCTGCCGTCATGTTTTGTTTGCATTCACAGACCGCATAGAATTCGTTTTACAATGTGTTCGCTAGCTCGATTACGAGTCGTTCCTGGTTCACGCACCATATGCGACTCAAGATCAAAGCCATTCACATCCGGGCGGTCGATGTCGATGATTGCTAGCCTTCACCGGCGCCAGAATCTTTTTTTACTGCTTTACGATGGCGCCCATTGCCAGGCTCCCCTTTCCACTGCAGATCGTTTTTTGTGCAAGTGCGATCTCTGAGACATGCGCTGATCGCCCGTTATCAGTTTAACATTTATGGTCCGAATCAGTGCAGCGTTCGTCCGGTCACGAACTTGTGACAAGACGCCGGCAATGCCATGTCGAGTGAAGGCGTGTGCATGGCTGCAATACGGTAAAAGTGGATCCGATTGAAACTATCAAGAAAATCAAAAACATTATGTTATTTTGGTGTGTAAATGTCACTGATCTGTCACACTAAAAGTGGTTTGGATCGGTTAAGGCTCGCGGTGCCTGCAACTGACGGAGACGGTGGCTGTGTCGTTCGCTTATATTGTTCATCTCGCCAATTATTCGGACGGGGTTCTTTACGTTCTGGCGTTCCTGCTTCTGGTCGCAACCGCCGTGACACTGGATCGGCTGTGGTATCTCCGCCGGGCCATCCTGCGAGGCAATGCCCTCGTGCACCGCATGGCCAGCATGGGCAGGGTTTCCGCCGGTGATCTCGAGGAACTCCGCAACCTCGCCGGCCGGCAGCCCGAAGCCGTGCTGCTCGATACCGCCCTGCAGCACGCGGGCACCGCCAGTTCCGATGCCCTCGGCAACCGCATGGACGAGGCCATCATGGTCATCGCCCCGCGCCTCGACCGGCGCCTCTGGATCCTCGATACCGTCATCACCCTCGCCCCCCTCATGGGCCTGTTCGGAACCATCATCGGCATGTTCCACGCCTTCTCCGTCCTCGCCAAACCCGGACACGCCCCCGCCGAAGTCACCGGCGGCGTCGCCGACGCCCTCGTCGCCACCGCACTCGGCATCCTCATCGCCATGCTCGGCCTCGCTACCTTCAACCTGCTCTCAAACCAGGTCCGCCTCATCCTCCACCAGCTCGAAACCCTGAAAACCATGGTGCTCAACCGAACCGACGGCGCCCCCGTCATCCCCCTGATGCGCCAGCAAACCACCACCTCCCGCCTCGTCCCCGCCGAATAACCCACCCCTCATGAAACTTCGCTACTTCGAAAACAAAAAAGCACGCGTCGAAATC